>JBBQAV010000112.1:0-8932 GCA_038316775.1 Gemmatimonadales bacterium | reverse complement strand
CCTGCTGAACCTGCTCTCCAACGCCGTGAAATTCACCCATCACGGCGGAATCTGGGTCACCGTTTCGAAGGACGAAGAAGACCTTCGCTTCGATGTTCGCGACACCGGTATCGGAATACGCGACGGCGATCTCGAGTCCATGTGGGAGGATTTCAGACAGGTGGATCAGTCGAGGACCCGCGAGTTCGGGGGGACCGGCCTCGGTCTCAGTATCACCCGAAAGCTCGTCGACGCCCTCGGGGGGCATGTATTCGCGCAAAGCGTCTACGGCAAGGGCTCGACATTCACCGTCGTTCTCCCGATCAAGAGCGTCGTCCGCCCCGACGATCCCTCTCGGGTTGTGGACCAGGTGCCACCCCCGCCACCGGTCCAGCGTTGACACGCACCTCTTGAGAGGTAGATTGAACCAACGCCCCGAGCCTCTCGGGGCGTTTGCTTTTTCCGTCCCCCTCAGACCGAATGTTCGATACAAAAACACGCACCATCGTCGTCGTCGGCGCCCAATGGGGAGACGAAGGCAAGGGCAAGCTCGTCGACGTCCTCTCGGAGCGCGCTGACTGGGTTGTCCGTTACCAGGGCGGCGCCAACGCCGGGCACACCGTTCACATCGGCGACAAGTCGTTCGTTCTCCACCAGATCCCAAGCGGGATTCTTCACCCGGGCGTCCGATGCGCGATCGGGAACGGTGTCGTACTGGACGTCGAGACTCTCTTCGCCGAGATCGACGAGCTGGTAACCGACGGCATCGACGTCGAGGGGCGACTCTACGTGAGCGACCGGGCGCATCTCGTGTTGCCGTATCACAAGCTCGTCGATAAACAGAGCTCTGCGAGCAAGGAGATTGGAACGACCGGCCGCGGAATTGGGCCTGCATACGAGGACAAATACGGCCGCCGCGGAATTCGCGTGCTGGACCTGCGAAATCCGGAGCGGCTGAGAAAACTCGTCGAGCGAGGGGTCGCGCATGCCAACATTCAGCTCGCGATATCGGGCACCAAGCTCGCTGACGTCGATTACACGCTCGGCGTGCTGGAGAAGTTTGCGAAGCGGCTTCTTCCGCTGGCCGAAGATGTCGGTCTCAAGATCCACCGCGCGATCGTCGGCGGCTCCGCGGTTCTGCTCGAGGGCGCGCAGGGTTCATTGCTCGACATCGATCATGGTACGTACCCGTACGTCACGTCGAGCAGCACGACCTCCGGCGGTGCCGCGACCGGCGTCGGAATCGCGCCGAGTGAGCTGGATTCGGTTATCGGAGTGGTCAAGGCTTACACGACCCGCGTCGGGAACGGCCCACTGCCGACGGAGTTCGAGGAGCCGCTCGCCTCAGAGGTGAGGCAGCTCGGGAACGAATTCGGCGCTACGACCGGTCGTCCGCGCCGGTGCGGATGGTTCGACGGCGTCGTCGTCCGCTACGCAGCTCGTGTGAACGGTCTCACTGATCTCGCGGTCACCAAGCTGGATGTTCTCGATACCCTCGAGAAGATCGGTCTCTGCACCGGTTATCAGGTGGATGGCGACGTTTACGAGGAGTTCCCGGGGGATCTGGAAGTGCTCGAGAGAGCGGTGCCGCGGTATGAATGGTTCGACGGCTGGAAGACGAGCACGGCCGCCGCACGAACACTCACGGATCTGCCGTCCGCTGCGCGCCGCTATCTCGACCGCATCCAGTCGCTCGTCGAGACGCAGATCACGTACGTCAGCGTGGGAACCCGCCGCGACCAGATCATCGGTGTAGAGGGCGCGCTTCCCGCGAGCCCAGTCGGCGTCGCGTAACCGCCGGCTGAAGCGATGGCGAACGACGCCGACATCGTGATCGTTGGCGGGGGCCCGTGCGGCCTTGCCGCCGCGGTCTCCGCGCAGCGGGCAGGCATTCGCCCGCTTGTGATCGAGGGTGGAGTCGTCGTGAGCACCATCGCCGAGTATCCGAGTTACGTCAGATTCTTTTCGACGGCTGAGAAGCTCAGTATCGGCGGCCTCCCTTTTGTCATCGCGACGGAAAAACCGAGCAGACGCGACGCTCTGGCGTACTATCGAGCGGTGGTCACGTATTTCCGAATCCCTCTGCGCCAGCGAGAAAGAGTGGCGGCGATCCAAGGGAAGTCCGGCGATTTCACTGTGGTTTCGCGGACGGCGGCTGGAGAGGAAGAAAGGACCAAAGCGGGCGCCGTCGTCATCGCCACCGGCTATTTCGGCTCTCCCAATCGCCTTGGTGTGCCCGGAGAAGATCTGCCGCACGTGACCCACGTCTATCGCGAGGGGCATGAGGCGTTCTTGCAGGACGTAGTCGTCATTGGCGGCGGAAATTCGGCCGCCGAAGCTGCTCTCGATCTGTGGCGATCCGGCGCGCGAGTGACGCTCGTCCACTTCGGTCCGACCTTCGACAAGAAGATCAAGCCGTGGGTGCTTCCGGATTTCACCAACCGCGTGAAGGAAGGCCTGATCGCGGTCAGGTGGGACAGCCGGGTCAAGGCGATCGAGCCGCGCGACGTCGTCGTTGCAACCGGCAAGGCCGAGGAGCGCCTGAAGGCGGACCGCGTCTACGTCATGACCGGCTTCGCGCCGAGTCTGGACCTGCTGCGCGAGACGGGCGTACCGATAGATCCGAAAACCGGGATACCAAGTCACAACCCCAACACTCTCGAAACGCCGGTTCCCGGCGTTTTCATCGCGGGCGTCGTGGTTGCGGGCTACGACGCGAACAAGGTGTTCATCGAGAACGGCCGCTACCACGGCGACCGCATCGTTGCACGTCTCCTCGGCCAGCGCGCCCCCTCGGAGCCCAGGCTCAGCGCGGAGCTCGATACCTAGATGAATTCGTTCGCCGCGACTCGGCTCGTGCAGGCAAGCGGTTGCCTCGGCAACTAGTTTTCTCGCATGCCCAATCACCCCGATGTAATGGAAAAGCTCGTGTCGCTCGCCAAGCGGCGCGGGTTCATTTTCCAGTCCTCTGAGATCTACGGCGGCACCGGCTCCGTGTGGGACTACGGACCGCTGGGTGTCGAGCTCAAGAAGAATCTGAAGGATCGCTGGTGGCACGCGATGGTTCGCGCCAGGAACGACATCGAAGGACTGGACGCAGCCATCCTGATGCATCCTCGCGTCTGGGAGGCGAGCGGGCACGTGAGCGGATTCGTGGATCCGCTCGTCGATTGCAAGAATTGCAAGAAGCGCTTTCGGGCTGACGATCCGCGCATCAAGGGCATTCCGGGAACGCCGGACGTTCAGTGCCCCGCGTGCGGAATGAAAGGGACGCTCGGCGAGGCTCGCCAGTTCAATCTCATGTTCAAGACGTTCATGGGTCCCGTCGAGGACTCGGCCTCGATCGTGTACCTGCGTCCCGAGACGGCGCAGGGTATCTACGTGAACTTCCTGAACGTTCAGCAGTCCACGCGGCAGAAGGTGCCGTTCGGAATCGCGCAGATCGGCAAAGCGTTCCGCAACGAGATCACGCCGGGCAACTTCATTTTCCGGACGCGCGAGTTCGAGCAGATGGAGATGCAGTTCTTCGTCGAGCCGGGCACAGACATGAAGTGGTTCGAGTACTGGAAGCAAGAGCGCATGAACTGGCATCGATCGCTCGGCCTCGCGGAAAACAGGCTTCAGTTCCACGAGCACACCAAGGAAGAGCTGGCGCACTACGCGCGAGCCGCATTCGACGTGCAGTTCGACTTCGGCGGCACCCTTGGATTTCAGGAGATAGAAGGAGTGCACAATCGAGGCGACTTCGACCTGTCGCAGCACCAGAAGTTCTCCGGCAAGAAGCTCGAGTATTTCGATCAGCCGAACAATCGCCGTTACATTCCCAATGTGGTCGAGACGTCGGTGGGCGCGGACAGGACGACTCTCGCGGTGCTGGTGAATGCTTATCGCGAGGAGGCCGTCGAAGGAGAATCAGAGGGCAGAACGGTGTTGGCTCTGCATCCTTCGATCGCGCCGATCAAGGCCGGAGTATTTCCGCTCGTGAAGAAAGACGGAATGCCGGAGATGGCTCACCGCATCGCGGATGATCTGCGGGAGGCATTCCCGATCTTCTACGACGACAGCGGGGCGATCGGCCGCCGGTACCGGCGGCAGGACGAAGTGGGCACTCCGTTCGGCATCACTGTCGACGGCGAGTCGCTGACGAATGCGACCGTGACCGTTCGCGATCGCGACACGCTCAAGCAGGAGCGCGTCGAGGCCGGCCAGCTCAAGGACTTCATCAGCCGCCAGCTCACTACGTGAGCGCGCTCGACCTTCAGAGCCTGCGAGCTGAAGGCCAGGCGTTCATGGAAGCCCTCTCACGCGAGAGCTATCTCGCGTACGCGGGCCTGAAGAAGACGGCGGAGCTGCAGCCGATCTACGAGAAATACGAACGCATTCTCGGGGAAGAAGCGCTCGAGCTGACGCTCGACGCCTTCCGCTCGGCGACAGAGGGCACCGATGACAAGAGATCGGCGCGGTCGCTGCTCGAATGGGAGATCGAGTCCCAGGCGTCCAAGCCCCTCGCCGCGCTCGATGAGCGCGAGATAGCGTGGGAGAACACGGCGGTAATCCAGTCGCCCGACGGTCGCGTGATTCCCTACCAGGCCGCGCCGATCGAGATCGCAAATACGCAGGATCGTGCGCTGCGACTGGGTCTGGACACGGCAAGAGCCAAGCTGGCGAAAGAAGAACACGCGCCAATTCGCCTCGAGCGGCTTCAGCGCGAGAAGGAATTCATAGAGTCGCTGGGAATCGCCGGAGACTACAACAGCTCCTTCGAGATGGTCACGGGTATCTCGCTCAGCGCGCTCGCCGATAGTTGTGAAAAGTTTCTGAGCGATACCAAGCCGATGTGGCACGACACCTTGCAGAGCGTGCTTCGGAAATCGATGGGCATCAAAGCGTCGGAGGCGAAGCGTTCCGACGCGCTCGCGCTGTTCAGGGCGTCCGAGTACGACGACGCATTCCCGGGCAACGAGATGGAGACCGTGATGCGACGTCAGGTCTTGGAGATGGGAATCGACCCGACTGCCAATGGGAGAGTCATCTTCGACGTCGGCGACCGCGAAGGGAAGCGATCGCGCGCGTTCTGCTCTCCCGTGCGCGTCCCGGAGGAGGTGTACCTGGTCCTTCGGCCGCACGGCGGTCAGAGCGACTACAACACTTTCCTGCACGAGATGGGGCACGCCCTACACTTCGCGCACGCGAGCGCGGACTATCCTTTCGAGTTCAGGTGGCTGGGCGACAATTCGGTGACGGAATCCTACGCGATGTTGTTCGACCACCGGATGCAGGACCGTGGCTGGCTCCTGCGCTACACCGAGCTCGGGACGAATCGCGTCGAGAAGTTTCTGCGCACGAGCGGATTCGAGGAGCTGCACTATCTGCGGCGGTACTGCGCCAAGTTCCTCTACGAGCGGGAGCTATATGGCGGTGACCTGCCGTGGGCGGAGCTCCCCGAGCTGTATGTATCTCGCCTCAGCAACGCGACGGGATTCGAGTATACGGACGCGGATGCCTTCGTGGATGTCGACCCTGGCTACTACTCCGCGCGCTACCTGCGCGCCTGGCAGCTGCAATCCGTTCTCAATGAAGAGCTGACCGCTCGATTCGACATCGACTGGTTCCGGAATCCGAGCGCCGGACCATGGATTGCCGAGGAGCTGTTCGCGCAGGGGCAGCGCGAGAGCGCCCCGGAAATCGCACAACGCGCCGGCGCGCGGACGCTTTCCTTTCAGCCGTTGATCAAGAAGATCGAGGGACTTCTCGGCGCGTGACCCGAACGGGCGCGCTTGATTCTCGCCCTGGCGACTGACCGGCGCGAGGATCTCCAAGTACAGAAGCTTACGACTATCGAGCCTGAAGCTCGTCGGCGATGCGCGAGCCGTCGTACATTTTGCGCAGCGCCTCTACAATCCCGCGCGAGTGCACGCTCACGGTGCGACCCACCTCGGTCGAGAAGATGAACCGGTTCGACACACCCTCGATGTTCGAATCGAAAACCAATCCGACAACCTCGCCGTTCCTGTTGATCACCGGACTGCCTGAATTGCCGCCGATGATGTCGTTCGTCGACACGAAGTTGTACGGAGTCGTCAGATCCAGATTGGCTTTTCTCTCCACCCATCTCGACGGAAGCTTGAACGGAAACTTGTCGTCGAACGCGGCGGATCGCTCGTACAGGCCGTAGAAGGTGGTCTTGTAGGGAGCGATGGTGCCGTTGCTCGGGAACGATTTGACGACGCCGTCGCTGATTCGCAGCGTGAACGTCGCATCCGGCGGCAACGCTGTTCCGTAACCTGCAAACAACGCCTGGCCGATCTTCTCGCTGTTCGACGCGATGATCGCGTTGAGCGCGTTCGCCCTGGTGAGCTGGGTGCGACTGAGCGGATCGACCCCACGAGCGAATACGATCAGCGGATCCGTCGACGCGGCGACTGCTGCCGCGCCGCCCTGAACCAGCGACTGACGGAAGGCCTGATCGCCAACGCGCGTGCCGCGAACGAGCGCCGCTGCTCTCGCGTCAGGAGTTTTTCCGCCAAGCGCGACCTGGAGAAAGGGATCGTTCGCCGGCAGCTCACCCTGCGCCGCGCGGAGCTGCGCGGCAATCGCGCGTCGCTCGAACGCTGTGTCTATCGCCACCGGCCTGGAAATCGAACTCTTGATGTTCTCGAGACCAGCACCCCGATACTGCGGAAGCCGTTCGGCGTCGGGCTTCCCGCTTTCGGATGCTACCCTCACCAGGCCCGCCGCCAGCTGCATCAGGTTGGAGCCGCCACCAAATCCGTAGTACCTGAGCTGCGGGTTGAATGTCGCCAGCTCGCGCTGCGCCGCCGCGATCGCGTCCCAAGTTCCGCCGTATTGCGCCTGAAGCTTCGGATCGGCCGCGACGCGGGCTCTGAACTCACGCTCGAACGCTCGCTTCTTCGCCATGCTCAGCGTGTCGACGAGGCCAGCGCGGTATCCGGTCACCGCCTTCTGAGAGTTGGCAATGCCAAAGACATCGTTCTGATAACGCCGCGCCGCGGACGTGTCGATGCGTGACAGCTCGTCGTAGATCACCAGCGATCGCTTGTACGCGGCGAGCGAAGCGGGATATCCAACGTCTCTCAGGAATTCCATCTGCGCAATCGTGTTGAGCCGCCCGGTCGATCCCGGATTCCCAACCACGAATACGAGCTCATTCTCGAGTGCGCCGGCGGGACTCCATTTCAGATAATCAGTCGGGCTGTACGGCTGCCCGTTCTCGTACACGCGAAGCAGCGTCAGATCCAGATCGTACCGCGGATAGGTGAAATTGTCCGGATCGCCGCCAAAGAAGGCGATGTCTCCCTCAGGTGCCATGACGAGCCGAATGTCATTGAATCGGCGGTAGCGGTAGAGCGAATAGATCCCGCCCTGGTACAGCGTCACTACCTGACAATTGAGCTGTGTCTGCTGATTGCACTCGGTCTGAATCTGCCCGATGACGGCTGTTCGCTGCGCCGAGAGCTCGGCCGGAGTTTTTCCCGTGAGCGCGCCGCGGACTCTGTCGGTGACATTCTGAATGGACTGCAGCTGATCGACGTAAAGCCCCGCGCATTTCTTCTCGTCGGCGATAGTCCGCGCGGCGAAACCGGTCTGGATGTAGTTGGAATCCGCGGGCGAGGAGCTGGCGGTACAATCGCGTCCACAGTGGTGATTGGTCATCACCAGACCGCGAGACGAGACGAACGATGCTGAGCAATTGGGAAGACGCACGGACGCCAGGCGAACGTGATCCAGCCACTTCTGGTCGGGCGCAAAGCCGTATGTGCGGCGCCAGTAGTCGAGAGGCGGCGCGTCGAACGTCCACATCGTGCCGAACTCCGGCCTGTAAGTCGCGGGTGGCAGCTGTGCCGCGGAACTCGCCCGCTGCGTGCCGCTTTGGGCAGAAGCTTGCGTGGATACAGCGAGCGCGGCGGCGGCCACCAGCGCGCGGAGCACGGATCTCCTCGTCAGCATATTCGTCTTCCTGTTCGTGAAGGTTTCGTGAAGCGTGAATTGCAAGATGCCGACCGCAGCGGCGCGTCAGCTTGTTGCTCCTGCGCTGCGGGTCTAGATTGCACGAACTCGTTCAGAACCCTTGACTCGGCATCGATGTCCCAGAGCCAGCGAACTCTCCAGGAAACGACGACCTCCCATACCCCCGCCGAAGTCCTGCAAGGCGCAAAGGAGTTCTTCTCCCGCCAAACCGGCGTGTATGCCGCCTTTCCGGAGCAGGAATCCAAGACCCACGTGACGCTGCGCGGCCAGGGAGGCGAAGAAGTGGCGATCGCAGCCGTTCCAGCAGCCGGAGCTACGAGAGTCACGGGCTCCACTTACCTGTTCGATCAGCAGGTGGCGCGATTCCTCGCCACGCTCGCGCCCGTGCCGCTCGCTGTCGCAACCCAGCGCGGCGAATGAAAGTCGCTCTGCCGTTCGTCAGCGGGCTCCGGACCAGGGGTGAGCCGAGCAAGCTGGGTTCCCAGTCGGGACCGGTGATTCATCTGAGGGCGCAGGTGCTCGAGGCATGGGATGCCATCCGGATCGATGCGGACCCCTCGGCGACTGTTAAGAATCTCAAGCAGCTCGCGTTGAAGGAGCTTTATCCCGATGTCCGCCACGACGACGAGTACGTCGTCAAACTGAACGGCTGGGAGATTCTGGACGAGAATGTCCCCATCTCGTCCACCGATGCGAAAAACGGATCGACCTTCCTCATCACCGACCGCCGCCGGCGACCGGTCGAGTAGATCTCCCGCGCGATGCGGGCCGCTTTCATCTCCCATAGCGACTGCGGGCGCCACGACACCGGCTGGAACCACCCGGAGCACGTCGGGCGTCTGCGAGCGATCACGCGGGCACTCCGCGATGATCCCGAGCTGTTTCACAAGGTCGATCACCTCGAGGGACGTCACGCCACCATCGAGGAGCTCGAGCTCGCGCATGATCCCGCTTACGTCGCCTC
>JBBQAV010000111.1:0-8984 GCA_038316775.1 Gemmatimonadales bacterium | reverse complement strand
CCTTCGGAGTCTTTTGGCGTGTTGCCCTGATTCTTCTCGGTGCCGCCGCACTTGTGCCAATCCGTACCGGATCGCTCGCACCGCGTCCGAAGCCGGCGGCTGGATATGAAGCGGCGATGGTGCTCGCCCAGCAGCTTGAACGGGCTGATTCCGCTGCGACACCCGACGGGAAATCAGTGGTGCTGGTTCACGGGCATCGCACGCCAAGAGCATTCGTATTCTTCCACGGACTGTCGAACTCGCCGCGCCAGTATCGCGAGCTCGCCGCAACGGTCTACGACGGTGGCGACAACGTCGTGGTGCCGAGACTGCCCTGGCATGGGCTCAAAGGAGAAACCGCTTCCAATCTGGGCCGCATCACGGCGGAGCAGCTGAGAGATATGGCCGATGCCACGGTGAACATTGCCAGCGGGCTCGGCGACACGGTCATCGTTTGTGGAGTAAGTCTCGGCGGGAACGTCGCTGCGTGGGTTGCGCAGTTTCGCACTGTCGACAGAGCGGTGCTCGTGGCTCCCGCGCTGGGGCTGTCGCACCTGTCGACGAAGCTGGAAACGCCGGCCATGAATCTGATGTTGCGCGCCCCCAACTATTCGAAGCATGAGCCACCAGACACAGTGCGTCCCGACCGAACTCTCGGGTGGAGCACGCGTGGGGTTGGAGAGATGTTCAAGCTTGGCATGGCGGTTCGCCGCAACGCGGACGATCACGCGCCTTTGGCGCGCGACATTCGCGTTCTCGCCAATGCCAACGATGGGACGATCAATCACTCGGCGATCGACGAGCTGGTCGCGCACTGGTCGGCGAAAGGCGCCAGGCTGACGATGTACGAGCTGTCCGACACGCTCGCTCTTCCGCACGACATCATCGATCCCGACGAGGAGACGGGAAAACCAAGCGTGACCAATCCGATCATCCTCGCGCTGCTGTACGGTTCGTCGCCGACTGCGAGTCAGGGAGTGCGGATGATTCCACTCGGGAAGGCGTCAAAGTAAAATCGACCAGCAGGTCGGCAAGTGAGACTCACCTTCGCACTCCTTTATTCTGGTCGAACATCGCGGGACTGATCTGAAAGGCGACGCGCTCTCTTCCGAGCCCGTCGATCCTCACCCCCAACCGCACGGCGCCAATTTTCTCGACGGCTTTCTGCGATCGCCGGTTCTCCTCGCCGATCAGGAAGACCACTCGATTCACAAACTTGAACGCGTGTGAGATCATCAGCTGCTTCATTTCGCCGTTGAACACTCCACCCCAGTATTTGCGGGCCAGAAACGTCCAGCCAATCTCGACCTCGCTCTGCTCGGGGTTGTAGCCGTGAAAACGCGATGAGCCAATGACTCGGCCGTCTTTCTTGTCAGTGGCGATCAAAGCGCCGCCGGACGCCAGCCCTTCGTCGAAGAATGCGCGGAAAACCTCGGGCTTATAGCGATCGTTGGCGGGATGCTGTTCCCAGATCAGCGGATCCGACGCGACGGCAAAAGGAGAATCGAAGTCCTCGGCACGAAGCGGCCTGAGATCGAGAAGCTCGCCTTGCAGTGTGGGTTGAAGGTCGAATGTCATTGTTGACTCTTATTCCAGTTTCATCTGGCGCAACAGTGCCCGAAATCTGGGGTGCGCGTGCAGCGGTGTTAACAAGAATGATCCCTTGATGCTGTATGCCGGCCCAGTCCGTTCTGAAACCGCGCGCTCGAGCCAGTCCATTGCCGTGTCGATCTCGCCGAGCCCCGTGTAGACGTAAGCGAAATGGTAGGGGGAGACGTAGGCCGTTTTCGCCCGCTCATCGAGCTCCTCCAATATCTCTCGCGCCTTTACCTCGTTTCCGCCCATCGCATATGCCTGTCCCAGCTGGCCCAACCACATTGTGTTCGCACGAGAAAATGAAACGGCTGCTTCCAGTTCGGCCAAGCCCTCTTCCCGTCTCCCGCTGAGGAAATACGCCCACCCCAGTGTGGCCCGGGCGCGGTCGTACCCGGGGTCGAGCTCCACCATATCCTCGCAAGCAGCAACAGCCTGATCGTACCGTCCCGCGCGCAACAGCGTCGTCGCGAAATCCACGCGATGGGCCAGCGGGTCAAGCTCCTTGGCGTGCAGCTGCAGCGCGATTGCTTCGTCATATCTCCCGAGCGCAGCGCAGAGACGTCCATACAGATCATAGGTATCATCGCTACCTGGGCTCAGCTCCAGTGCCCGCTTGAACTCCTGCTCGGCACCAGACCAATCCAACTCGATTACTCCCTTGAGGTATCCCATCGTGCAATGCGCGGCTCCAAGCTCCGGATCCAGCCGCAGCGCGTTCGTCGCGGCTTCTTTCGCCTGCCGGTTCGCTATGTCGGGTGCCTCTGTGCCGCTTTCAGCCAGCTCGGTGTACGCCATAGCCATATTCGCGTAGGCCAGCGCGAACGTCGGGTCGGTCGCGACTGCGCGTTGGTAGTACTCGATCGCGCGCACATACGCCTCTGGCATGTACTTGATGTGCCACTGCCGAGCCTGCTGAAAGAGCTGGTAGGCTCTAAGATCCTTCGTCGGCTGCTTGCGCACGCGCATCTGCTCGTCTCGCGACAGCTCGGCCTTCAATGCGGCGGCAATCTGCAATGCGAGATCCGTCTGTATCGAGAAGATGTCGGTGAGCTGCCGGTCGTAGGTTTCGGCCCACAAGTTCCGATCGCTCGCGACATCGATGAGCTTCGCCACGACGCGCACGCGGTCGCCAGCATGCCGGACGCTTCCATCGAGCACAGTCGTGGCGCCGAGCCTGGCTCCGATGTCCTTCAGGGTGTGGTCTCGCTTCTTGAACGGCTTCACGGAAGTGTGAGAGATCACCTTGAGGTCGCGGATCTTGGACAGGTGCGCGATGACATCTTCGGTGACGCCGTCCGCGAAATACTCGTTCTCCGGGTCTCCGCTCAGGTTGAGGAACGGCAACACGGCGACAGATGGCAGGCGAGCGTGGTCGGGCGTAGTCGCGGCTGCTTGACGCCGAGCAGGTGCGACGCGCAACTGTTCCGCGAGCGCGGTCACTTCCGGGTCCGGCCCGAGATCGAGCTCCACACGCCGTCGTTGCGCGTGTTCGCTCGCATAGCGCATCGCGCCGGCGCGATCACCGGCTGCGTCGAGAGCGCGCATCAACGCCTGCGCATGCGCGCCGGAGTGTGGATCGGTGGCCACCAGCCGAAGGCACGTGAGCACCCTGCCATGCACATCCCCGGATTTCTCCTGCCGCTCGCCAAGTGCGTGCAACGCGGCTATGTAGGCGTGAGTGAGCTCGCTTCGACGTTCCTCGAGCCAGTACTCGAACTCGGTCGAATCATCGAGGTGGAATCCATCGAGCAGCGCGCCGGTGTAGAACCGCACGACTCGCTCGGGAGAGTCATCCGAGATCGCCGAGCGCAGCTGGAGCAGGTCGCAGCTCACCCGCGATGGATTCAATAGAAGTCCGTCGCCCGCCGATGCGATCGCGCCTTCGCCCAGCGCGGCGCGCAACACATGCACCGCGAGATTGAGCAGCCGTCGCGCGTTAGCCGTGTCCCGCTCGGGCCAGAGAAGCGCCATCGCCCGCTCGCGGGCAAGGGGCTGCGGCCATGCGGCGGCGATGAGCGTCAGCAGCGCGATGCGGTGACGCTGGGCTGGTGGGCCTCCAAGGGGCTCATTCCCGGAGCGCAGTGACGCGCCGCCTAGCAGTTGGACAGTGATCATCGTCTCTCGCCGCCCGCTAATTCCTGGCTAACTCCGAGCGCAAGGAGCGGCTAACCGCTCCGGGTCATGTTACGCGCGGGTACAAGTTAACCAACACAAAGAGGGCACGATGAAACGAACTGCACAACTGCTTGCCGGGATCGCGTTGCTGGCCGGATGCGGCGAGCCGGTTCCAACCGAAACAACGGCCGCCGTCCAGGCGCCGTCCGGCGTGGCGGCGAATCGCGAAGAATCGAGGGGAGAAAACGAGAGAGATGTCGCCAGAGATCTGGCCGCGCTGCGCCAGGTGACGGCGCCGTTCCACAACTTCGCGACGGCAACTGCAGCCGGATGGTCGGCGCAGATCACGCCGTGCATGACTGACCCAGGCGGAGCTGGCGGCATGGGTTTCCACTACGGCAACACCGCGCTGATCGACGGAGTCGCCCGAGTGAGGGAGCCCGAGCTGCTTCTCTACGAGCCCGAAAAGAATGGCGAGCTACGTCTCGTCGCAGTGGAGTACATCATCCCGTATACCTTCCACAGCCGCAGCGCCGCGCCGCCGGAGCTTTTCGGCCAGAAGTTCCAGCGGAACGACACGTTCCAGCTTTGGGGCCTCCACGCCTGGGTGTGGAAGGAGAATCCGAGCGGAGTCTTCGCCAGCTGGAATCCGCGGGTCAACTGCGCGCACACGACGAGTGTGTCGATAATGTCACACAACTGAATCGATAACTGGAACTTCAACGCTTAGCCGGAGAAAGCGGATGCCGAAATACTTAATCGAACGCGAGATACCCAATGCCGCGGCCCTTTCAGCCGCGGACTTGCAGGGCATCTCGCAGAAGTCGTGCGCCGTATTGCAGCAGCTCGGTCCCAGCATTCAGTGGGTGCAGAGCTATGTGACGGAGGACAAAATCACCTGCGTCTATATCGCGCCAAATGCGGACATAATCCGGGAGCACGCGAGACTCGGAGGATTTCCCGCGAATCGCGTTCTAGAGATTGCGACGATCATCGATCCGACGACGGCCGAGGCGAACGAGCTCCGAGCTGCCGCAGTATAGCTACAGATAACTCAGCCACCAGTCTCGGCGTGTCGCTTTGACGGATGCGTACCAGCGGCACGCCGGGTACAAGCCGATGACGATCAGCGCCCAAACGGCGTAGGCGACCCACAGGTCGTACCCAAATACGGATGGATACAGGTTCGGCGGCGCGCCCATCGACGGCACGGGATGGAAGATGAACGCCCCCGCGGACGATCCGTACCTGATCAACGCCAGCACCGCCGCTGCTGCGTGCGCGGCGTAGAAGTGCGTCACGAAGTAGAACAGCGGCACGCGTCCGAACACGATCAACGGATTGGACAGCTTGAACGTGTGCCGGTCGGCCCACGCCAATACCAGCATCGCCGGCCCGAGTGTCATCAGCAGGAAATCCAGCGACGGCGGATACTTCGTGGTGTTGAGAAGGGAGAGCGCCGTAACGATTGGCGAGCGCTGCGCCGACCACGGTGCGGGATCGCCGTAGACGTTCAGTCCGCGGATGACAAGGAATGCGGCCGTCGCCGCCATGCCGATGCGTATGAGGTAGCGCTGCCGTCGCGCCGGCTCCATCTGAAAGAGCGGACCGAATGAGAAGCCCAGCGCCATCACTGCGACCCAGGGCACGAGCGGATAGCCGACGATCACCAACGCTTTGCCGACGGGAAACGCTCCAGGTTGGTGAATCACGTTCCACAGCGGCGCGGCCGAGCCCAAGTTCGCGGGGTTGATGCCGTCGAGCAGATTGTGCAGCGCGATCGTGGCGACGCTCAGCACAGCGAGCGCGCGAATGGGCAACCAGACCAACGCCGCGAGCACGATCATGCATGCGCCGAGCGCCCACAGGACGAGCATGAGAACGGGATAGCTCTGGGAGAAGTCAAAGTTGTACGCAAGTCGCATGACGGTGATCTCGAGGAAGACGAGCCAGACTCCGCGAGTCAGCAGGAATGTCGAGAGCTGCGCCGTCGTCTTTCCGCGCTGCCACCAGAAGTACGCGCCGAGTCCGGCGGTGAACATGAAGACCGGGGCGCAGAAGTGGGTAATCCAGCGCGTGAAGAAGAGAAACGGCGTCGTCACGGCGAGGTCGGTGGGTGACGACGTCATCGCGGCGCGGTGAATGAAGTCGCGCACGTGGTCGAGCGCCATGATGATCATGATGCCGCCGCGAACGGCGTCGATGGAGTCGATACGTTGCCGGCTCATTGGGCAATAATGTATGCAATATTGTATGCACTTTGCACCATCCCGCTCGGGTAAGTTCGCGTGGCGATGTGCTCGAAGGGGATGTCATGCGACAGATATCCGAACAGGGGAATCCCGCTTCCCAGGAGCACGGGGATACGGGTGAGGAGCCGAGGCGTTCCGGATGAACGACAACGGCTGGGGTTCGCAGATCAGGAATATCGAACGTTATGTCACGCAGCCATAACGCTGCCGCCGCAAAGCTCACCGAAGCAGCGCCAATGTTCGCGGCGCGCGCATGGTGGCGATGACATTCCACCCGTTCGCAGTGAACAGCTCCGCGCTCGTCTTTCTGATGCCGGACGAGGCGCCGGTAATCAGGACCGTTCTGGTCACGCTATCCTCATCTCCAAGCCGACGCCTTGTTGCTGCAAGCAGGTTACCATCACTTTAGAGACACCTCGTTTTAGGCTGAGTTGCCAACACCGGAGGATAGGCCTGCGTGAGCATACATAGTCGACAACCATCCGTACTATGACGCCGGCTGAATCTGCTCTGCGATGGACTCCCGCGCGGCCAAACGCGCTCGTGGTCGCCTGCTCGGATGGACGACTGCAGGAGGCCACCGATGCGTTCCTCGCGCGCGAATTCCAGATCACGCGTTACGACAGGTTCTACGTCCCGGGCGGTGGCGGCGCGCTGGCCTCGACCGGCACCGATCCCATTCGCGCCCAGCAGATGTGCGCCGAATGCAAGTACCTGGTCGAGCTGCACGCGGTCCGGCGCGTGATACTGCTCTTTCACGGCCCGTCAGCAGCGGGCCGAATCGAGGCGGCGTGCGCGGACTACCGTCGTAAGCTTCCATGGGCCGCGCTCGCGGAGCTCCGCGCGCGACAGGAGTCCGACGCCGTCGATCTTATCAACCGCCGCCGCGAATGGGCGGGCGAGGCTGGTGTGCTGCTCTATCGCTGCGAAGTGGATGCAGCGGGCGGTCTCACGTTTGTGAATCTGGATCCTGATTCTGTGCTTGGCTCCGAGAGACCCGTGCGTGGAAAGAGATAGACCGACCGCCGCTTGAAACGCCGCGTGATCGGTCTTCGGCCTGCGATCATTGCACGAGGACTCGCGCGAGAAGCTCGGGCATCGCGTGGAGCTGGTCTATGTGATCGGGCGCGGAATTGCCGGCGAATCCGAGCAGCTCGAAGCGGCCAGCACGGACCTCGCTGAGCTGCTGCAGACCGCGCGGGCCCCATTTCAAAACCGGCGTGCGGTGGAGGCCAAGCGTCTGGAGCAGCCAATCGGCCGTCTCGGTGGTGCTCGCGAAAGTGCCGGGGAAGATTTCCGAGTGAGTGACGAGGAACCGCTTCTCACCACGCATGGCAGCTCGCGCGAAGTTGGCGAACGCCACGAGGTTGGTGGTATCCAGCGAGCCACCCTTGGCGAGCACCGTTCCATCGGGCACGTACGAGGTGTGCATGCCGTCGAGGAGCAGCACCGCGCTGACGCGCGCGAAGTGACGAGGCTCGCGGAGAATCGCCCGTACCGCTCCGTGACCCGCGGAGAATCCCACCAGTGTCACTCGGTCCACTCGCGCCGTTTTGCCAATCGCCGCCGACACTTCGCGCGTCACGCCGGCGAGGAGAGAATCGAATACGGTCGGATCGGCGAAGCTGCGGTCATAGACGCCCGAGCCGGTCCCAACGTTCACGACCGCTGCGACTGTAGAATGATCTCCAAGCTCGGCGACCGCTTGCTCAGGCAGCCACGCGGCTCCGTGGAAGTGCACGGCGAGATCGAAAACGTCGCGAGTCCGGGCGGCGTCGGGCACGAAGACTTCGACTGGCTTCGCTGCCGGGCCGGCGAATGAGCGCACGGTGCCCGCGAGCTCACGCTGCGTAAGGCGTTGGTGCGCGCGCGTCGTCTCGACCATCGGCGACGGATTCTGCGAGGCCGCCGGCGGAGCGGATGGTGGCGCCGGGTTTTGCGCGGCCGCGATACTTGGGCGCACGGTTAGCGCAACGCAGATGATCAATGCGCGCGCGCCATCAGCCGTTCTGTAAGCCAGGTTAAATCTTTCCGTCTGCATTCCTTGCTCGCGCGACTAGCGAACGATGCGGTAGCTCTGATGCGTGACGAGTTCGTTGCCGCGCGTGCTCAACGCCTCGAATCTAAGATCGCGAACGCCTCGGCCATCGTCGTCCAGGTGCCCAGCGGAGAAAAGGTGGCATTAAGCAGTGTCCTCGCTCTTGACGTCTTTGACGGCGCCGAGGCTCTCACGATCGGCTGCTGCTGGATCGAACCCGTCGGCGCGGACGTTCAGCTGCAGAGTGTATGGACTCGCAGCGGCGTATTCCTCGCGGATTCGTATCGGCTCACCTGGCTGGGCGGTCGCAAGCTTCTCTTCAATGAGCGATGCGAGACGCTCGAGATCCGTCAACGAGCCACGAATCGCGTGGGCATCAAAGCCCGCTTCCGGATACGTCATTATTTCCAGAGATCCGTAAGGATCGTAGCGCTCCTTGTGTCCGCTCTCGGCGTTTTTTGGATCGTTGACGTAACCGAGCAGGAGGTCAGGGAAGTAAAGCAGGCCTGCCCGGGATCCCGTCAGGGTCCACACGCGCTTCTCAGTGTCCAGCTCGCAAAAAAAGCCGAGCTTCCGCCACTGTTGCTTGATCTGCTCGTCGGTGAGGTCGGCGTGCGGTTGCTTCTCCTGAAGCTCGCCGCGCTGATAAATGCGGACGCCACCATAGACCACTATGGCGACGACTACGATGAAGATGAGCTGGGGTAGCATGAGCTTTCTCTCGCCCGGCGCGAGTTACCGCACGACGGCCGAACGCCGCAGCATCCACCCGTACAACCAGATGATCGCGCCGACGAAACCAATCACTCCAAGCCACGGAGCGAGCGCAAAAGTCTCGGGCACGACTCCGATCGGCGCCTCCTTCGCGAACGCGACGATGAGGCCGGCGTTTATCACTCCCCAAATGCTCTCGCCGACGATCAGTCCCGACGCCACGAGCGTTCCCAATCGCTGCGCGCGATCCGGGTTCGGCAGCGAGCGAGTGCGTCCATCGTACCAGTGAG
>JBBQAV010000110.1:0-9044 GCA_038316775.1 Gemmatimonadales bacterium | reverse complement strand
TGATGGAGCGGATCCTGAGCGGCGAGCTTACGCACCACTTGGGCTACGAGCGAGGAGAAGAGAAGCCCGAGGGTGCGGCAAATCATCGCAACGGAACGACGCCGAAGACGGTGCTCACCGACGACGGAGCGATCCCGCTCTCGATTCCCCGTGACCGGGCCGGGACTTTCTCACCGCAGTTGATTCCGAAGAACGCGCGCCGGCTTCCCCGGTTCGGGCAGAACGTGCTCTCGCTCTACGCCCGTGGAATGACGATAAAGGAGATTCGTGAGCACCTGGAGGAACTCTACCAGGTGGAAGTCTCGCCGGAGATGATCTCGAGTGTCACGGACGAAGTGATGGAAGAGGTCTCGCTCTGGCAGCAGCGGCCGCTCGAGAGCTGCTATCCGGTGGTGATCTTCGACGCCATGAGAGTGAAAATCCGGGACGAAGGCGTGGTCCGAAACAAGGCTGTCTATCTCGCCTTGGGAATCACGCGTACGGGCGAGAAGGACGTGCTCGGTCTCTGGATCGAGCAGACCGAGGGAGCCAAGTTCTGGCACCGCGTGATGACGGAGATGAAGACGCGCGGAGTCGACGATATTCTGATTGCTCTCATCGACGGCCTCACCGGTTTTCCCGAAGCGATCAACGCTGTTTTTCCGCAGACCCAGATTCACACCTGCACCGTGCATCTTGTCCGCCGGAGCCAGGCCTTTGTCTCGTGGAAGGATCGTAAGCGAGTGTCGGCGGCGCTCAGAAAGATTTACCGGGCAGAAACGGTGGCTGGGGCAAGAGCCGCGCTCGATGAATTTCGCGCGAGCGCTCTGGGCCGGCAGTATCCGACAATCGCTCCGATCTGGGATCGTCACTGGGACTACATCACCCCAGCCTTCGCATATCCGCCCGAGATACGCCGCATTCTAACAACCACCAATGCGATCGAGAGCCTTCACAGCCAACTCAGAAAGATCATCAAGAACCGCGGGCACTTCCCGAACGACGAAGCCGCGACCAAACTGCTGTACCTTGCTCTAAGAAATATTCACAAACGCTGGAACCCAGCTCCTGACTGGCTTCAGGCAATGACGCACTTCGCAGTCTTATTCCCAGATCGATTTGTCCCTGAACCGCATTTCTAACCACCGACCTCAAACACAGAATTCCTGATAGGGCCCACAACTGGCCGCTACCCCACTGACGCCTCTCACCCGTTCTTTTGCAGTTTGAGTTGCCACTGACGCCTCTCGACCGTTCTGTTGCAGTTGCCGTTACGACTTATCAGTCGATGGGGAACCCTTCGATGCGCGCCGCCTTCACTATCTGCTTCACCTTCGCGATGACCGCCGCCGCGTCCACCGTATCTCCGGTCCGGGCCAGCGCCTCCGAAAGCACCGCCCCCGTGAACGCGTACGTGTACGGAATCCCGTACGAAGGCCGGTCGAGCCAATCGCCTTCCTTGATGATCGCATCCGGTGCGCGGTAGACCTTGAACCACAGATCCTTCGTGCGCGCAAGATCGATGTTGAGTCCCGAGATATGCGGGGTGAGCGGAGTCTCCACCACCGGATTCGGCATTATCTTCTGCACGAATCCCTGCGTAAGCAGATATGGCTCGAGCCCGAGTCCCGATTCCGCTCCCGTCGAGAGGTAGAGCGGCCGCTCCGGCATCGCGTCCTTGATCATCCGCAGAAGCATGATCTCGTCGCGCGTCAGGTATCCCGGGGGAATGTTGAGCGTGATGTTCCCATCGTGAAAGATCTGCGGCTGGCGCAGCTCGATGTAGTCGGGGACCGCGTCCGCTTCGGCGAAGGTCATCTTGAGCGGCGGCCCCGCCGGCTTCTTCCAAACTTTCCCCCGGTAGATGACGGGGCCGTTGATCGAATCATAGGTTGCCACCGGGCGCCGAATCATCTGCCGCACGTACCAATCGGTATCTAGATAAGTGGAGACGGCGACCGTCACGTCGCGTCTTACTCCTTCGACTTCCTGCGCGTACCAGAGTGGAAACGTGTCGTTGTCGCCGTTGGTGATGACAATCGCGTATGGCTCCAGTGAATTCAGATAATCGTGCGCCCACTCCTGTGTGAAGTGCTGTCCCGCCCGCGAGGCGAATTTCCAGTTTCCGAACAGCGGCACGAACGCGATCAGCAGCACCGGCGACGCCATCAGCAGCGCGCGATTGAACCGGTCCGAGGAAAGCGAGATTTCCTTCTCGCCCTTCCTTTCTCTCACTCCGCCGGCGATCGTCGCCGCGAGCTTCGACCAGACGAGCTCGAGCCCGAGCGCAGCCCAGATCCCCCACGCGGAAAAACTCCAAACATAGAAGTAGTCGCGGTCGCGCACCTCGCGCGGAACGTCGCGCGCGCCCGGGTCCTGCGACCATCCGTACTTGAAGTTCAGATAGTAGATGAGCGCCAGCGTCATCGTCATCATTAGTGGGGCGAAATACCAGAAGGTCTCGCGATCTTCCTTCCAGTGAATGTATCCGCCCGTGACGCCCAGTATCAGGAAGATGAGTGCGAGGAATTCCTGCCAGGCGGGATGCGCGTTGTGCGCGTCGCGCAGCCACTGCCACTTGAAGTACAGCCACCACATTCCGACCTGATCGGGATACGACGCGCCGCGCTCGAGCTTCTTCCCGTATTGTTCGCGGTTGATGTTCGCCACCAGCCGCTTCAACGTGAGAGCGTCAAAGGTGCACGAGACCTCTAGCTTCGTCTCGCACGCCGTCGGCGCGCCTTCGTTGATGGCGGGAAAGTGTGCAGCGCGAATCGGCTCGTAGATGAACGGGGTCAGTCCGAGAAGCAGCGCTGCGAGGGCGGTGAGCACCAGCTTCCAATCGAGATAAACACGCGGCCGGCGCATCAGCACCGCGAACGCGGCGGCCGGCGCCGTAAGGAATCCCGCCGGGTGATTCGCGTAGCCTAGCCCGAGCAGAAACGCGATCAGGACGAGCAGTCTGCCGGCGCGCGGAGCCTCGGGGTCGTCTATCCACTTGAACGTCAGCCACGACACGATCGCGAGGAAAAGCAGCGAGACCGGATAAACCTTTTCGTTGACGACCGCTTGGTTCCAGACGGTGAATGCCGTCGCTCCGATCAGCGTGCCGATCGCGGCGATAACGACGCGCTGCCAGCGGAGACCGATCCATCGCGCGGTGATTCTGTCGATGAGCAGGAACCAGATTCCCGCCGAAAGTGCACTGCACAAAGCGGCGAGAATATTGACGCGCGCCGCGTAGGAAACCGGAATCGGAATGGACGCGAACGCGTGTCCGATCAGCATGAAGAACGGATTGCCCGGCGGATGCGGAATGCCGAGTACTTTCACCGCCGCCATATACTCGCCGGTGTCCCACATCGCGACCGATGGCGCGAGCGTCAGGAGATAGAGGACGAATACGAGACCCGCCGCAATCGCGGCGGCCATATACGAAGGGTGGTAATCGTTTCGGCTGGTGTTTGAGAGCGTAGTTGCCATTTATCGGGTGGAGAGCTGGGGTCGTCCAGACTGAATCTTAGTCAGGAACTGAGTCCTTTGGGTTGCTGTTGGCCTTGCAACGCCTAGTCGCAACCCCAAACTTCTCTTTCGCTGGTGAGCGCGAGAAAACGCGACTGTCACCAGCTTTCCGAGTACGTATCGAAAACCAACACACTGTAGGCTTATGGATTCCCAGAAAATTGCCTCTCACAACGCTGATGCACCCAGCATGCTCTACTACGGCGACAATCTCGAAATCCTTCGCCGGTACGTCGCGGACGAAAGCATCGATTTCGTTTACCTCGACCCGCCGTTCAACAGCGCCCGCAATTTCAACGTTCTCTTTGCCGAGCAGGACGGAACGCGGGCAGCCGCGCAGATCAAGGTCTTTGAGGATACCTGGCGGTGGGATTCGGCCGCAGCCGCTGCATTTGAGGAAGTCGTAGAGGCGGGCGGCAAACCGTCACAGTTGCTTCAGGCGTTGCGGGCATTCCTCGGTGACAACGACATGCTCGCCTACCTGTCGATGATGGCCCCCCGCCTGATTGAATTACGACGAGTGCTCAAGATGACGGGTTCGATTTATCTCCACTGCGACCCAACGGCTAGTCACTATCTCAAACTGCTGATGGATTCAGTGTTCGGTCCCGACATGTTTCGGACCGAGATCATCTGGAAGCGCAGTAGCGCCCACAGCGATACCAAGCAGGGGCGAAAACAGCACGGACGGATCCATGATGTCATTCTCTTCTATACAAAATCGGAGGAGTGGACATGGAATCCCGTCTACACGCCCTATGATCAGTCTTACCTAGACGATTTCTATAAGCACGTCGAAGAGGGTACCGGGAGGCGCTACCGGCTCGACAACCTTACAGGACCCGGAGGGGCCGAAAAAGGAAATCCACAGTACGAGGTGATGGGAGTAACTCGCTATTGGCGCTACACGAAGGAGAAGATGGGTGAATTAATTAAGAACGGTAGGATCGTCCAGACAACTCCCGGTGGAGTACCTGCGTACAAGCGTTACCTGGACGAAATGCCCGGAGTTCCTCTGCAGGATATCTGGACCGACATCGGTCCTATTAGTTCGCAAGGTGCGGAACGGCTGGGATATCCGACCCAAAAACCGGAAGCGCTGTTGGAGCGGATAGTCGCATCAAGCAGTAATGAGGGAGACACGGTGCTCGATCCGTTTTGCGGATGCGGAACAACGATCGCGGCCGCGCAGAGTCTCAATCGCCGCTGGATCGGAATAGATATCACACACCTCGCGATCAACCTTATTCGGACCCGGCTGCGCGATACTTATGGACAGAGCGCCAAGTTCGAGGTGATCGGGGAGCCGACAACCGTTGAGGATGCGGAAGAGTTGGCACAGACGGATCAGTATCAATTCCAGTGGTGGGCCCTAGGCTTGGTCGGCGCGCGGCCGGTCGAGCAGAAAAAGGGCGCTGACAAAGGAATCGATGGTCGTCTGTACTTCCATGAGGAAGGAAAAAAAGGGAAGCAAACCAGACAGGCGATCTTTTCGGTCAAGGCAGGCCATGTGACGTCCAGTCAGATCCGTGACCTAGTGGGGGTAATGACTCGAGAAGAGGCGGAGCTCGGAGTTTTTATCTCGTTTGAGGAGCCCACGCGCGACATGCGTAAGGAGGCTGCCTCCGCCGGATTCTACGAGTCCCCTTGGGGAAAGCATCCAAAGGTGCAACTACTTACCGTTGGCGAGTTGCTCGAAGGGAAGACCGTGGATATGCCTCGCACCGCAGGAACCAATCGGACTTTTAAAAGGGCTCCCAAGGCGAAGAGGGTGAGGGAAGCACACCCCGACCTTTTCTAGTCTGCTCCTCAAAATCTTCTCTCTCGCGCCGGTTGGGCGGGCCTTGTCTTCGGGGTGTGTTCGGGCCATAATTCGGGTATGGGATTCGTCGAGCTCAGAGCCCACACCGCCTTCTCCTTCGGCGACGGCAGCGCTTCTCCCGAAGCACTCGTGATCCGTGCGGCATCACTCGGCTACGGCGCCATTGGGATCACCGACACCGCTGACCTGGGCGGGATAGTTCGCTTCGGATTGGAGGCGCGCAGGCAGAATGTGAAAGCGATAGTCGGCACCGAGCTCAACATCGATGGATTTCCCGCCGCTTTTCTGGCGCGCAGCAAGGAGGGATTCAACAATCTCGCTTCTCTCATCACCCGATCCAGGGTGGGCGAGCTCTCGATGTGGAAGAAGGGGGATGGAAAAAAGACGCGCGGTCGTCCGCGCATCTCGTGGCTTCAGGTAGCGGAGCGGAGTCAGGGACTGCAGGTGTTGACCGGTCCGGCGTCCGGGCCGGTCGCATCCAGTCTCCGCGCCGGTGATTACAAGGGAGCGGAGCGAACGCTCTGCCAGTGGCGCGATGTCTTCGGCGACAGGCTCGCGGTCGAAGTGCAGCTCCACCACACCAGCGGCAACGAGTCAGCGCTCGCTTCCGCGCTGATCGAGCTCGCCGAGCGTCACAAGGTGCCTTGGGTCATCTGCCACGAGCCGCGGTACATCGACAACGACAGCCGGCTGGTTCACGACGTGCTCACCGCGCTTCGTTACGACACTACCATCGACCAGGCTCTCGCCCGCGGACTGCTGCATCCGAATGGCGAATGGCGTCTCGCTTCACCGGAACAGATGGCCGAGCGGTGGAAGGGACGGGAGGCGGGGCTGGAAGAGAGCGAGCGAATCGCATCGGAATGCGATTTCAGTCTGGCGTGGGTGAGACCGCCGCTGCCGCAGTTTCCGGTTCCCCCTGGCTTCAACGACGACACCTTCCTGCGCGAGAAAGTTTTCGAGGGCGCGCGCGAGAGGTGGGGCGAGATCGATGACAAGCAGACGGCGCAGCTCGAGCACGAGCTGCGGGTAATCGTCAAGCTCGGCTTCTCCGGATTCTTTCTCGTGATGTGGGATGCGGTGGATTTTGCGAGGAAGAAGGGAATCCTCTGTCAGGGGCGCGGCAGCGCGGCCAATTCCGCGGTGGCGTACTGTCTGGCAATCACCGCCGTGGATCCGGTGAAGCATGGGCTGCTGTTCGAGCGATTTCTCTCCGAGATCCGGGTCGATGGGCAGACGGAAGCTCCGGACATCGATGTCGACATCGAGCACGACCGCCGCGAGGAAGTGCTGGATTACGTCTACGAGAAATACAATCGCGCCAAGGCCGCGATCACCTGCATTGTGCAGATGTACCGCGGGCCCAACGCGATTCTCGATTCGATGCGCGCATTCGGGTATCCGGTGGAGATGGCGACGAATTTCTCCAAGCGAATCCACTGGAGCGATCCCGCCGAAGGAGCGAAGTACATCGCGGAGATACTAGCCCCCAAGTTCAACTTCGATTTCGACAATCCGCGGGGCAGAGCGACCCTCGCCGCAATGGCGGCATTCGAGGGAGTGCCGCGTCTTCGCTCCACGCATGTGGGCGGATTCGTTCTGTCCTCAGCGCTGCTCGGTGACTACCTGCCGGTCGAGCACACGACCATGGGCCGCACGATCATACAGTTCGACAAGGACGATCTCGATGCCGTCGGCATCCCGAAGTTCGACTTCCTCGGACTCGGCGCGCTGTCGCTGGTGAGACGCGCCTTCGACATGATCGAGGTAAGAACCGGCACGCGGCCGGAGATGTACAAGCTGCCGCCCGATGACGAGAAGACCTACGATCTCATCGCCCACGGCGAGACGATCGGAACCTTTCAGATCGAGAGCCGCGCGCAGATCGCGTCGGTGTTGCACACCAAGCCGGACAGGTTGTACGACATCGTGGTGCAGGTTGCACTCATTCGCCCCGGTCCGATCCAGGCGAACTTCGTCCATCCATACACTGCCCGGCGGCGCGGGCTCGAGCCGGTGACGTACCTGCACCCTGATCTGGAGCCGATTCTCAAACGCACGCAGGGGATTCCGATCTTTCAGGAGCAGGCGATGGCGATCGCCATGAAGCTCGGAGGCTACTCCGCGGCGCAGGCCGACGAGCTGCGGCGCACGATGGGGCACATCCGAAAAGTCGAGAAGCTGCATCGCGTGCTCGAACAGCTGTGCGCGCGGATGGTCGAGCGCGGAGTAAAAGAAGACGTCGCGGCACGGATCGCCGAGGATCTCAAGAGCTTTGCCAATTATGGATTTCCGGAATCGCACGCCTGGAGCTTCGCTCTGATCGCGTACGCGACCGGATATCTCAAGGCGCATTACATAGCGGAGTTCTATGCGGGATTGCTGAACTCGTACCCGATGGGATTCTATCCGCCATCGACGCTCATTCACGACGCGAAACGGCACGGGCTCAAGTCCCTCGCACCCTGCATGCGCGATGGTGACTGGGAGTGCACCACCGAGCCGACGGAGGATCCGGACAAGCCTGCGCTCAGGATCGGGTGGAGGCACATCCGCGGGCTCGGCGAGAAATCCCTCGAGGCGCTCAAGACGGCAAGGGGCTGGGACAGATTCTCGTCGATAGACGACGTCATACAGAGAGCGAAGCTGCAGCGCGCCGATGCGCTGCAGCTGGCGCGCGCGGGAGCATTCGGAGCTTGGGAGCCCGATCGTCGCCGCGCGGCGTGGGTGGCGATGCGCGCGGTCGGCGACAGTCTTCCTCTCGCGCCGGCGCGGCGGACTTCGTACGACCCGCGTCCGCTCAGTCGAGACGAGCTGATCTACCTCGATTACTTCTCGGTGGGAATCAGCGTCGATGGCCATCCCATGGAGCATTTGCGCGAGAAGCTGCGGAGTAAAGGGGTGTTGGACTCGCGCGAGCTGGAGAAGCTCCGGGGCGGCGAGCGCATCGTAACGGCGGGACTCGTCACGATCCGCCAGCAGCCGCAGAGCGCCAAGGGCACGGTGTTCCTGTTGATGGAGGACGAGTTCGGGTTCATCAACGTGATCGTCTCGAAGAAGATGGTCGAGAAATATTCGGAGGTGGTGCGGTTCTCTATGTTCGTGGCGGTGAAGGGGAGGTTCGAGCGCGACGATGGAGTGAGGAACGTGATCGGGCAGGAGTTCAGCGAGCTGCACGTGAAACAGCTCGTCCACGCCTCTCGCGACTTTCACTAGCAGGAGCACTGCCCGAGTTCATCCGCCGCAGTCGCCTTGCCGCCCGAGCAAGCGTGACGTTATCGTAGGCGGATGCGGCAAGAGAAAAACCCGGGACGCGCGTTCGCGAGCGACAACTGGGCGGGAGTTCATCCGGAAGTGCTGGCGGCGATGGCCGCGGCGAATGTCGGCCACGTTCCGTCTTACGGCTCCGATCCGTACACGCTCGAGGCCATAGACAGAATCTGCGCCGAGGTCGGCGACGATGCCGAGGTGTTTCTCGTATTCAGCGGCACCGCCGCGAACGTGCTCTGCCTCCAGAGCATGGTCCAATCTCACCAGGCGGTGATCTGCGCCGAGACCGCGCACGTCTATACGTCCGAGTGCGCGGCGGCCGAGAAGCACATCGGGTGCAAGCTGCTCACGGTCCCGTCACCGAACGGGAAGATCACCGTGGCGGGAATTCGCGAGCACCTGCGCTACATCGGGAACGAGCACCATGCGCAGCCGCGCGCGATCTCGATCA
>JBBQAV010000109.1:0-9229 GCA_038316775.1 Gemmatimonadales bacterium | reverse complement strand
GCCCTTATTCTAATGCTCCGGCGGCGACGCGGCGAAGCTCGCCACGCCGCGCAGCATTCCGTTGAAGATCAATCGGTGCACCGGGTACAGCGCGTACCAGTACAGCAGTCCGCCAACGCCGTGCGGCTCGAAGATGGCAGTTTGCTGGATGACGCTGCGCTTTTCGTCGCCGGTGACCTCGAACTGCAGCCACGCGCGCCCCGGAACTTTCATCTCCGCGCGCAATCGCAGCATCCGGCCCGGCTCGATCGCATCGACGCGCCAGAAATCGAGCGCATCTCCCTGACGAAGCTTCCCGGGATCCCGCCTGCCGCGCCGCATCCCCGCGCCGCCGAAGACGAGATCGACTCCACCGCGCAGCCGCCACAGGGTGTTGCCATAATACCAGCCCGCCGCGCCACCGATCCGTTCGATGGCGCGGAATGCCTGCTCGGGCGGTCCGGCGACACTCGCGCTTCTGGTGTCCACGATCTTCGATCCCGTTGATGCTCTTCCCAGTCGCGCCTTCGATCCCACAGACGACAGCGCGTCGGACCAGCGCGTCTCAGCCAGCTCTCGATCCTCGTTCAGCAGCGCGCGAGCCATCGCCTCGCGAAATCCCCGCGGCCTGATTTTGGGAAAGAGCAGTGCGGCGGTGTCCGACTTGACGACCGTCTCGTTGCGGAGGCTGTCGATCAGCTTTCGGCCAACGCGGGCGTAGACCGGCGTCACCAGTCCGAGCCACCGGCTCGACAGCCACGGAGTGAGAACGGGGACGGGGAGGAAATAGCGGTGCAGAGAGCGCTGCTTCGCGTACTCGCGCATGAGGTCCAGATACGAAACGCGATCGGCGCCGCCCACCTCGACGGTCTCGCTTGTCGACAGCTCAACATCGAGCGCGGCGACGAGATACGCGATCACGTCTTCGATCGCTATCGGCTGCGTCCGCTGGCTCGCCCACCGCGGAACTATCATCACGGGCAAGCGATCCACCAGAGATCGAACCAGCTCGAACGAGAGACTCCCCGAGCCAAGTATTATCGAGGCCCTGAATTCGAGGGTCGCGATCCCGCTCTCTCGAAGTATGCGCCCGACGTCCTGCCTGCTCGCGAGGTGCTTCGACAGTCCCTTGGCGCCGAGCCCGCCCAGAAAAATGATGCGCCGGATTTTGGCGGCCTTGGCGGCGCGCGCGAAGTTCTCGGCGCCGGCGCGCTCCTCGGACTCGAAATCGCGATGCGATGCCATCGCATGAATGAGGTAGTAAGCTGTGTCGACTCCCTCGAAGACCGGCGCGAGCGAGGCGGCGTCGAGTACGTCTCCGCCGACGACCTCCACATCCGCGGGAACTGACCCGCGCAGATCGTCGGGCCGCCGCGCGATCGCGCGCACTCGCTCACCCCTTTCGTGCAGCATGCGCAAGAGACGGCCGCCGATGTATCCGCTCGCCCCGGTCAGCAGGATCAGCCGCTGCTGCTTCGCCGCGCCGGGCGTGGCAGGCGTCATTTCGCCCGCCGCAGCTCGTCGTATAGCTCGGCGACGTTCTCGGTGACGCGAATCCCCGAACCCGACAGCTCGCGCGCCAGGGAAAGAGCGCCCGATCCACCGACGAAGAGAGCGATGCCGGGCGGAAGCTGCGACCTGAGCGCGCGTAGCTCACCGGCGATCCGCTCGCGGTCGTCCACATAGAGAATGCTCAACGCTACCGCGCGCACGTCGCTCGCGATGGCCGCGGTCGAGATCTCCTTGGCGGGGAGATCGGCGCCCAGGTAGATGACGGTCCAACCATCGACAGCGGCGGCGGCGCCGACGAGCGCGGCTCCGATTGCGTGCCGCTCGCCGGCGGGAGTCGCGATCAGAACGCGTGGAGAATCCGACTGCGCCGAATACGCGCGCATTCTTTCGACGAAGATGTCGTGCAGCACCGACGACGCGAGGTGTTCCTGCGCCGTCGTGAGACGACCCGCGTGCCATTCGTCCCCGACGCGGCGCAGCAGCGGAACGGCGACGCGAGCGAGAAAATCTGGCACGCCGAGCGCCGCCGATGCGCGGCGCAAGTGATCATTGAGCCGCGCGGCGTCGAGCGATTGTGTGAAAACGAGAGCCGCATCGATCAGATGCGCGACGTCAGTCGAGTCGGCCGCGGCTGAAACGAGTGTCGCGCGCGCAGCGGCGTCGCCTTCGATCATCGTGTTCAGCGCTTTATCGGAGAGCTTCGCGACCTGACCGATGCTGCGGCCGGCCCTGGTGGCGGCGTGCAGTGCTCGCAGGCGGTCGACGTCGGCGTCGGTATAGAACCGCTGCCCATTGGAGCCACGCGACGGCTTCACTGCCGCGTACCGCCGCTCCCACACGCGGAGGACATCCTGGGTCAGGCCAGTGCGCTCGGCCACGACGGCAATGGGGTGCTGGCCTTTGGTGGCCGGGTGATTGGCCTTCTTTGCCCGAAGCTGTTTCATGACATGAACTTACCTATATTGTCCAAGTAGTGTCAAGGCATTTGCTTGAACATGGCCTTGACACGGGGCGACTAACCGGCTATTCTCCTTGGACAACCAATAGACAACGGAGTGCTTCATCGGTGTCCGAGAGGCACTCCAATGCTCCACCCGGAGATGATCGAATGAAGAAAATAGACGTAGTGGCCGCTGTGCTCCTCGTAGTGGGCGGCTTGAACTGGGGACTTGTAGGCGCAGCGCGATTCGATCTTGTCGCCGCGCTGTTCGGCGACGCGACGCTGCTGAGTCGGACTGTCTATCTGCTCGTGGGCGTTGCCGCTCTGTATCAGGCGGCGCAGTGGCGTGGCATCCAGCGCCGCTGGAACGACGGGGCGCGCGTTCGCGCCTGATGCAAACTCACCAACCAAACCGGAAAATCATCAAATGACGAACAGATCCTTGCACGCGGCGACTGCGTTTGCGGCGCTGCTCACCCTGTCGGCCTGTGCGCCGGCGTACACCACGAAGGAGAATCCACCAATGAAGAACATCGTCCAGGTTGCCGTGGAGAACGGCAACTTCAACACACTGGTAGCAGCGGTAAAGGCAGCCGGCCTCGCCGAGACACTTTCGGGCCCCGGTCCTTTCACGGTATTCGCTCCGACGGACGCGGCGTTCGCCAAGCTGCCCGCGGGTACGATCGACGCGCTGATCGCGGATAAAGAAAAGCTCACCTCGATTCTGACCTATCACGTCGTCTCGGGAAAGGTCGTTGCCTCTGACATCACTTCGTCGAACGGTGCCATGCCGGTGACGGTGAACGGGCAGAAGCTGGACATCACCGTTCGTGGCGGCAGCGTCTATGTGAACGGTGCGCAGGTCATCACCGCCGACGTCAACGCCTCCAACGGCGTCATCCACGTCATCAACGGCGTGCTGATGCCGAAGCCCGAGCCGGCAATGTCGGGTCGCTAGCTATCGATGGGATCGTGCGGCGGTGTAACTAGCCGCCGCACGATTGTCGCGTCGCTACCGCTTTCTTGGCGTCGCCGTCAGGTTCGAACCTATGCGAAGGCCGGAAAGCTAGCGCTGACCTGCTCGTCGATTCCGTATGCCCCCCTGCTGCCAATCCGGGCACGCTCCCCGTTTGCGGTTTCCAGCCAGGCTCTGAATGCGATCGCGGCCGTGTCACCCGAAGCGGAATTTCGTCCTCAGCATTTCTCCCCACAAACGTGTCGGCAATAAGTATGCGGCAATGGAGGGCCCGATCCAATACGTCGGCTTACGTAGATAGAATTCGCCGGCTTTACAACCGATTGAGCGGCAATATGTCCGACCTGAGGTGATCGGCCACGCCGGAACTTTCCGCGGGCTGGTCGCGTAGGGGAGTTTGGAGGTGGAGGTCGCTCGATGACGAATCCGCATCACCCGATGGGACATCCGACCGACGGGGTTGCCGTCCGACCCGGTACGAGTGACGCGCTCACGGCGCGCACGATCGATGCGACGGTACATCCGCCTCTCGTGCGTGCTCAGGAAACCCTAGTTGGTCTCGTCCCCCGCGTCGCCCAGGCCGCCGCACCTCTCGTCTCTCCGCTTTTCCTCGGTGCGCTTGCACTGACACTGACTTTCGTTTTGGTTGCGAGACGCATGCGGTACAGGCCAAGTGCGTTGGTGTTGGGCGCGCTGCTGATCATGTCGCTCAGCTCGTTCAATCCGATGCGGAAGCCGGAGCCGAAACAGTTTGTCGATTCCAGACGTCCGAGAACCACGGTCGGAGCCGCGCGAGTGACGTACCGGCAACGCGAGTACACGCCGCCGACGCTGCCAATGGATCTGCCCGCCATCGACATTCGCGACTACCCAGTGCAGGTCTATCTGCCTCCCGATTTCGCCGAGCGTCTGCCGGAGTTGAGCAGGGACGCGTGGCAATCCGCGGAGCGGATGGTGCGCGACAACGAGCACTTGAGGGAAATGGTGGAGGAGATCCGCCATCGTGTGCGCGAGGAGGCTCGGCGCCAGCGATGGCGTCAGATGATCGCCGAGCGTAAGAATCGGTCAAGGGAATTCGATCTGATCGATTCGCCTTGACGCGTCAGGCCTACGGCCGCCGCGGGCGCATCGATGGCCAAGAAAAGTGACGCAGTCACGTCAGTCCCCACGTCGATCGATTTACGCCAAGCCTTTGTACGCCATGGTCGCCATGATCGCCATGGTCGCCATGAGATAACTCTCTCTCCTATGCCGAAGCCAGATCGGCGAAGTGGACAAGGCGAATTTCAGTGTCGCGGTATCGGGCGATCAGGTCCAGATGCCCGCCGGATGCTTCTACGTACTCCCTTAGAGTGCTCAGATACATGTCAGCCTGGTGCTCGAGTCGCGAAATGCTTGACTGCGTCGTCTTGAGTTTTTTTGCCATCTCGAGCTGCGAGAGCTCTCGGGCCTTCCTCAGTTCTGTCAGGCTCATTTCCGTGAGCAGCACGCTGGCGCGTCCGGCGGCGCGAGCCCGCTGTTTGCCCGTCATCGTCCTCAGGACCAGATCACGAAACTTCTTTGTCATCGATTAATCCTTGCTCGATTAGTTCTGCCAAGTGATTCGCGTACAGTTTCTCTGCGATCGGAATATTTACCTCGTACCAGCGGTCGTCTCCCTTCTTGCTTCCGCCGACCAGGAGGATCGCGGTTCGCCTTGGATCAAACGCGTAGAGCACTCGATAGGGGCGCCCCCTGTGCTGGGCACGCAATTCCCGGATATGTGAATAGCGCGATCCCCGAATTCCGGACGAGTAAGGGTGGACGAGAGCAGGTCCCCTGTCTTCAAGTAGCGCCACGTACGCCGCTACTGATTCCCTTTCCGCGGAATTGAGCTCGTTGATCCACCAGGTCTCGAACTCGTCCGTGTATTCAACCTCCCAAGCCATGGACGATTATATAGCATAGTCGATATATAGCGCTGATGCTATATTGGCGCAAGTAGAATCAATTTGTCGCCAGGCATCGCCTGCTCTGGGGCTTGCGGCGAGGTATCGGGCGCGGCATGGAGAGCTCGAGCGAATCGATCGCGTCCTTACCCGCTAAACGCGCAGAGGACCGCAAAGTGGCTCTTTCCGAAGGCCGCTCAGGCCGGTAGTGTGTAACCGTCCTGGTTCGGTTCTTACCCACCCGGCATTTAACGAAGGAAGGAGGCATGATGAAGCGCACGAAGAGAATATCGGCCCTGATCCCCCTGATGACGTTCGCGCTCGCGGCTCTCGCGTCGACGACAGCGATCGCGCAGACGAAGGAGGAACAGGCCGTGCGAGCTCAATCCGACGCCTGGCAGCGCGCGTTCGCATCGCGCGACGTCGACAAGATCATGTCGTTCCACACCGCCGACGCCATAGTGATGCAGTCCAACAGTCCGCTCGTGACCAAAGTGGCGGACATGCGCAAAGGATACGGCGACATGGTCGGCCTGCCCAACCTCGACCTCCACTGGACTCCGACCAAGATCGAAGTAGTCAGCCCGAGCCGAGCGATCGAGTACGGCACCTGGACGGATTCGTACGACGGGCCGAACGGCAAGGTAAACGAGGCCGGCAACTACTTGACCATCTGGAAGAAAGTCAACGGACAGTGGAAGGTCGCGATCGACGCGCCAGTGAGCAGCACGCCGATGCCCACCGTCGCCGCCGACATGCCCGACGTTCAGATGGCCGCGAACACCGGCGTGACGTGGAGCGATTTGAGCGTGCCGGGATTCGACCCCGGCGCCAAGATCGCCGTGCTGCACGGCAATCCAGGCGCAAAGGGCGACTACACCGTTCGCCTGCAATTCCCCGCTGGGTACCGGTTTCCGGTGCATTATCATCCGGCCGGCGAGCACCTGACGGTTCTGTCAGGAACGTTTCTCTTCGCGATGGGCAACGCCGCGGACTGGAACGCGGTCAAGTCATATGGACCCGGTGACTTCATGTATCTGCCGGCTCGTCACGCGCACTTCGGTGGGGCTCAGGGGGTTACCGTGATCCAGCTGCACGGCGAAGGACCGTTCGAGATAAAGCTGGGCGCACCCAAATAGAGGTTTTTCCAAAAGCGCCGCCTTGGTGACCGAGGCGGCACTTTTTCTTTAGTGCACAAGAAAACGGGGACGTCTTTCGACGCCCCCGTTTTACTAAGTGTTGCTGATGGTGTAGCTATCAGCCTCCGTGACCCTGGTGGGTGTCCTCACCGGTCTCATGCTGATCCTCGAAGGCATGGAACGAGCGCTTGATGTTGTCGTCAATCGTCTGGAGCTGCGCGGCATCCGTGGTGTTCGGATCGATCACCGCGTTATTGGCATCCAGGAACCACTTGCCGACGTCGAAGCTGATCGTCGTGTTGTTCGTGGTCGCATCTACGACGAGCGGGGGATTGAACTCCATCTCCAGCTCCGCGCGGACCGATGAAGTGAAAGTGAAACTCACGTTCTTGTAGGTTCCGACAACGCGCACGCTCTTGCCAACGAGATTCGTGTTGGCGGCGTTGAACGCCGTCGCTTCAGCGCGAGCGGGCTCCAGCTTCGCTTCGAGCTGGTTGTAGGTCCCCTCGGCGAGAGGAACCGTCAGCACGCCGTGCAGAGCGCCGTCGACAGGAACATCGACGACAATTGGGTCGCGCTCTACGTCTTCGCATTCCGATCCTACGCTGGCGTGGTCGTCACCAGTTGCCTCGATCTCGGCGACGCAATTGGTGGTGCCGGTGCGATCGAGCTCGACCTTGCTGACGACGAACTGGGCGCTCGTGATCACGAGGTCACTAGCCGGACCGACAACGACGTCCATGGCGACACCCGCCGCGGGCGACGATGCTTTGGTTGTGAAAGAAATCTTGACCGGCTGGCGGTTGCCACCCGTAAGGTCGCTCGAGCACGCCGCAAAAGCGCCAATAACAAGAACCGCAGCGAGCGGCGTCATTTTATGTATGAAGTTTACTCTCATCATTCCTCCGATTTGGTGAGCGATTGAAGTGACTGGCCGCCTGGCGGCAACAACGTGCTCACGAGAGAAAGACGAGTGGCTTAGCCGCCCAGACATGCTTATTCAGGCGACATTCGGCTTTAGAGGTGTGGATGATACCTGGGGAACGGTGAGCGTAACCTGATTTCCTGACGAATCACAAACATGGTATTAGCCGCCTAAAGGATCCGCAGCCCTTAGTGTGGCAGTGCGATCAATTGGGTGCCCCTAGGCTTGCCGTGTACGGACAATCGCCGTACATTGGTGATGAGGAGTCCGAATATGCCCAACCCCGCGAAAACGGAAAGGCTCGAAGCGCGAATCACGGCTCGCCAAAAGCGGCTGTTCGCCGAGGCCGCGGATCTGTTCGGAGAGACGTTATCCCAGTTCGTAATGCGCGCGGCGGAAGCGCGGGCGAATATGGCCATCGTGGAGGAGAATCTGTCCCGGCTGACGGACAGAGATCGAGCAGCCTTGATCGATGCGTTGGCCAATCCCCCGCGACCGAACAAGGCGCTTCGGCGGGCGTACAGGGAGTATCGCGCGAAGTTCGATTAGTTGAGTGCCGCCGATGTTGGCTTTCCGCGTTTCGAGCCGCTGGGGCCACATCACGACCGCGCGGCATTCTCGTGCGGAACCTCCGAGCTGGACGAGTACATCAAGCTCCTCGCCGGTCAGCATGCGCGAAAAAAAGTTTCCGCGACGACGGTCCTGCTGGTCGATGCTGCCGATCGGATAGCGGGTTACCACACTCTCTCGAGTACAAGGCTCAATCTTGGCGGGCTTCCTCCGGCGCTTGCAAAGCAGTACCCGCGATATGAGGAGGGAATTCCGGCCACGCTCGTGGGCAGGCTCGCGGTCGATCTTTCCTATCGCGGGCAGGGGTGGGGAGAATCGCTTCTTCTCAATGCTCTCGAGCGGTCATACCTCGCGACCAGCGTAGTGGCATCCGCGTTGGTGATAGTGCGCGCGATTGATGCATCTGCGACGCGTTTCTATGCCCGATTCGGTTTCAAGGAGTTTCCGGGGGATTCGCGCAGGCTTTACCTGCCGATGAAGACGGTTCGGCGGCTGATTGAAATGCGGTAGAGAGAACCGAGGGCTACGACCAAGCCCTCGGTCCTCCCCAGCGAGCTACTACGTATGGATACGTATTTGGAGGAATAGGCTAAGAGCTTAATCTCCGGCCGTCACCACCAACCGGAGCTAAAAATGCAACGCTTTGCCCCGTTCAGCCTCGCGCTGGCAGCCGCTATCACCGTCGCGGGAATGGGCCCGCTTTCCGCGCAGGAACAGAATCCCCCAATCATGGCGCAAAGCGCGTCCAGCGCAGCTTCAACCCAGGTGAGCGAGCCGGCCGCCCAGGCAGTCCACACCGAGAAGCCGACGATAATGGTCATGGGTTTCGAATCGGGCACTGTGACCGCCCAGGTGCGCGACAAGCGAGGGTTCGGCGCCATCCTCATGGGGATGGGACGGGGAGGCGGGGGCGAAAACTACGATCCGTCGCAGTTAGGTGTCGGGATCGCCGACATGCTGATCGAGAAGCTGCTCGCGACCGGCCAATTCCGTCTGCTCGAGCGCAATGCGACCGAGCCGGGCAAGGGGGCGCAGTTCATCATCAGCGGCTCGGTCACGAAGTTCGGATTCGAAGAGCACAACTTCGGCGGAGTTGCGGCCGGCATCGCGACGATGGGTTTGCTCAGCTACAAGCAGCACAAGACCCAAGTCGCACTCACCGCGCGGCTGATAAATGCGGCGACGGGAGAGATCGTGGCGAGCATGAGTAGCGAGGGTATCTCCCGAAAGGGAGGCGGTCTCCGTGTCGCCGGCATCGGA
>JBBQAV010000108.1:0-9232 GCA_038316775.1 Gemmatimonadales bacterium | reverse complement strand
ATCACCGAGGCCCTCGGCGAGCACATCACCACTCAGTTTCTCGCGGCGAAGCGCCTCGAGTGGCAGGATTACATCACCCAGGTCTCACAGTGGGAGCTGGACAGTTATCTCGCCAAGTATTGACCGCAGTCGTGCTGCCAGCTGCGCACGAAGTGCTGACCGTAATTCATGCCCTCTTCATACGCAAATCCGTTGTGGAAAAGTCGCAGTCCCGCGATTCAGCCCCTCCTAACTCTTTTTAAATCAGAAGCTTGCAACACCAGTTCGGATTTGGTCGAAATGCAGATCCACATTCCCGATCTCGACGAGAAGAACGCACAAAAGAGGCGGGGCGACCGAAGTATTGAGAGTCAGGACACCAACCAGCGGGAGGGTCGAGTGGTGCTTTGGGACTTGCTACAGTCCTCCAGTGACCCGTATCGTATTTAGACTGCAAGGGTTTCGCAGTCTAATATCCGGGGGGATGGATCTCGGATTTGCACAAGTCAGGCAACTGCAGTGACTTATGAAATTGAACAACGGGCAACTCGCGCAAATGCTTGCGGGCATCTTGCAAGGAACCATCCGGTTTCGCAGTCTAAGTAGTCCATCCAATTGGCGTTAGCCGGACAATCCACTTTCCTCTTCGTAGCGACTTTGCACTCGGACGAACGCGTTGCAATCGTTGACCTCGCCGACGAACTCCACGTCCAGAAGCAGTGGATCTTCAAGATCCTGCGGCGCCTCGGCATTCGGTCCATGCGTCGCCGCGATGCGAGTCGCGGAAATCAGAGTGTGGCGACTGTGACAGCGATCGAGGCGACTGCAATTCACGCGGAGATAGTTCGGGTTTCAGCGGGCGCGCGCGTCGATGCGGCCGATTCGCCCGTGGAGGTGCTCGCCAGCTATCCCGACGATGTCGGCGCCTTCTACATCATTCAGCTCGAACCTCAACACGACCCGACACGCGTCAAAGTCGGCTTCGCAACGGATCTCGATGGCCGCGTCCGAAAACACCGCACCGCCGCGCCCTTCGCGCGTTGCGTTGCCAACTGGCCCTCAAAGCGTACATGGGAGCGCGCGGCAATTGATTGCATCACAATCGGTTGCGAGCAAATTCACACGGAAGTCTTTCGGGCCGCATCGCTCGATCAGTTGGTGGAGCGAGGGAGCGCATTCTTCGGGCTGATGCCGAAGCTGGCACTCGACGTCGCGCGAGATGAACCCGAGGCTCCATCTCGCGCCGGCTAACGAACGCTGCACCAGTCAGGCGATTTAACGATTGCTCGCTTCGCTCGCTTTTATATATTCGCCTGCAGGTGAGCTCAGGCGTTAGGCAGACACCTCACACTTATTGGTGATGCCAAGAGTACGCATTCCTCATAGTACGTTACTGGCGCTCGCCTTCCTCGGAGCCTCTGCGCTTCACGCTCAGTCCTCCATTGTTATCACACGCCCGCGATCAGCGCCAGGTGACATCCTCAGTGTTCGGGTCATGGATCCGGACCGGCGGCTGGTCTTTCGCGTTTATTTTGATAGCACCAGTCGAGCAGTCGCTTTGGGAGCCATCCCCACGATTGCAGCTATGTATGCAACACTTTCGCAAAGCTTGGGTGCAGATCCAGCTAAGGTTGTGTGGGCTGCGGTCGCGTTCGTCGATGATGGGCCAGGCCGGTGAAAAACGAATGTGGTGCGAGTTCTCGGCGGTGTCGCGAGTGCTTACGCACCGCAGGAGAATCCAGATCGAGTTAGTTATTTACCTAACGCTGCCGGTCACCCGCTGGAACGCTTCCTTACGCTGGAGCTCTTTCGTCCGGCGCGCTTCCGTGGAACCTTCGCGCCCTTCTTCCGCGCTTCGGAGAGCCCGATCGCAATCGCTTGCTTCCGGCTTTTCACCTTCCGTCCGCTTCCGGACTTAAGCGTGCCCTTTTTCCGCCGACGCATCGCGCTCTCGACGCGCTTCGACGCGGCCTTGCCGTATTTCCGACGGCCCGAGCTTTTTCTTGCAGCCATCTCACTACCTCCTTAACAGTGTTGTCGTGACACGGTCCAACGGATTGGCGCACGTTGTGCCATGAAATCCGTCCAGTGAAGTCTGTCCATCTCCAATCGCGCTGACATGAGCAGTCGGATCGGTCTGGAAGCAGAAGCCATCAATCGTCTCACAGACGGCGTGCAACCGCCGGCCATTCGTGCAATTCTCGTGCAATGTCTGGCCGGAGAGATCGCCCCGTCGGCTGCGATTTCACGAATGCTCGCAGCTGCTGGCCCGAGCGCAATACGAGCCGCGATTGATGACGTGACCCACCTCGCTGCTACGATTTCTCGCGCCGGCGACAGACTCGTTCGAGACAGAGTCGACGAGCTCACGCAGGTTTTCGTCGAGCAGGTTGCAGAACTCGCCGATGTCAGCAATGCAACCAAGAACGCGAGAGGGCCCGAGCCGGGGCGGGTGGCCTATCGGTCGGGATCCGCGGATCGCAATGAAGCCCGAGCATCTGATTAGCCGTCAGCCTCGCGCCGTCCGCCTCATATAGACTGTCGCCCGGCGAAAGGCGTTCACGGAATCGCGTACCCGTAGGTAGCTTATGCGAGACAGTGCATGCCCTGCGCACTGCTCGACGTACATTTCGCATACGGTTCCCTACTGGCGCATATGCGGTTCATTTCGGGCTCGCTGTCACTCGTCGGTGTCGCGGTCATCGCATTGGTCATCGCATTGGTCATCGCATTGGTGATCGCGTGCGGTGATGCATCCGGTCCCAAGCTCACAGCTCCCGCCAGCGTAGTTCTCGTCTCCGGGGATGCGCAGCCTTCACCGGAAGTCGGCACCAGGCTTCCGCTGCCATTGGCGATCAAGGTTTCTGATGAGCAGGGACAGACCTTGCCCGGCGTCTCCGTCGCGTGGAGTGCGTCGTCGGGAACTTTAGTCGCCGCATCGTCTCTCACCAACGGAAATGGCGTCGCGACGATGGAGTGGACTCTCGGACCGACCACCGGACGCCAGACCGCGACAGCGACAGTAACGGGACTCACGCCGGTCACGTTCACGGCCATCGCCGTCGCGGGCCCACTCGCACAGATTATTTTTTCGCGAGATACGGTCCAGCTGCTCGGGATCGGCGATGTGTTCCGCTTCAACGCGCGAGCGGCCGACAGATTCGGCAATTCGGTCCTTCAGGGAACGACGATCGAATCCGCCGACACTTCGATAGTCACAGCGGAGAACTTTGGCGCCGGCGCCATACTCACCGCCCGCGCGTCGGACAAGACAACGACAATTCGCGCGACAGCCGGCACGGTTGTGAAGACAGGCACCGTTATCGTTCTGCCACCGCCGTGCGGCGCCGGCTCCGACGCGTTCAATCTCGGAGTGGGCGATGTCATGCTCTTCTCCGGTACCGCAGCTTCCGAATTCTGCGTGCATGGCACGACTGGCGGTGCCGAGTTCATCGCGATTCCGTACTACTCGGACTTCTCTGGCGCGCTGTTACGGCTTTCTGTCTCGACCGGCAATACGATCATCTCCGCAACGTCCACCCGGTTGGCATCGCCTCGCTTTCAGGTAGCGACACCAACGGCGGGACGGCTCGAGCGCGACGAAAACTTCGAAGTGAATCTCAGGGAGCGTTCCCGCGTCGAGCTGACACCGCTGATCTCGTCTGCTCGAGTCGCCAAACGGAGTGCCGCGGGACGATTCAACATGTCCGTCGCGCTTCCCGCGGTCGGCGATCTCCTGAAGCTCAATACCAACGCTTCTTCTCCGTGCGCAAATGCCAACTACCGGACGGGGCGGGTCGTGGCGATCACGAGCCAGGCGATAATCGTCGCCGATACGGCCAATCCCCCGAATGGCTTCACGGCGGAAGACTACCAGTACTTCGGAGTCACTTTCGATACGCTCATCTACCCCGTCGATACTCTCAACTTCGGCACTCCGACGGACATCGATAAGGATCAGCACGTGATCCTGTTTTTCACGCGCGCCGTCAACGAGCTCACGCCTCCGGGCCAAAGTTTCTACGTGGGCGGCTTCTTTTACAGCCGCGATCTGTTTCCAACCGCGGCGAGTGGCGGGCTGGGTGGCTGTGAGAGCAGCAATTTCGCTGAGATGTTCTATCTGCTCGTCCCAGATCCCGGCGGTATCGTGAACGGCAACGTGCGCACGGTCGATTTTGTGCGGACATCGACAGTCGGCACAGTGGCTCACGAGTTCCAGCATCTGATAAATGCGTCGCGACATCTGTACGTGAGCACCGGCGGGACCTTTGAGGATTCCTTTCTCGATGAAGGTCTTGCTCACGTTGCTGAGGAGCTGGCGTTTTACAGGGCGAGTGGACTGACTCCGGGGCAGAATCTCACCTATCAGCAGATTCAGTCCTCGCCAAGAGCCAAGGATGCGTTCGACAATTTTGGGGCGGCGAACTTTCGCCGCTTCCGCGAGTTTCTAACCAGTCCCCAGACGAATTCCCCGTACGCGACCAACGCGAACATCACGACGCGGGGCGCGATCTGGTCTTTCCTGCGCTACGCAGCCGACCGGCGCACGGGCGCGGAGAGCGCGATGTGGTTCCAGCTCGCCAATCCACCGCCGGGAATTCACGGGCTTCAGAACATCACGCGCGTCGTCACTTCGGATTTGAGCGCCTGGGTTCGCGACTGGGAGGTCGCCAACTACGCGGACGACTTCATTCCGGGAGTACAATCCGCCAACATGCATCCGAGCTGGAACATCCGCTCGGCGGTTTCGGCTCTGAACGACGGCTTGTGGGCGCTTCCTACGCAGCAGCTCGATGTGACGAACATTACGCCCGTCATCATCGGCGACGGCTCATCGGCCTATCTGCGCTTCGGAGTTGCCGGGGGAGCGACTGGTGGCGGCCGCATGACCGCGCGCGGCGCTCCGGTGCCCGCCACGTTTGCTCTCTCGATACTCAGGACGAAGTAGGATCATTCTCGTCGCGGCGTTCGGAGCGCCGGCGATCCTCTCCGCGGCGGTCTTTGCGTGACCGCGCGCGAAACCACCGCCAAGTGAAGAACACCGACACCGCGAGTATGATCCAGTAAATCGGGAACAGGAGCTCTCGCAGCGCGGGTGCGCTGATCTCGAGCCAGTAGATGAGAAGAATCAGCCCCACCGCGGGACCCCAGACAACCAACAACTGTTGCGGCCTACGCCCGTAAATCATGGGACCTCATCACTCGGTTCGCGGATATCAAACCTGCGCTCATATGGATGGCTCCTTGCACGGTCCTCGCAAGGAATGAGGCGTTCACCGAAGAATCCTTTCGACTTCCCCGCGGTACTATGTCGCACCGGGCTGGAAGATAAGCAGCAGTCGAGTTTCGCGAGTTATCGGAGTCGTCAGTGAAGCGAGTGCACATCATAAATACGGCCATCCTGTTTCTTCTGATCGGCAATACTTCGCTCTTGGCGCAGTCGGTCGACCAGGGGATCCAGCTGTTCAACGGCAGGAAGTATTCGGAAGCCAAGGCAATTCTTCTGCCTTACGGGGAAAAGGATGCCGCTGCTGCCTACTATCTCGGCCGGATCATGATGACCGAAGACACGGACGATAAGGCCGCGCAGTGGTTCGAGAGGGCCGTGCAGATGAGTCCGCGGAATTCGACTTATTACGATTGGCTCGGCAGGGCGTATGGGCGACAGGCTCGGAGCGCGAACAAGCTGAGGCAGCCATTCCTCGCGAGAAAAACGAAGAATGCATGGGAGACTGCGCTCGCACTCGATCCGGACAACCTCGATGTGCGCGACGATCTCATTGCCTACTATACGCAGGCGCCCGGATTTCTCGGCGGCAGCAAAGAGAAAGCGCGGGACATGGCGCTGGAGATAAAAAAGCGGGACGCATACCGAGGCTCGCTTTCGGTCGTGAATCTGTGCGCGGCCGAAAAGGACACGGCCTGTGTAGAGCGTGAGATGCAGGACGTGACCGCGAAGTATCCCGACAGCGGAGCTGTGTACGCATCACTGGCGGCCTTCTACTCGAGTCAGAGCCAGTTCGACAAAGCATTTGCGTTGCTCGAGCAGCGGTTACGTGTCAAGCCGAACGAGCTGACCACGCTCTATCAGCTGGGCCGCACGGCATCACTTTCCGGCCTGCAGCTCGACCGCGGGGAGTGGGCGCTCAAGGCCTACATCGCCGGTCCGCCGCCGGAGAATGCTCCGCCCGCCGCCAATGCTCACTACCGGCTCGGCACGATTTACGAAAAGAAAGGCGCGAAGGCGCTCGCGCGCGAGGAGTATCGCTCCGCGCTACTGCTCAACCCCAAGCTGCGAGATGCTCAGAAGGCGCTAGCGGCGCTTTAGCACCACTGGTTTGCTCTCATCGCCGGCGATTTTCGTCAGCGCGTCACCCGTCAGGCGGAAAGTCGTCCACTCATTCATCGGCCTGGCACCGATCTGCTTATAGAAAGAGATCGCCATCTCGTTCCAGTTCAGGACCAACCAATCCAATCGTCCACAATCGCGATCGACCGCAATTCGCGCGAGCTCACGCAGAAGCGCGAATCCGACTCCGTGCTTTCGCGCCGGCGGCCTGACGAAGAGGTCCTCGAGATAAATCCCCCGCTTACCGAGCCAGGTCGAATAGTTGTGGAAGAAAAGAGCGAATCCTGCCGGCTCGTCGCCGAGGTATGCGATCAGCACTTCGGCGGCAGGGCGCTTACCGAACAGGGTGTCCGCGAGGTCCTGCTCAGTGACGGGCGCTTCGCCTGGGAGGGCTCGCTCGTATTCGGCGAGCTCCAGAATGAACTTGCGAATGAGCGGGACGTCCTTTTTTGTCGCGGTGACGACCCGCGGCTTGACCTGGCTGTTACTCATTCGCGGATTATCAGACTGGCAGAATCGGGTGTCAATGCCATCTTTCGCCGGATGAACTCGACGCTCACTCGTCTATTGATGGTCGCTCTCGTGGTAAGCGCTTGCAGCTCCCAGTCTCCGCAAACTGAAGGCGGGATGTCGGCGCAGGATCCATCGGGGCCAAAACGACTTCCCACCGGAGCCATGCTGGATCCCGCCGGTGTCTCGTACGATCTGGGCTCGATGCCGCTGGCGATGACGCTCTCGCCGGAGAAGGACCGCGTGATCGTATTGCTCAACGGCTGGAGAGAGCAAGGTATCCAGGTCGTCGACAGGGCGTCGGGGCGAGTGCTCCAAACTATTCAACTTCCCGCAGTATTTCTTGGTATCGTCTTCAGCCCGGACGGGAAATCATTGTACGTGTCGGGCGGAAACGAGGACGTCATCTATCGTTTCGACTGGCAGGGCGGACGGGCGACGCTCGCGGATTCCATTGCGTTGGCGGTGAAGGAGAAAGGGAAGAGCGGAACGCGCTATCCGGCAGGAATCGCGATCTCGCGAGATGGGCGAATGCTTTATGTGGCGGAAAATCTGGGCGACAGGCTGGCAGTGGTGGATATCGCCGCGCATCGCGTGGTGCAAAGGTACCCGACCGAGAAATATCCGTACGGAGTCGTAGTCGGCCTCGACGGAGTTGTGTACGTCTCCGCGTGGAACGGGTGGACGGTGTCGGCCTTTCCGGCGCGACCAAATGGAGCGTTGGGAGAGGGAACCCAGATCAAGGTGGGAAGGCATCCGTCGGCACTGTTGCTCAGCGCTGACGGATCGCGACTATTTGTTGCATCGGGTAGCACAGACAGGGTAAGCGTCATGGATACTCGCAGTCGTGCGATTATCGCTACACTCAACGACGCTTCGCCGGCAGCGACGGGCGAGGGAAGCACACCGAACGCGCTGGCACTTTCGCCGGACGGCAGGCGCTTATTCGTAGCGGAAGCGGACAACAATGCCGTCGCTATTTTTGATCTATCGGAATCAACTTCCAGAATCACAGGAGCGACCGGCAAGGACGCGCTGGTGGGAAGAATTCCCGTTGGCTGGTATCCGTCAGCCGTGGCAGTCGATGGGAGCGATCTCCTTGTCGTGAATGCCAAGGGTCGCGGCGTAGGAGCAAATGTGAAACACTGGCAGCCAGGCCAGCGGATGCCACCACACACACCCGAGTATACGCTCGGACAGCTGAACGGGACGCTGACGATCGTCCCCGCGCCGGGCGTAAATGGAGGGTTGGCTGGATTCTCCAATCGCGTTGCTTTCGCGAATGGATGGAATTCCGCGCCGCCCGAGAAGAAGTATCCGCCATTCGAGCACGTGATCTACATCATCAAGGAGAACCGAACCTACGATCAGGTTTTCGGCGATCTTCCTCAGGCGGACGGCGACGCCTCGCTCGTGTTCTTCCCGCGAAGCGTATCGCCAAACCATCATTCGCTGGCCGAGCGGTTCGGGATCTTCGATCGGTTCTTCGTAAACGCTGAAGTGAGTCCCGACGGTCACAACTGGTCGACGGCGGCGTACGTCACCGACTACGCGGAGAAAACCATTTCGTCCCATTACTCCAGTCGGGGACGGACCTACGATTACCAGGGAACGAATCGTGGAAGCGTGCCCGATGACGATGTATCGGAACCGTCGAGCGGGTATCTTTGGAATCTCGCCGAGCGCGCTGGGATTACTTACCGGAATTACGGGGAGTTCGTCAGCGAATCGGATGACCCGCCTGGGGGAGGCGCTCCCGTGCGCACCACCCCAACGAAACGGGCCTTGATCGGCCACACCAATACGGCGTACTCAGGCTGGAACCTGGATATCCGCGATCAGGCGCGTGTCGACGTGTGGCTCGCGGAGTTTCAGGAATTCGTGCGCGTGGGGAACCTGCCGGCGCTCGAGATAATGACGCTGCCGAACGATCATACTTCAGGCGCGCAGGCCGGCAAACCAACACCGCGGGCCTACATGGCCGACAATGATCTCGCGCTGGGAAGAATCATCGAGGCGCTGTCGAAGAGTCCTTTCTGGAAGAATACGGTGGTGTTCGTTCTCGAGGACGATGCGCAGGATGGCCCGGATCATGTCGACTCGCATCGCTCACCCATGCTGGTGATCTCGGCGTACAACAGGGGGAAGGTCTTCCATCGGTTCACCAATACGAGTGATGTCGTGGCGACGATCGAGGACATACTCAACCTGGGGCGGATGTCTCAGTTCGATCATTACAGCCGGCCGCTAAGAGAGATCTGGGAGACGATGCCCGATCTGACTCCGTACGTTGCCCTTCGCTCGAGTGTGCCGCTCGATGAGCTGAACCCGCGACGTGGTGCGCTCGCGGAAGTCTCGAAGAACCTGGCGCTGGAAAGGGTGGACATGGCGGAC
>JBBQAV010000107.1:0-9255 GCA_038316775.1 Gemmatimonadales bacterium | reverse complement strand
GGCGATGCTCGAGGCCGCGGGCTGCCACAACGTCGAGACGCGCGACAACGGCCAGGCACCCGGGCTCGACATCCATGAGATGGGCGGCTGCCGTATGGGGAGCGATCCGAAAACGTCGATGCTCAACAAGTGGAACCAGCTGCACGCGTGCCCCAACGTGTTCGTCACCGACGGCGCGTGCATGACGTCCACCGGCAATCAAAGTCCGTCGATCCTCTACATGACGCTGACGGCGCGCGCGGTCGATCACGCGGCGCAGGAGATGGTGAAGCAGAACTTATGAGAAGCGAGCTCCCGATGAACCGGCGCGAAGCCATGAAGACCAGTACGCTTCTGCTGGGCGGTGTCTGGCTGACGTCCACTGGATTGCTCAGCGCGTGCGCCCGCGATGCGAAGCGCGAAGGTTCGAGCGTCCTCACGCCCGATGATCAGGCTTTGATGGAAGAGATCGCGGATACTCTTCTCCCGACCACCGTGTCGTCGCCGGGTGCGAAGGCCGCCGGCGTCGGACCTGTGATCAACCTGCTCCTCACCGATTGCTACAAGCCAGATGCACAAGCACGCGTCGTCGACGGCCTCAAGGATTTCCGCAAGAAATGCGATGCGCGTTGCGGCGGCAGCTTCGCGACGGTTCCGCAGGCGAAGCGCGAGCAATTCCTTCACGAAATAGACGCGGAAGCGAAGAAGGGGGGCGACAAGCACTACTTCCCGCTGGTTCGTGAGCTGTCGCTCAACTCGTATTTCACTTCGCAGGTCGGAATGACGCAAGCGCTTCGTTACGTACTCACACCAGGCCGGTGGGTTGGCTGCGTGCCCCTCCAACCCGGCCAACCCGCGTGGGGATGAGCTCAATCAACTTCCACCCGAGCGAGACGCGGTGACGAAAGTAAAGATCGGAATAATCGGCTCTCGATTTCAGGCGGACTGCATTGCGGCATCGGTCAGAGCGATGCCGGAAGAAGCTGAGGTGATCGCGGTCGCCTCACCGTCGCCCGGCAACGCCGAAAAGTTCGCGAAGCAGCACGGGATTCCAGCTTTCTACGACGACTACCGCGAGATGCTGCGTAATCCGGCGGTCGAGATGATTTCCATCACGGCGCCAAATGGTCTGCACGCCCAGATGACAATCGACGCCGCGCGGGCTGGGAAGCACGTCGTCTGCGAGAAGCCGCTGTGCGTGACGCTGGAGGAAGCCGATGCGATGATCGATGCGTGCGCGAAGGCCGGCGTGCTGCTGCTATACGCCGAGGAGCTCTTCTTCGCGCCGAAATACGTGAAGGCGAAGCAGATGGCGGATGAAGGCGCCTTCGGACGAATCCATCTCGTGAAGCAGGGTGAGAAGCACTCTGGTCCGCACTCCGATTGGTTCTGGGACGTCGAGAAGTCCGGCGGCGGCGCCCTCATGGACCTTGGCTGCCACGGCATTGCGTTCTGCTGGTGGTTCCTGGGCAAGCAGAAAATCAGGAGTGTGTACTCGCAGCTCTCCACTCAGGTGCATGGCCGGCGGACCCAGGGCGATGATGAGGCCATAACGATCATGGAGTTCGAGAACGGCGCTATCGGCATGGTCGAGAGCAGCTGGAACAGGCCGGGCGGGATGGACGACACGATCGAAGTCTTCGGCGACAAGGGTCAGACCTACGCCGACATGCTGATGGGAAATGCGCTGCCCACGTACTCGGAGGTTGGATTCGGCTACGCAGTGGAGAAAGCGTCGTCGACGAAGGGCTGGACCTATCCCGTGTTCGAGGAGCACTGGAATTACGGGTTTCCGCAGGAGATGCGGCACTTCGCGCGCTGCGTGCGGGGAAAGGAAACTCCGATCTCCGACGGAGCGACCGGACGCGCGGTGATGGAGGTTCTGTACGCCGCGTACGCCTCAGCGGGATTGGGCAGGAAGATTACCCTTCCCTTTCGTCCGAAGGGAATCGCCAAGCCGATCGACCTCTGGAAAAAGCCGGAGCTGGCGAAAGCGGCCATCTGATGCGGCTTGCGGGAGGGGTCGACATCGGCGGCACGAACACGAAAATCGGAGTAGTCGCCGAAGACGGCAGCATTGTCCGTCGCAGCAGAGTGCCGACTGGCATCGGTGGACAGCCGGTACCGCTCGTTGACGCAATCGCGTCGTCTCTGCTGCTCGTTCTGAAGGAGCTGGACGCCGCGAATCCCGTTTCGGGCGTCGGCGTGTCCGTAGCGGGCTTCCTCGACAGCGGACGCTCGATGATGCAGCACAACGCCAATCTTCCCGCGCTCCGCCACTTTCCGCTCCGACGCGCGCTGGAGGAACGGCTATCCCTGCAGTGCCATCTCGAGGTCGATTCCAACGCGTCGACTCTGGCCGAGTACCGTCACGGTGCAGGCGTCGGCTCGAGGCGGTTGTTGGGCGTCACCACCGGCACGGGGCTCGGCGGCGGAGTGATCATCGATGGTCAGGTGCTGCGCTACACCGGCGAGTGCGCGGGCGATCTCGGACACATCATTGTCGACCCGAATGGACGCATGTGCACCTGCGGCGCTCGCGGCTGCCTCGAAGCGATGGTCAACTCGGCGTCACTATCGGAGCGCGCTCAGGGCCGCGCGGTGCGCGACATCGTGGACACGGCGCGCGAGGGAGATGAGCTGTCTCGAAGAGCGTTAGCCGAGACCGGCCAATGGCTCGGGCTCGGCCTCGCGTCGCTTTCGCCCATTTTTTCCCCGGACAGAATCGTCGTTGGCGGAGGAATCGCCGCCGCGGGGAATCTTCTGCTCGACTCCGTGCGCGCGAGCTACCGCAAACATGCGCGGCCGGAGTTCAGCGAGACGGTCGAAGTTGTCGGATCGGAGTTCGACGGCTGGGACGGGATGGTCGGAGCGGCGAGTCTGTTTCTGAATCCGTGAGACTTTCGCTCCGAGCGCCCGGAGCGTACAGTATGAAAGCCATGCGCAGCACAGCGACCTTTGAAACGGGAGGGCTCGCTGAAATACCTCTCAAAGGAGTGGTCACAATGGCGAAAGATCGCGTGATCGCAAACCAACAAAGGATTCTGGCCAATCAACGGCGGATCGAGGCCAACCAGGCCAAGCTGAATATTCTGCTCGGCAATCAAAAGAAGATTCTTTCCAACCAGAAGAAGATCCTGGCTAATCAGAAACGCATTATCAGCAAGCGGTAGCGCGTCCGGATGGAGTCTGATTTCCCACCATGACGGCAAATCAGATCAAGCTCCCCGGCCAAGGAAGACTATGGATGGCGCCTCGGCAGAGTGGTTGATCCGTTCGGCCACCACTGGGAGATCGGACACGAGCTGACGTAAACCGTCAGGGCTGCTGCGCCGCCTTGTACAGATCCCTGTACGTGACGAGAATGACGCGATTGTCCTTGAGAGCTTTTCTGAATTCCGGACTCGACACGACGTCGTAGTCGCGCTGCCGCCACGCCGAACCGTATGGCTCGTGGTTGACCATCACCGCCTGCATCTCGGCGTCGTCACGCCCCAGGTGAACGATCATCTCGGTGAGGCCGGGTTTGAGATTATTGACCGCGTTGAGGTAGAACTCCTTCCACTTGTCGCGGGGAACAGACGGGTCGGCGATGATCACCGTATCGACAAGGACGTCCGTCGCCAGAAACGGCGCTGGAGGCGCGGTGCGCCGGTCACCTCTCAAACCCAGAAATGGTACGCGGTATTCGCGGGCCACCTTCACGTACGTTGCTATTAGCTCGGGCGTAGTGAAGAGAGATCCCATATGACTGTCGAGATGCGTCGGACGAATGCCGAGCGCCAACGCTCGCTGTATCTGCGCCCGCAGCTCGCGCTCGACTTCCGCCGGCTTTGCATTCTTTGCGACGATCGCCTCGTCGTTCGGGAAGGTACCCGCGGAATCGAGCAGGCTCGGAACCTTTTCCCGCGCCTCGATGCTGCCCCAGCGATACGTCTCCCATTCGCTCGTGAGCGTCAGATGGAGGCCGAGATCCGCATTGGGATGCGCCCTCGCATAGGCGGCAACCTCCGTAACCCACGGCGTCGGCATCATGATGCTCGCTGACGAGATCGCGCCCTTGTCGAGCGCGTCGAAGCTCGCGACATCGGCGGAGTGCGCGAAGCCGAGGTCGTCCGCGTGGAGAATCAACAGCTTCGCATCGGCGGGGTGGCCGAGTCGCGCGGCCAGCGTTCTTGTCTGAGCGGAAAGCGTTGGTGCAAGAACGAGCAGAAGCGCTGTCGGCCAGAGAAGTGGTCGCATATGGAGCCGCTGCGATCGAATAGAGAGAGGGGACCGCATGTCACTTCCCTCCGGCGAGTGCGATTTCTTCATCGTTCATCTCCGCTAGGATGTCCCCGAAGAGTGGTGTGCTCAAATACCGCTCTCCTGTGTCGGGAAGCATGCAGAGGAGAGTTGCGCCCTTCTGCGCGTCCCTGGCGATCTCGAGCGCCGCCGAGAACGTGCCGCCCCCCGATGTGCCAACGAAGATTCCTTCCTTCTGCGCGAGCTGCCTGCTCCAGTGCATCGCCTGCGGTCCCGGGATCGTGAGGACGCGATCGACCAGCTTCATGTCTACCGCATCGCCGGTGAGCTTCGGAATGAAATCGGGACTCCAACCCTGGATCGGATGCGGCTTCCATGACGGGTGGCGCGCCTTCGCGGACCCATCCGGGTTTCGCTCCTGCGGCGTTTTGCTCGTGAGCATCGGTGCGTCCGCCGGCTCGGATACGATGATCTTCACCTCAGGCCTTTCCTTGCGAAGAACGCGTCCAACGCCTTTCAGGGTGCCGCCGGTTCCGAACCCCGTCACCCAATAATCCAGGCGCTCGCCTGCAAAATCCGCCACGATCTCCTTCGCGGTGGTCTTCGAATGGAAATCGGCGTTGGCTTCGTTCTCGAACTGTCTCGTATAGAACCACCCATTCTTCATTGCGAGCTCGATCGTCTTCCTCACCATGCCCGTTGCGCCTTCCGGCGCGGGCGTCAGGATGACTTTCGCGCCGAGGAATCGCATCAGCTTGCGGCGCTCGATGCTGAATGATTCGGCCATTGTGACGACCAATGGATAGCCTTTCGCCGCGCACACCATGGCCAGTCCGATGCCGGTATTGCCGCTCGTTGCCTCGACCACCGTTTGTCCCGGCTTGAGCTTTCCCGACCGCTCAGCGTCCTCGATGATGCCCAACGCGAGTCGATCCTTGATCGAGCCCAGCGGATTGAACGCTTCGATCTTGACATACAGGTTGACGCCGGGCGGCGCGAGCTTGTTGATCTTTACGACCGGAGTGTTGCCGACGGTCTCGAGGATACTGGCGAATTTGGTCATGGTGGCAGTGCCCGACAAAGTTGGAGTTCAGGGGGCGCGGGAAGCCGATTATGGGTGTAACGTATCTCCGAATCGCCCACAACAAAACCAGGGCGTTTGACCGCGAGATCCCATGCCCCTCCTTACGTTTTGCCGCAGCATCTTTCCGGCGATGAGTTTCGCCCTGTTTGGCACGACCCTTGGCGCCCAGACTGGGGTCGGTGTCTTCGATGCGCAAACCGATGTGGGCCGCACCGGAGGTCCTGGGTCGGCGTCGTACGATCCAAAGAGCCAGCAGTATCGCCTTGCCGGCTCCGGGCAGAACATGTGGGGGGACCGAGACGACTTTCATTTCGTATGGAAGCGTCTCACGGGCAACTTCATTCTGTCCACGCGGGCGCGTTTTGGCGGAGCGGGAGTCGAGCCGCATCGGAAGATCGGTTGGACCATTCGCCCGTCGCTCGAGACGAACAGCCCCCACGTGACTGCCGCGCTTCACGGCGACGGCCTGATGTCGCTCCAATTCCGTCGAACGACGGGCGGAACGACGGAAGAGGAAAAGTCACGCGACAGTCTCCCAAACGCAGATGCTGTGATCCAGCTGGAGCGGCGCGACGGCGTCTACATCATGTCCGTTGCGCGGTTCGGGGACACGCTCGTCACGCAGGAGCTCACTGGCCTGTCGCTCCCGGACACTGTGTTCGCCGGCCTGTTCGTGTGCGCGCACAACGACACGGTCGTAGAGGGGGCCGAGTTCAGTAATGTGCGCATCACTACGCCGCCGAGGCGCGACTTCGTCACCTATCGCGACTACATCGGGAGCAATCTCGAGATTCTCGACGTCGCGAGCGGGAACGCGACGATCGTACACAGTTATCGCGGATCGTTTCAGGCGCCTAACTGGACTACCGACGGAAAGGCGCTCATCTACGCGCAGGAGGGCCGGCTGTATCGCTTTGATCTCGCATCGCGCCGGCCAGAAGCAATCAATACGGGCTTCGCGACGCGCAACAACAACGATCATGTGCTGTCGTTTGACGGCCGGATGCTGGCAATCAGCAATCACGTGCCTGAAGACAGCGGCGCTTCGATCGTCTTCACGGTGCCGACGACCGGCGGCACGCCAAAGCGCATCACCGCGAAGGGGCCTTCTTACCTGCACGGATGGTCGCCCGACGGTCGGTGGCTTGTCTACGTTGGCGAGAGAAATAACGAATTCGACGTTTACAAAATACCCGCCGGCGGTGGCGACGAGATCCGGCTCACGTCCGCGCCGGGACTGGACGACGGCCCCGAATACACCCCCGACGGCAAACACATCTACTTCAACTCAGCGCGCAGCGGCCGGATGCAGATCTGGCGAATGCGACCCGATGGGAGTGATCAGCGCCAAATCACGAACGACGGCTTCAACAACTGGTTCCCGCACATCTCGCCGAATGGGAAGTCGATCGTGTTCATCTCGTTTCCGCTGGACGTTGCCGCAGACGATCATCCGTTCTACAAGCACGTACTGCTTCGATTGATGCCCATCGGCGGCGGACCGTCCCGAGTGATCGCCTATGTGTATGGTGGGCAAGGAACGATCAACGTTCCGTCGTGGTCGCCGGACGGAAAGCGCCTCGCGTTCGTGAGCAATTCCGCGATGCCATAGTCTCGCGGCACGCGCTTTCGCTTGTTGAACATTGCGATGCACGATGCCGAAACGGCGGTTCTATCCTATCTCTTCCCGAACGGAGCGGACAGCTTCGCCGCCATGCGCGACGAAGCGGCAATCTCGCGGCTGTATGGCGGCATTCATTATCGCTCCGACATCGAAGCCGGTAAGGTGCACGGCGCTCGAATTGGTGCCTACACGATCCGGTTTGCGCAGACGGACGGCGCTCTGTAGGCTACCATGCCTGATAACGGGACAAGGAATGGCACAAGCAACACGGAAGAACCAGGAGAGGATCATCGCAAACCAGAAGAGGATCATCCGGAATCAGATTCGGCTTCCGATGATAGTAAAGAATCAGATCGCGATAATCCGGAACCAGCAGGTCATACTCAGGAACCAGAGGAAGATCCTAAAGAGTCAGGGCAGGATTATCGCGAAATAATTGCCCCTTTTCAGCCGTGCAGCCAAATTCGTCGCCATGGATAACACGGTGGGACGAGTCTCGCGGTGTTTGGCCCTCATCACCTGTCTTTCACTGACATTCGTTGCGCGCGCCGCCCAAGCGCAGCAACCGGCAACAAATCCACAGCCTGACGAACGGTTCAAAGCCGACATTCTCGTCATCGCGCCACACCCGGATGACGAGTCGACGATCGCCGGCTACCTCGCGAAAGCGGTGCTCGACGAGCACAGGCGGGTCGCCGTTGTCCTGACCACTCGGGGCGATGCAGGCGAGAATCTCGTCGGCAGCGAACAGGCCCGGTCGTTGGCCGAGATACGAGAGATCGAGACGCGACAAGCGTTGGCCTCGATCGGAATCACCAATGTCTGGTTCCTTCGCGCGCCGGATACGTTCGGGCAGGATGTCGCCGACGTGCTGCGCTCGCTCGAGACCTCGAACCACGGCAGCTCACTCGGCGAGACCGTGCGGTTCATCAGACTGACCCGGCCCGAAGTGGTCATCACCATGCTTCCGGCCACAGTCGCCGGCGAGAATCATGAAGACCATCAGGCAGCGGGCATACTCGCGAGCGAGGCGTTCGACCTCGCGGGCGATCCCACATGGTTTCCCGAACAGGTAGCGGCTCCAGAAGACAGGCTATGGTACGGCAACCTGATGGAAGGATTGCGCACGTGGCAGCCGAAAAAACTCTACTACTACACCGACGCGTCGCACTTCGACTTCGTGAAGGGCAAAGGTCCCGAGTATTCGATGACCGCGGTGTCTCCGTCGCAGCACGTCTCCTACGCGCGGCTTGCGGCGAAGGAGCTGTCGTTTCACCGGACGCAGTACGGCGACGATCCGGCAAAGGCTCTCGCGACGAACAACCTGAGTGACTATGAGCAGCCGCTGCCGTTCGTACTCGCGAAATCGTTGGTGGCCGGCTCGGTTACCGGTGACATTATGGAAGGAGTTGGCTCGAAGCCGATCCCATTCTCACCCGTGCGCGGATACCGTGCGCCGGAGAATACACAAGGGTTGTCGATCGAGCTGGGAGGTAGATGGGCGTTCTACAGGCGCTTTTATCCCGCGCACAATCTCGACGTCATGCCTGGGTTGCTCACGCCGGAGATCGGCGTCGGGAGCGGCCAACATTTCTCAGTGCCGCTGTTGCTCCACAACGATACTGACAAGCCAATCACCTTACGGTTGCGCCCACAACTTCCGCTGGGTTGGGCTCTGGACAGTACTTCCGAACAGCACGCGCATCCGTGGCCGACGACCGCTTTCGCTGTTGCCGCGCACGACGACTTCCCCGTACGCATTCGCCTCATCGCGCCGGGAGTCGACAAGTCTCAATGGCAAACGATTGCCTGGACCGCCGAGGCCGATGGGCGGGAAACCGGTCCCGCTACGCTCAAGGTTTACATCAGCCACCGATAGGATGCCCGCCGAACAACCAAATCTCACGCGCCGCTTCAGTCTTCTCCCCGCGACGGCGCTCAACATGACCAACATGATCGGCGTCGGACCGTTCATCACGATCCCGCTGCTCATGTCGGCGCTCGGCGGACCGCAGGCGATGCTCGGATGGATCGTCGCGCTCGTCATCGTCATTTGCGACGGTATGGTATGGAGCGAGCTGGGCGCGGCAATGCCCGGCTCGGGCGGATCGTTTCACTATCTGCGTGAAGCGTTCGGACGCGAGAAACTCGGGCGATTGATGGCATTCCTCTTCGTCTGGCAGTTCGTGCTGAGCGGCCCGCTGGAGATCGCGTCTGGCTACATCGGGTTCGCGGCTTACGCCGGCTACATATGGAAGGGGCTCACTCGGCCCGGCGTCATCGCGCTCGTGACGGCGGTCGGGTTGATCAACATCGCCCTGCT
>JBBQAV010000106.1:0-9476 GCA_038316775.1 Gemmatimonadales bacterium | reverse complement strand
ATCCCAACGTCGTCACCATCTACGACTTGGGCGACGCCGATGGACATCTCTTCATCGCGATGGAGTTTGTCCAGGGCGTGGATCTCGAGAAGCTCCTCGAGCTCGCGGAGCCGCTCTCACTCCAGGCGCGGCTCGACATCGTCATCGACGTCCTGACTGGACTTACGTTCGCGCACAAGCGCGGGATCGTCCACCGCGACATCAAGCCCGCGAACATCCGCGTTACGGAAGATGGCCGCGCGAAGATCATGGACTTCGGGGTCGCGCACCTCGCGTCCTCGAGCATGACGAGCACGGGATCGATTCTCGGAACGCCGAGCTTCATGGCGCCGGAGCAGATCACGGAGGGGAAGACATCGCCGGCCACCGACATCTTCGCCGTGGGTGGCGTTCTCTATCAGCTGCTCACGCGGATGAGACCGTTCGACGGGCCGACGCTCCAGAATCTGTTCTTCAAGATCATCACCGAGACGCCTAAACCGGTCAGCGAGATGGTACCCGGACTCCCTCCCGCGCTCGATCGCATCGTCGCGAAAGCGTTGGCGAAGGAGCCGTCCGACCGGTACCAGAACGCGATCGACATGGCGAACGACCTGAGCAACGTGCGCTCGAAGTTGAGCGGGCCTTCGTATCCAGCATCCGTGTCGTTGAGCGCGTCGGTCTCGGGCGCAATCGAGGCGGCCAAGAAAAGGGCGCAGACGCGGTCGAGAAATTTCGCGTTCGCGGGCGCCGGCGCTGCTGTTGCCATCGTGGCTCTGATTGGATGGTCGCAGCTCGTGAAACCGCGTGCGGCAGCCTCGCCCGCGCCCGCCGCCGACACGACGGCATCGGTCGCCGCGATCTCCTCGGCGCCGTCGATTCCGGCAGCGAGCGGCCCGAGTTCGGTATCGAACACGAATGCGGCGACCTCACAACGGGTGCCGGCACCTCTGGCGGCAGCTCCGGAGAAATCTTCCGCGAGCACGCGCAACACGCGGACTGTCACGCCGCCCAAAGTCACGCCACCAAAGCCCGCGCCGAGACAGGCTCAAAGGCAGGCTGCGTTTGTGCCGCCGCCGACCACTCAGAGCGCCGGGCAGAATCCGGCTCCGCAACAGCAACAGGTGGTGACGCAGCCGCCGCCAGTTATCGTGCAGCGTCCGGTGCAGACACAGCCACAGGAAACGCCCCCCGCACCCGCGCCGGCTCCTCCGTCGGCGCCCACCACCGCTGATATCGCCCCGGTCATCGAGGGGTACGCACGCGCGATCGAGTCGAAGGACATTGGCGCCGTACGCCGGGCGTATCCCGGCCTCACATCGGGTCAGCAGGCCAGGTTGGAAGACTTCTTCCAGTCGGCGCGAAGCATCAACGCACGCTTAAGGATTTCGAACCTCGACGCATCACCGAACTCGGCGGAGGCTCACGTCGTCGGCAGCTACGAGTACACCGATTCGGGGGGCAGACCGCAGACGCTTCCGGTCAGCTTCTCGGCGACCGTTCGGCGCGAAGGCAACGGGTGGAGACTGACGTCGGTCCGTTAATCGCGAAAAAACGTTGCAGTGTCAACTTTTTGGCAAACGCTAGAACGTGTACTCGATGCCCGCGGTGTAGACGAGATTCGGCCGCAGCCCGCCGCGATTCAGCGGAAAGAGCGTGTTGAGAACGATCGTCGTGTTGCGCGCGGGACTCAGCTTTGTCCCGAACGAGCCGTTCACGATGTCGTCGCGAATCGAGGGGATGTTCGTGGGATTCACGGTCCGGCGAAATGGTGACTCGTAACTGACGATGCCGGGGAGCGGCAGCTTGCTGTCACCCACCTGAAGCTCGGTGACCAGGTCGGCGGCGAGAGTGAAGATGTCCGACATCCTGTGGTCGAACCCGATTGTCCCGAGCACCGCGTCGTTCTGCTGTGGTCCGGCGTGGTGGAGATAGCCGGCGTTTAGATGCGGTGAGAAATCCCCGAACTTCGAGTTGAGGATTACGACGGCCCGTCCCGCAAACTTTCCGGAGCCGAGCAGATCCTGCTCGCTCCCTGTCGGAAAGCGTCCGTCGAGGAGAAAGGCGAAGCTCGCGTCGGCGGTCTGCCGGAGATTCAGCTTCAACCGCACCGCGACATCGCCAAGGCCCGCAGAGGATCCCAGGCTTTGACGGTGCGCGCTCAGAGTGGGATTGGCAGACGTGCCCGCGAAGTAATGCGCGGCGGTGGTGCCGCCAAACGGTCTGATCTGCGCGTCGCTCTCGCCCGTAAAGTCGGCCTGCACGATCGGAACGACGAGTCCGAAATCAAACCGGTCCGACACGCCGTAGGTGACGTACATCGATGTCACCCGAACCTTGAGATCCATGGACAGGCGAAAATCCATGGCGTCGTTCTCCAGAACAGGCACGCCATACAGTTTGCAGCTGGCTCCGAACTGGGCGTCGCACCCTGGGAAGTCGACGTTCTGATGGGTGAAAGTGAGATCGATGCTGTGCATGTCGACGCCGCGCAGCGTCGCAAACCTAAATGCGGTTCTGCTTATCCCCGCCAGCACACGTCCCCGTCCGAGCGTTTGTGCCCGCTCGGCGAAAATGGGCCCCGATGACGTCGAGGTCCGCACCGGAACTCCGCCCTCGAACCGGAAAGTCTCGCCGCCGCTCGTGGAGCCGATCGGGATGCTCCCGATGCTCGAGCCGAGCGCGTCGGTGATGAACGCGATGAGCGCGCCGTTCTCGGCGTTGGAGGCAGGTATGAAATGAAGTCCGTGCGCCTGGAGGGATGCGGGATTGTTCGGATCGCCAGATCCTGCGAGGAAGAGCGGCTCCTGTCCCGGTCCGAAGATGAAGAGGTCCGAGATCCGATCGCGGAGACCCTGTGCGCCGGCGTTGGACGGGCCAGCGAAAGCCGCCAGGCATGCGACGGCGGTCAGCCTGCGGAAAGTGCGAAGCCGTGCAGCGCGCGTGGGCATAGTTGGATGGAAGGGGCCAACTCGGGGGTCGCGGGACCGTAAATCATACAAGTGCGTGGTTGATCAGGCAAACATTCATGGAATGCCGAGAGCACCAGGTAGGGAGAGCGGATCCAAGTTTTGAGTGGACAGTCGTAAGTGGTCAATGTGGCAGTGGTTGCCTGTGGTTGGCCGGACACTGGCAACCACTGGTCGACTGACGACTGACCCACTGACCACTCATAACTTGGATCCGACCAGCCCAACCTGGTGATTCCGGGATGTCCGATGCATCCAGCCCCTCCGAAACCTTCAGTCATGTAGCTCCGTACTCTTAATTACTAAGTTTTTCGTTTCCGAGCCGGGGGTCACCCAAAAAATGCTCTGCATCCTCTACGTCACCGCCGCCGGCACTCTCCTCGGCATCGTCGGGCTGCTCATCGAGCGCGTGCTCCCCGCGACGGCGGCCCGTCGCTGGATCTGGTGTGCCGCCATCCCGACCTCCGTCATCCTCCCGGGCCTTTACCGCACGCACCACCCGTGGTCCATCACCGGAGCAACGGCCCAGCAAGCGGCGGGGCTACCTATTGGTCCAGCGCTCAGGACGGCATCCCTGACTGCGCTGGATACCGGCTTGTGGGCGCGCGTCGAGACCTGGAACCCGACCATCAATAAGCTGTGGCTCATCGCGTCGGGGGTGCTGATCATCTGGGGCCTGGCCAACGCGATGCGCGTATCAGACGTCGTGAGCGAGTCGCGCCGCCGGCGACGCCACTCGGCGGGGCCCGAAATCATCGATGGTATTCCGGTTCTCGTCACCGACCAGATTGGGCCAGCTACCGTCGGACTGTGGCGCTCCAGCGTGTTGATCCCGCGCTGGGTGCTGGCTCTGCCCAGAACGCAGCGGCAGTACGTCGTGCGTCACGAGGAAGAGCATCGGCGAGCACACGATGCGCGACTCCTCTTCGTAGCGTCGCTCCCGATAATCCTGATGCCGTGGAATCTCGCCCTCTGGTGGCAGCTGCGGCGCCTCTGTCTCGCCGTCGAGATGGATTGCGACAACAGAGTCGTGTCAGCACTCGGCGACGCCAACGCCTACGGACAGCTGCTGTTCAAGGTCGCTGAGGCATCGAGCCATGGTCCTCGCCTTCAGCCCGCGTTCATCGGAGGTGTTGGAACGCTGGAGCGCCGGCTCACCGCACTCCTCGCACCGACACCGCTCAGACACATTCAGCGGTTCCTGCTGCCGGCCGCGGCGATTGCACTCCTGTTCGTCGTGTTGTCGATGCCGCACCCGGTGCTCGAGCACGGCAAGCATACGCATGTCACCACGATGACCGTCGCGAAAATGACACCACCAAACGCGCCCACCGCCGGCGCAATCAACCAACAGCGATGACAAATCTGCATCTGACCCAGCGCGAGCTGGACATAATGAGTGTGCTCTGGGAGCTCGGCGAAGCAACCGTCAACGAGCTTCGAGACAAAGTAGACAAGAATCTGGCGTACACGAGCGTCTCCACGATGGTTCGGACGCTCGAGATGAAGGGCTATGTCTCGCACCGGCGTGGGGAGGGGAAGACGCACATCTATTTCGCCACGATCGACTCCGAGAAGGCCGGGGAGTCCGTGCTGGGCCGAGTGCTGGACAAGATATATGGCGGGTCGCCGATCAAGCTCCTCGCGCACCTCGTGGATCAAAATCGTCTTTCGGAAAAAGAGCTGGCGCGCATGCGCGACTTGCTGAAGCGTCCCACGAAGCGGCGGTAGTGGAACATGCAATCAGCCAGCGAGGCCACTAAGCCTATCGGCATAGTCAACCACGTAACAACGCGGTCGTCAGCCGCGGAGCTGCCGGCGTCGGCCCATGCGTCGGCTACGGACCTGCTCGCACCGGCCGATCCCTCTCAGCGAATCGAGTTGCTCGATGCGCTGCGCGGCTTCGCGCTGTTCGGCGTCTGTCTCGCCAATCTCTTCATTTTCTCCTATTGGGATTCTCCGCCGACACGCGGTCTCTGGCACGCGATGCTGCCTACCGACCGCGCAGCATCGTTCCTCATGCAGGCGCTCGTGGAAGGGAAGTTCTATTCGATCTTCTCGCTCCTCTTCGGGCTAGGCTTCGCACTTCAGATGCAACGCGCCGAGGAGCGGGGAGGGGACGGGCTGCCGCTGTTCACGCGCCGGATAAAAGTGCTGATGCTGATCGGCCTCGCGCATCTCTTGTTTCTCTGGTACGGCGACATCCTGCTTTTCTATGCGCTCATCGCGCTCGTGCTGATGCGCATGCGCCACATGGAGGATAGACGCGTTCTGTGGTGGGCGGTGGCGTGTGTCTTCCTGCCGGTACTCTTCTATCTCCCGACGATCATCTCGTTCGCACTTTCACCGGCGATACCGTTTTTCGCCGGGTTGTTCGGACTCACCAAGCTGTACCACGTCGACATCAACCACATGCCGGAGGCCATCTATGCGTTCTCCAGCAGCGGAAACATCGCCGATTGGTTCAAGCTGTCGACGATGGGTGTGTTCTGCCGTTATGGAGACCTCCTCTTCATCGGGCGTCCGTTCAAGGTGCTCGCGATGTTCCTCGTCGGAATGTTCGTCGGGCGCCATCGGATGTGGACGGATCTCGATGCGAATGCGCCGATGCTGCGCAGAGTTGCACTCTGGGGATACGCTGTCGGCCTGCCCGCGAGCCTGGGCCTGGCCGCGTTTCATGATGGGAACAAGTTCTACGCCGGCAGCTGGCACGGCCTCGTCGAGTCGTTTCTCTACGCAATCGCCGTCGCCCCGCTGGCGCTCGCCTACGCCGCCACTTTCGCGCTGCTATGGCGGCGCGCAGAATGGAGACGCGCACTCGGCGTATTCGCACCAGCGGGGAGAATGGCGCTCACCAACTATCTCTCTCAAACAATCATCGCGACGCTGATATTCTCCGGTCTCGGCTTGAGTCTCGCCGGCCAGGTCGGCCCGACGTATCTGTGGATCGAGGCGATAGCGACGCTCGCATTTCAGATTCTGGTTAGTAAGTGGTGGCTCGCGCGGTATCGGTTTGGGCCGATGGAGTGGGTGTGGAGGTCGCTGACGTACCGATCGCGGCAACCAATGAAGCGATACTCTGCCCATCCGGAAAACACTAGTTCGGGAAAGGGGATCCAAGTTCTGAGTGGACAGTCATAAGTGGTCAGTGTGTCAGTGGTTGTCAGTGCTTCGCGAGACACTGGGAACCGCTGGTCGACTGGCGACTGACCAACTGACAACTCAAAACTTGGACCCCCCGAGCCCAACCTGGGACTTCGGGATGTCCCAAAACGCCAGTCAACCCTAGACCGCCCGCAACATGATGATCAGCGCTATCGATGATTCACAACGGAAAGCCGCGAGAGTTGCGGGATTGACCTACATAGCCTCGATGGCGACGGTCGTCTTCGGCAATCTGGGAGTCCACGACCGGCTTATCGTCGTGGGCAACGTGGCGGAGACCGCCCGGAACATCATGGCGCATGAGCGGCTGTTCCGCGTCGGCATCGCGTGCGATGTGATTTACAGCGTCGGCCTCATAGTACTGCTCACGGCGCTTTACGTGATTCTCAGACCGGTGAATCGGAACCTTGCGTTGCTGGCGGCGCTCTTCAGGCTCGTGTACGCCGTGGTCTGGGTTCTGATGGCCATCAATCTCTTCGAAGTTCTGCGGCTCCTGAGCGGCGCTGATTACCTGGGAGTAACCGGCGCTAATTACCTGCGAGTTTTTGAAACCGACCGGTTGCAGGCCCTCGCGAGGCTGAACCTCACAGCGAATTTCGACATGTACTACGTTGGCCTGTTGTTTTTCGCACTGGCATCCACAGTCTGCAGCTACCTGTGGCTCAGGTCGAGCTACATCCCGAAAGCACTGGCCGCCTTTGGCCTGGTCTCGTCGGCATGGTGCGCTTTCTGTGCTCTCGCGCTGTTCATTTTCCCGGATTTCTCGAAGGTGGTGAATCTGTGGTGGTTCGATTCTCCACTCGGGGTTTTCGAGATTGTGTTGGGATTCCTGCTGCTTTTCAGGGGACTGAGGTCGTCGGGGATAGCTGAGCGCGCTTGAGTCCCGAAAACACTATGTGAGGAAAGGGGATCCAAGTTCTGAGTGGACAGTCATAAGTGGTCAGTGTGTCAGTGGTTGCGAGTTGTTCGCGAGACACTGGGAACCACTGGTCGACTGGCGACTGACCAACCGACAACTCAAAACTTGGATCCCCCGAGCCCAACCTAGGACTTCGGGATGTCCGGAGGCGCCAGCCTAGGCTCGCGCCCCTAGTAACGCCCTCACGAGCGCCCCTCTCTCTCCAGGTCGCTCGTCGCCCCACAACAGCAGCAGTGCCAGAATTCCGTAAGTCGGCAGATGACCAACCAGCTCCCGCCATCCCATAAACGGAAGCGTGAGGTTGAACGGAATCAGCGTCAGGATGATGACGAGCCGGACGTACGTTCCCGCGACGAGCATCAGTCCGACGATCAATTCCACAGCCCCAGCGATCAACAGGAAATTCGTGTCGTCGATCATCGAAAGGCCGATGTAGGGGAAGAAGTTGAAGTTGTGCTCCGCGAGAAAGGCGAGCCCCATCGGGATGTTCCAGATCTTCTCACTCAACGCCACCACAACCAGCCCGACTCCCAGCGAGACGCGCAGCACCGGCACCGCGTACGGGATGAGCGCCTCCACCGGCTTGTGCAGCCGCTCGATCGCCATGTCGAATGCCAGCGGCCCTCGCCCAGTCGCGTAAAGAAAAAACGCGATGCCAAGGATCTCGGTGTGCTCCAGGAGGCGGAGCGGGCCGAACATCAGCGTCCCAACCATCCACGTGAGCCCGAGCGCCGCCGCGGCCGGACGCGCGAGCGCACCGTAGATGAACGCGAGCGCGATCGCTATCTCGATCATGCCGACGACGCCGCCGAGGAGGTTGAGCGGAAGGACGAGATTGGGGATGAAGAGTTGTCCGCTCACGCCGCTCACAAGCAGCGTGACCCCCATGTGCACCCCGATCACGAGCGGCACCCAGGTGAGAAGCCGGACGTAATTCTCCCACGGCATCCCGAAGGCGATCGGCCCGGGCACCACGCTGTGCCGCCCGCGAGCGCGGAATATGATCGTCGCGGCGACGGTGATGCCTATCGCTACGGCGATTGGGACAATGCTGTTCGGCGAGCTCCAGGTGCCGAACTGCACCGGGAACTTCGATTCGTCCAGAAACCATCGCTCGTGCAGTGCCATGCTACCCAGAACATACGATGCCCCTGCTCGGTTGACAAAAACGACAGCCTCACCACACCTTCGGTTATGACTCTCTCTGTCGCTGCCACCCGTGCTTTCGCTCTCCGGATTCGTCGGCGCTTTCGGTACTCGTTCGCGCTGCCGCTCGCCTTCATCGCAGTCGTTCCCATGGTGGCCAGCGGGCAGGCGCGGCGGCCGATCACTGAGACGGATCTCTTCAAGTTCGTGTGGGCCGCGGACCCGCAGATCTCGCCCAACGGGTCGCAGGTTCTCTTCGTTCGCGTGAACGTCAACGAGGACAAGGACCGGTACGAGACCACCATCTACGTCGTTCCCTCCGACGGCAGCTCGCAGCCTCGCGCGCTCACCTCCGCGAAGAACGATCGCGAGCCGCGGTGGTCGCCGAGCGGGAAGGAAATTGCGTTCGTGCGGACGCCGGATCCGGTGGATGGAAAGCCAACGCCGTCGCAGATCTATCTGCTTTCCATGGATGGAGGAGAAGCCCGCGCACTCACTGATGCACCGAAGGGCGCGTCGTCTCCCGTGTGGTCGCCGGATGGGCGCGCGATTGCCTTCCTTTCGACTCCGGACACTTCGTCGGTGTCGAAGGCTGATTCGGCGAAGAAGGCACCCGCCGATACCGCGCCGAAAAAACATCTCAGCGATGTCCGCGTCATCACGCGCGCGCAGTATCGATGGAACGGCGGAGGCTACACCGATCCTGCGGCGCACTCGCACATCTGGACCGTGCCCGCTGCAATCGGACCCACCGGTGCGCTGCCGACATTGAAGCAGATCACCTTCGGTGAGTTCGACGAGGGCGAACCGGTGTGGTCGCACGACGGGTCGCGTCTCTACTTCACAACCAACCGGCGCACCGAGCCCTATTACGATCCTCAGGGCGCGGAGCTGTATTCCGTTCTGGCCAACGGCGGCGCGATGGTGAAGGTCGCGGGCATCGACGGCCAAGTTGGGTCGATCGCGTTGTCGCCTGACGGCAGGCGGATCGCGTTCACTGGAATCGAGAACGCGAAGCCGCTGCGCTTTTTCAACCAGGCCGATCTCTTCGTCGTGGATGTGGCGCCGGGCTCACAGCCGCGGAATCTTACCAGGAGCTACGACTTCGACATCGAAGGCGGACTCAGCGGCGACCAGCATCCCCCACGTGCGGGAGCGGGCGGCGGTGTGGTATGGAGCCGAGATGGTCAGAGCGTGGTGGTCGTGACGACGGAGAATGGGCGCGCGAATCTCAAGCGCTTTTCTGTAACGAGTGGCAAAGTCGACTCGGTGACGACGGGCGATCAGGATGTCGTCGC
>JBBQAV010000105.1:0-9739 GCA_038316775.1 Gemmatimonadales bacterium | reverse complement strand
AGCTGGTTCCACTTGTTGAGCATCGACGTTTTCGGATCGCTCCCCATACGGCAGCCGCCCATCTCATGGATGTCGAGCCCGGGTGCCTGGCCGTTGTCGCGCGTCTCGACGTTGTGGCAGCCCGCGGCCTCGAGCATCGCCTTGGCTTCGGTGCGCCAGTCGCGGATCATTTTCTCGTCGTTGTCGTCGTAACCGACCGAAGTGACGAGCAGCGGGATTCCCCACTGGTCCTTTTTGCTCTCGTGCAGACGGACGTGGTTCTTTTCCTTGGGAATCGTCTCGCCCTGCATGTACATATAGATGCCCCACGGGCCCGCGTGGGTCTGTGCGTCCTTGTATTCCGCGCCAACCGTCTCCGTCGTTGGAGTTCCACGCTCTCGATAGGCGCCGGTGAACGTCGTGTAGCCGCCGACGAAGTCCGTCTCCTGCTTCCCGACATTGCGGAAGTTGACGAGGATGCACTCCGTCGGGTTGCGGCCGAAGAAGTACTGATCCTCGAATCCGTCTATTCTGCCGTTGCCCCCAACACGATAGTTGTGATGGCAGACGTACTTGCCGAGCAGCCCGTTGTCGTTGCCGAGTCCGTCGGGGAATCGTTTCGATTTGGAATTGAGGAGGATCAGGTTCGTGTTGAGCGCCGACGCGTTCATGAACACGATCCGCGCGTGATATTCGGTGACCGCGTGCGTCTTCGTGTCGATCACCCGGACGCCAGTAGCTTTGCCCTTTATTTCGTCGTAGAGAACCGAGTGGACGACCGAATCGGGGCGGATCGTCAGATTCCCCGTCTTCGCGGCCCACGGAATGGTTGACGAGTTCGAGCTGAAATAACCGCCGAACGGGCATCCGCGCATGCAGAGATTCCGCGCCTGACACGTCCCGCGACCCTGCTGAAGATGTATTTCCTTGGGCTTGGAGAGATGCGCCCAGCGTCCCTGGACGACATAGCGGTTGCCGTATGCGGCGAGGAGCTTGTCGCGGAGATGCCGCTCGACGCAGTTGAAATCGAATGGCGGCAGAAATTCGCCGTCGGGCATCGCCTCGAGGTGATCGGCGTTTCCGCACACACCGATGAACTTCTCGACGTGCGAGTACCAGGGCGCGACGTCGTCGTACCCAATAGGCCAGTTCATGCCGTACCCGTGGCGCTCGGGCGCGGTGAATTCGTGCTTGCTCCATCTCTGGCAGGCGCGTCCCCAGATCAGAGACTTGCCACCGACCTGATAGCCGCGGATCCAGTCGAACGGCTTTTCCTGCACGTACGGGTGATCGGCATCCTTGACGAAGAAATGCGCGGTGTCCTCTCCGTAGCCCGCCGCTTTGCTGATCAGCGGGTTCTCGTCGATCAGCTTCCTCGGCGTGAAGCCGCGGTGAGGAAGCTCCCATGGCGAAAGGTTGGCGGTGGGATAGTCCTTGATGTGCGTGACATTTCGCCCGCGCTCGAGGACCAGCGTCTTCAAACCTTTCTCGCACAATTCCTTGGCCGCCCAGCCGCCGGAGATTCCGGAGCCGACGACAATCGCGTCGAAGCTGGTGGCGTCAGACGTCACTGCAGTCTCTCGAGGAAGGGAACAAAATGGGGCACATTGCGCGCCTACCTTGCCGCACCGCCGGCGCCAATCGCGTCGAGCACTCTCTCGAGCCGCTTTTTCACTTCCATCGCCAGCGGCACCAGCTCCGGGTTGTCAACTCTCCCGAGCGAGACCTCTGGATCCACCACCGAAATGACTGACTGGCCTGCATCATCTCCCTCGTAGACCACGACATTGCAGGGTAGCAGGACGCCTATGTCGCGCTCTGCTGTCAATGCCCTGTGCGCGAAAGGGGGATTGCACGCACCGAGTATGGTGTAGGGGCGGAAGTCCACCTGCAACTTTTTCTGCAGCGTTGCCCTTACATCGATCTCGGATAGAATTCCAAACCCCTCTACCGACAAAGCCTCACGCGTTCTCGCCAATGCCTGCTCGAAAGGCAGCGCGACCGTTCGCTTGTTATAGTAGCCGTGAGATTGTTCGTTCATAATGTGTCCCCCAATATGGAGTTGCTCAACCGGCGAGTAGCCCGCGACGCTGTTTCATTTCCTGCTCGAGTCGTCCACACATCAGATCGCACAGCCGGAAGATGCCGGCGTCCGCCAGCGCGTAGTACACGAAAAGACCGTCCTTCCGCCGGCGCACGAAACCCAGAGAGTGAAGAAGCCGGAGATGCTTCGAGACATTCGCCTGTCCGAAACCGGTCTCCTCTGCGAGATCGTTTACCGCCATCTCCCCCGCGCGCAGGCAGCTAAGAATCTGGAGCCTGGCAGGCTCACCCAGCGCTTTGAAGCGCTCGGCGACAAGCGCCATGACTTCGGAGGTCAGCGTCAATTTGCTCAATCTGTCATCTCCTGAACGCAAGAAATCAATCGCTACTCGTAATGTAGTTCTCGTCCAACGACAGCAAACGGCCACGCCATTCCTTAGCCGGTGGTGTCGGCACTGCCAGCTTCACGTCGTTTGCAGCCCGGAAAGCCAGCCCGACCAAGGATTCGCTCGAGCGGGCAGAATGCGGTGTAGCTGGACTGGAGCAGGTTGAAGCCCACAAATGCGGTAAAGAGGAACCACGCCGGATGCACCCAGTAACCAAGGGCCACGGACGCGAGGATGAATATGCCGGCGAACCGGCGGATGATCTGGTCATTGCACATTGCAGTACTCCTGGAAAGGTGATGTAGGACAAAAACGACAGCGGTGTCAGAAAAAACTCTCTGTCGGCAGTACGGCGACATGAAGGCGCTCGCCGGCGGAGAGTCGCGGCACCTCCTCCCGAAGCGATCGCACCAGTTCCCCGGATTGGGCCTCCGGCACGACGCTCACCCACAGTGTAGACTCCCCCGGCCACGCCCGCGACCCTTCACGCTTGCCCGTGCTGCCCGCGCCATGCGCATTGCGGAACTCGGTGTAGCCGCCCGCGTGATGTTCATCAAGCAGCGACGATACCCGCTGCGGAGCGGAGCCGCTGTACACTATCATCAGCATTTTCATCTGTGTGATCCGGAATGGGAACCGCGACCGGCGCACGCCGGCGCAGATCCCAGTAGAGAATGGGGACGACGATCATGGTGAGCAGCGTCGCAACGACGGCGCCGCTCATCAGTGCGACGGCGAGCCCCTGGAAGATTGGGTCGAGCACCATCACGAGCCCGCCGACGACAACCGCTGCCGCCGTCAGCGCGATGGGGCGAAAGCGAACTGCGCCTGCCTCGAGCACTGCCTCGCGCAGGGTGCGGCCGCGCGCCTCGGCGAGCTGGATGAAGTCCACCAGCAGGATCGAATTGCGCACGATGATGCCGGCGAGCGCGATCATGCCGATCATCGACGTCGCGGTGAAGAACGCGCCCGTGAGCGCGTGCCCCGGGAGGATTCCGATTAGCGTGAGCGGGATCGGCGTCATGATCACGAGAGGCACGGAGAACGACTGAAACCAGCCGACGACGAGCACATAGATCAGTATCAGCACGATCGCGAAGGCGACGCCGAGATCGCGAAAGACTTCGATCGTCACTTGCCACTCGCCGTCCCACTTGATCGCGGTCTCGTCCAGGCGGTCGGGCTGAACGGCGTTGTAGCGCGCGATGTGCGCGCCGCTCACCTTGACGGCGTCGAGCTGCTTGTTCATGGCGAGGATCGCGTACACCGGCGACTCGATCGCGCCGGCGACGTCGCCGGTCACGTAGATCGCCGGACGCAGGTCCTTTCGCACCCGGCTGCTTTCACGTGTGCCCGACAGGACGGTCACGAACCTGGCGAGCGGCTGCGGCCCCGCGGCGGTGGCGATCGGCAGGGCCAACAGGGCATCCACCGACGAGCGCTGTTCCACCGGCAGGCGCGGCACGATCGTGGTGGCTTCGCGCGCTGTCTGCGAGCTCGCGATGCCCGCCGATGTTCCAGACAGCGCCAGGTACAGCGTCTGGGTGATCTGCTCGACGCTCGCACCCGCCTCCGCGGCCCGCACGCGATCCACACGGAAGGTGCGTTGCTGCTGCGGCGCCTCGACGGTCCAATCGACGTCCACGACGCCGGGCGTAGTCTCGAACACGTGCTTCACCTGCCGCGCTGCCTCAAGCCGTGTCGCGTCGTCCGCGGCGTAAACCTCGGCGACCAGCGTCGAGAGCACGGGGGGGCCGGGTGGAATTTCCGCCACCTTTGCCGAGGCGCCGTAGCGCCGCGCAATCGCGTCGATGCCGGGGCGCACGGCTACCGCAATGGCGTGACTCTGTCGCGAGCGGTCGCCCTTGGACACGAGGTTCACCTGCACATCCGCGACATTCGGTCCCGAGCGCATGAAGTAGTGGCGCACAAGGCCATTAAAGTTGAAAGGCGCGGACGTTCCCGCGTACACCGCGGTGCTCTTCACTTCCGGCACGTGGCGAAGAAATGCGGCAATCTCCTGCCCCACTGCGTTCGTCGTCTCGAGTGTCGTTCCCTCCGGAAGATCCAGCACGATCTGGAACTCGCTCTTATTGTCGAACGGGAGCATCTTCACCTTCACTGCTTTCACGGCGAGCAGTCCCATCGACAGCAGCAACAGTCCGACGACGCCGGCATAGAAGCCGAGGCGCAAGGGTCGGCGATCCATGAGCGGCGTCATGAGCCGCGTGTAGAAGCGCGCGAAGCCAGATGACTCCTCGCCTTCATGAGCGCGATCGTGCGGGTGCGCCGTCGGCTTCACGTGCCCTTTGAGCAGCCGGTACGCGAGGTACGGCGTCACTATGAACGCGACGGCGAGCGAGGCGAGCATCGCGACCGACGCGCCGATCGGAATGGGGCGCATGTACGGGCCCATCATTCCGGAGACGAAGGCCATCGGCAGGATGGCCGCGATCACGGCGAACGTCGCGAGGATCGTGGGATTCCCCACTTCGTCCACGGCGTCCACCGCCGCCGCTTCGGGGCTGCGATCGCCCATCTTCAGATGGCGGTAGATGTTCTCTACCACCACGATCGCGTCGTCCACCAAAATGCCGATCGAGAAAATCAGCGCGAACAGCGTGATGCGGTTGAGCGTGTAGCCAAGCGCGTAGTAGGCAAACAGGGTGAGGGCGAGCGTGACGGGAACCGCCACGAGCACGACCGCGGCCTCGCGCCAGCCGAGGAATATCCAGATCAGCACCGTCACGGAGATGGTGGCGATGAAGAGATGGAGGATGAGCTCCCGCGCTTTGTCGCCCGCCGTCTCGCCGTAGTCGCGCGTGACCTCGAGTCGCACGTCGGCGGGCAGCAGCCGCCCCTTTGCTGCGTCCACGCGCTCCATCACGGCCTTGGTGACCTGCGTGGCGTTCGCGCCCTTTCTCTTTGCCACTGCGATCGTGACGGCGCCTTCCGCGGGGCCGGTGCGACCGGCGTGTGACACATAAGTCGTCGTCTCGCCAAAGTCGTCGGTGACGGTCGCGACGTTCCGCAGGTACACCGGCGCTCCGCCACGAACGGCGACGACGACGCTGCCCACCTCGGCCGGCGCAGAAAGCGGTGCACCTACGTTGATGCGATAAACCTGGTCCGCCGCCGAGAGCTCGCCGGCTTGCAGGCGCGCATTGGCACCTCTGAGCGCCATCGCTACTTCGCCGGGCGTCACACCGCTCGCCGCCAACCGCGCGGCGTCGATCGTCACGCGGATCTGCCGGGGCTGGCCGCCGATCACGAACGTCTCGGCCACATCGGGCACGGTCCGGATCTCATCTTCGAGATGCACCGCCACCTGCCGAAGCGTGTTCGCATCGTAGTCCCTGGCGTGCAGCGTGAGGGCGAGCACGGGCACGTCGTCGATGGAATGGGGCTTCACAACCGGGGGCAGCGCGCCCGGAGGCGCTTGGTCCATAGCGCCCGCCAGCTTCGCCTGTACCTTCGTGACGCTCCGCTCCTGATCTTCGCCGACCTTGAAGCGCACCGTGACCATCGCGTAGCCGTCACCCGACATCGCATAGACATGGTCGACGCCGGGGATCTCCAACATCCGTTGCTCGAGGGGACGAGCAACCAGATTCTCCGTCTCATGTGGCGAGGCGCCCGGGAGCGCCGCAATCACGTCGATCATCGGCACGGAGATCTGCGGCTCCTCCTCGCGCGGCGTGGCGAGGATGCCGAGCAGCCCGACCGCCAGCGAGGCAACGGTGATGAGGGGAGTGAGCTTGGAACGGAGGAACGCCTGCGCAACGCGGCCTGAGACACCCACGGGTCAGCTCCCCCCGGCCACGGGCGCAACAGCGATCGGGACGATCACGAGATCGCCGGGCCGCAGACCAGCATTCACTTCCACCATATTCTTCGAGACGACTCCGAGCCGGATCCATCGGACTTGATCTCCTTCGGCCGTGCGCAGCGTGACGCCAGCGAGGTCTCCCTGATGCGAGATCGCGGCATTGGGCACCATAAGCGCGTGCCGCGCGCCCGTCGGGAGGAGCAAGGTTGCCGTGCTGCCAGGCAGGATGTGGCCGCCTGGATTGGCCACGAGCGCATTGATCGCGTAGAGGTTGCCCGTCGCGGTTGGAACCACCCCCTCGACGATCGCGCCGACCGGGCGCCCTTCGATGATCGCATCGATGGCCTGGCCACGACGAATCCCGCCGATCGCGTCTGGTGCGGCGTTGGCGGTCACGCGGAGCTGAAGCCCGTCCTGGACGGCGACCAGCGGAGCGCCGGGCGCAGCGAAGGCACCCGGGTCAACGAAGCGCTTGGTGACGAGTCCCGCGAACGGTGCGCGAATCACGGCATACGAGCTCATCGCTCCGAGCTCCTGCGATGTGGCACGCGCTGCGCGCACGCCCGCATCTGCTCTGGCGAGTCCGGTCTCGGCGCCCTCGAGCTGCACTTTCGTGGCGGCGCTCTCCGCGTAGAGTGCGCGCATGCGGCTCGCCTGGGCTGCTGCCTCGCGCTGCTGTGCCTCCGCGTCGGCAATGGACGCGGCGACTTGGTTTTGCTTGGCTGCGAGGTCGCGCGCGTCGATGCGCACGAGTGCCTGGCCAGCCGCGACGACGTCGCCTTCCTTGACCAGCACCGCATCAACGGTCCCCATCAGCTTCGTGCTCAACGTCGCCTGACGAACCGGTGCTGCTGTGCCCGATGCCTCGAATGTGCCGGCCACTACCGTGTCTTTCACGGTGTAAACGGTGCCCGCCACGCGTATCGGGTTAGCCCGTGCGGGCTCCGGCGGCGACGACCCGCACGCCGCTGCAGCCGCAATGAGCAGCGCACCGCCGAGACCCGAGTGGCAGAATCGTAGCATCATGGGAGATTCCTTCGTTCAGTGCTGAATGTTTCAGGTGACTCGCTAACCGTCGTGTTGGGCGGCAGGCTCGCCGCGATAGGCCGGGATTGGTCTAGTGCTGCGAGCGACCCGGGATCTCCCCCAAGTGCCCGGCGACGCTCAGCCGCGGCGACGATCGCGTCATAGCGCGCCTGCGCGAATCCGAGCGCGCTGTGCGTCTCTCCAGCTTGCGCGTCGAGCAGCTCGACGACGCTCGCGAGTCCACCGGCGTACTTCCGCTCGACGATCCGAAGAGCCTCGGCACTCTGAGCCACCGCACGTTCCGCGATGCTGAGTCGCGCCAGGGCCACCACGAGGAGGGTGCGAGTTTGCTCGACGTCGAGACGCGCATTTGCCTGCGCGGCCTCCGCTTGCGCCCGAGCCGAACCCGCGCGTGCCGCCATAACCCGTATGTCGGCAATCTCGCTCGCGCCGGCGAACGGACTCCAGGATGTCATGATACCCACAGTCCAGTTCTTGTCGCCGGAGTACACTCGATTGGGGGAGTTCCAGTCGTAACGCGCGAACGAGTTGATGCGGGGGAGATAGGCAGAGCGAGCACGAAGCGCCTCGGCCTGCGCAGCGTCGAGCGCGCGCGAGGCAGCGTCAACGTCGGCACGCGGTTCGGCGGGGAGTGCGGCCGTATCAGCCGCTGCCACCGCCCGGATGCGATCTCCTGACGGCAGCAGTGAGGGCACAGCCTGCACTTGAGGCAGCGCGTTTCCGTCTCCCCCGAGGAGGACGGCGAGTTGTCGTCGCGCAGTTTCGGCACCACCGTCCGCTTCGGCGAGCTGCGCGTCGATCTCACCCGCGCGCACTGAGGCGAGAAGCGCGTCAGACTTGGTGACGAGACCTTGCCGCACCATCGCCTCGGCCTGTCTCAGGTGGGCTTGTGCCGAGTGAACGGCGGATTGCAGCGTCGTCGCGCGCTCGGTGGCGAGCACTACACCATAGTAGGCTCGTACCACATTCACGCGTGTCGAGAGACGGGTCCATTCCTCCGATGCTCGACTCGCATCGGCGGCGCGGCGCGCAGAGTGACGGCCAGTCCAGGCGTCGGCGTTGAAGATGGGTTGCTCCACCACGATGCCGCCCTGGTAGTTCCCGACGGCGCCCGGATAGTTGAGACGCTGGGGGTCGAAGTTGGCCTGCGTGATCGTACGCTGGCGGAGCGTCGCGCCGAAGACGCCGATTGGATCGGAGGTTCGGACGTATCCGGCCTCGAAGCGGACGCTGGGTAGAATCCCTTTGAGCGGAAGAATGGCCTGTGCCTTCTGTGCCGCCGTCGCGCCGGCCGCCATGCGGTTGGCATACGCGGACCTGTCTGCCTGTCTCAGTGCGTCACTGAGCGAGAGCTGCGCGCCGGCGCTGGCCGATCCGGCGCTGGCCAGGGTCACGACAAGAAGTGCGATTATGGGTCGATCCATCGAACGTCATTCCTCAGATGCAGGAGGCACTGTATCACTATATAAGTATATAGTTAATATAAGTATAAAGTTAAATAAGCAAGAGGCTCGCGTACAAATGGATCGGACGCCGCGAGGTGAGGATCGGTCGCACTACCCTTGCTATCAGGAGGAGTCAGTGGTCGCAGGAAGGAGCGATTAGCGGTAAGCCCGGAGGAGAAAAGGGGCAGGCGCGGAAATACGCAAAAACAAGAACGCCACCGCTGGAATGCCGGTGGCGTTCGTCTCACAAGTCGTTATTCGGTCACTATGGTGCGTTCGTCGTTTTCTTATCGCGCCCGTAAGGATCGCCGGCGAGCGACTCCGTATGAAGGGCGCAAAGCCAGTCTCCGTTACGCCGCACCCACACCGAGGCATCGTTCGCTTCAATCGGCAGCGTCTTTCCGTCCACCACTACCTGCTCGTTCACCTTGTACGCCACGATGGCGACATCGTCACCGACGAACCTGACTTCCGCATTCTTGGAGTCGATCGCGAACCGCTTGAGCTCCCAAGCTCCTTCACTCGTCAGTTTGCCCATGGTCCTGCTATCGATCGACGAAGCGCCTTGCGCACCCACGACGATGCATCCGTCGTCCGTCATCCGTGCCGCGGTCTTCGCGTCTTTCTTTTTCATCGCGTGCCAGAACCGCTTTTCGACGTCGAGGACCTGCTGCTTCTGTGATGGCGTAGTCATTAGTAAGACCTCCTGAATGAGCACTCCCAATAAGGAAGAATCGGACCAGCACCCCGGTGTGGCCGCCGCGGCCTCCGCCCCTTCCTCCTCCCGTTAACTTCAAAGGGTAGGTCAACCAAAGGGTAGGTCAAACCCAATCGCTGAAGCAATCATGCCTGATAAATCCCGCATTCCCGTAATCGTCGGCGCCGCCCGCACCCCCATCGGCAAATTCCTCGGCGCGCTATCACCACTTAGTGCGCCCGAGCTCGGAGCCGTTGCCATCCGCGAGGCACTCAGGCGCTCCAAAGTTCCCGTCGAGGACGTCCAGGAAGTC
>JBBQAV010000104.1:0-9824 GCA_038316775.1 Gemmatimonadales bacterium | reverse complement strand
AGCCGAATTCGAATTCTTCCTGCCATAACTCTCTCTCGCGTGTCTAAGAAATTCGCGCTGCTACTTGATGATCTTGGTTACTACGCCTGCGCCTACGGTGCGGCCGCCTTCTCTGATCGCGAAGCGGAGACCCTCGTCCATGGCGATCGGCGAAATCAGCTCGATCGACATCTGAACGTTGTCACCCGGCATCACCATCTCCATTCCTTCCGGCAGCTCGACCGATCCGGTCACGTCCGTAGTTCTGAAGAAGAACTGCGGTCTGTAGCCCTTGAAGAACGGCGTGTGACGACCGCCCTCTTCCTTGGTCAGAACGTAGACTTCGGCGTTGAACTTCGTGTGCGGCGTGATACTGCCCGGCTTGGCCAGCACCATTCCACGCTCGACGTCTTCCTTATTGATACCTCTAAGCAGCAGACCGACGTTGTCACCGGCCTGACCGTCATCCAGGAGCTTCCTGAACATCTCGACGCCGGTGATGACCGTCTTCTTGTCCGAGTTGAAACCGATCAAAGCGACTTCCTCGCTCACCTTGATCTTGCCCCGCTCGATACGACCCGTCGCAACGGTGCCGCGGCCGGTGATCGAGAACACGTCTTCGACTGGCATGAGGAACGGCTTCTCGGTCTCTCGCTTGGGCTGCGGGATGTAAGTATCCAGGGCGTCCATGAGCTCGCCGATCTTCTTACCGTACTCGCTGTTCGGATCGCCCGACTCCAAAGCCTTGAGAGCGGAGCCCTTGATGATCGGCGTGTCATCGCCCGGGAAGTCGTAGCTCGACAGGAGCTCTCTTACCTCCAGCTCGACCAGCTCCAGCAGCTCCGGATCGTCCACCATGTCCACCTTGTTCATGAACACGATGATGTAGGGCACGTTCACCTGCTTGGCGAGCAAGATGTGCTCTCTCGTCTGCGGCATCGGACCGTCGGCCGCTGATACCACGAGAATCGCCCCGTCCATCTGTGCGGCACCCGTGATCATGTTCTTCACATAGTCAGCGTGGCCCGGGCAGTCGACGTGCGCGTAGTGTCTCTTCTCCGACTCGTACTCCACGTGGGCGGTCGCGATCGTGATGCCGCGAGCCTTCTCCTCGGGTGCCTTGTCGATCTGGTCGAACGCCACCGCGGATGCCAGCCCCTTCTTCGCCTGGATCGCCGTGATCGCGGCCGTCAGCGTCGTCTTGCCGTGATCGACGTGGCCAATGGTGCCGACGTTAACGTGGGGCTTCGTACGATTGAATTTCTCTTTGCTCATTTCGTCCTCAAACGTTTCGTTTTCGTACAAGCTCGCGATCGGGATTGAACCGATGACCTCACCCTTACCAAGGGTGTGCTCTACCGACTGAGCTACGCGAGCGGGGAACCGCTAAACCGAACAAGCTGCCGGCTACCCGCTTGAAGTCGAACAGCTGTCAGCTTCACTACATCGGAGCAACTTTCTGGCACGTGTACCCTCCTAGAGCGGGAGACGGGACTCGAACCCGCGACATCAAGCTTGGAAGGCTAGCGCTCTACCAACTGAGCTACTCCCGCATACCACTCGACTTCGTACTGCGGACAAACTGCGGATTGCGAACCTGCTGCGAACTACGAACCTGCCCTCCTACAACAAAAAAACCCGCCCCCTGCTATCCATGGTGGAGGAAGGATTCGAACCTTCGTAGGCGTTAGCCGGCAGATTTACAGTCTGCTCCCTTTGGCCACTCGGGCACCCCACCGGTTTTCGCTCCTGCTGGCTTCGTCGGCAGAGCTGACGGGGAGAATCGAACTCCCAACCTGCTGATTACAAATCAGCTGCTCTGCCAATTGAGCTACGTCAGCAACAAACAGCGATTTTTCATCGCAAGCCAAGTAGAATAGCCAACTTAGGCCGACGAGTCAACCCGAGGAGGGGACGCGTTCAAGGCGTCGCGGGATGGCGCGCGTTTTATCTAACTTTCTTCCATTTCGTCCCGTGCGGGCTGTCCTCGAGGGTGATCCCCTTCGCTTCTATTTCCGCCCGGATCTGGTCGGCTGCGGCGAAATCCCGGCGCGCCCGCGCCTCTTTTCGGGCCGCAAGTCGCTCATTCACCCACTGAGCTAGTCCGGCATCGGTGCCGGCGACTTCCGGCACCACGTCGAGCACCGAGTTGATCCGCGCGAAAACCTCTCGCGCCTTCTCCAGCGCCCGCTTGTCGACGCCGTTCCGGTCCAGCTCCGCGTTCGCTCTGCGGACGAACGTGAAAAGAGCACCGAGGGCAATCGGAGCGTTCAGGTCGTCAAAGAGCGCAGCCCTCACTTCGGCCTCGGCCTCCTCCGCGATCCTTTCCAGCTCCGGCGTCGCCCCCTTCGCCTCGGCCAAACGCTCGGCGAAATCGCCGATTCGCCGCACTCCTTCCATCGACGCCTCGATTGCTTCTCCCGACATGTTCAGCTGCTTCCGGTAGTGCGTCGAAAAAACAAAATGACGGAACGCTGCCGCCGGAATCTCCTGGTCGCGCAGGTCCTGCACCGTCGCGACGTTGCCGAGCCGCTTAGCCATTTTGGCGCCCTCGGTGAGCAGAAACTCGCCGTGGCACCAGAAGCTCGAGAACGGCTTTCCAGTCGCGCCCTCCGATTGAGCGATCTCGTCCTCGTGGTGCGGGAAGATCAGATCGATTCCGCCGCAATGGATGTCGAGAGTCTCGCCGAGGTATTTCATCGCCATCGCGGAGCACTCTAGATGCCACCCGGGCCGGCCACGTCCCCACGGGGAATCCCACGCCGCGCCGGTCGCTTCGTCTTCGGGCTTTGCCGCTTTCCATAGGGCGAAGTCCTGCGCGTTCTCTTTCGAGTACTCGTCCTGCATCACGCGCGCGCCAGTCTTTACCTCGCGCGTGTCGAGACGGGAGAGCTTTCCGTAACCCTTGAACTTGTCGATCGCGAAATAGACGGTGCCATCGTCGGCGAGATAGGCGAGCTTCCTCTCGACGAGTCGCTCGACGATACCGATCATCTCCGCGATGTGGTCCGTCGCCTTCGGATAGAGCTCGGCGTCCTGAATCCGGAGAAATGCGCGATCCGCGTGGAAGGTCGCGGTCACAGGCGCGGTGATTTCACCGATGCTCGTGCCGCGCTCGCTCGCCGACTTGATGATCTTGTCGTCGACGTCGGTGAGGTTCATCACCTGAAAAACCTTCCAGCCGCGCAGAGCGATTACGCGCCTGAGCAAATCCTCGAAGAGGAAAGTGCGGAAATTCCCGAGGTGCGCGGGCCTGTAGACGGTGGGACCGCAGGTGTAAACGCGCACCGTTTCGCCGTCTTCGGGCGAAAACGATTCGATTTTTCTGGTGAGCGTGTTGTAGAGGCGAAGATCAGAGGCGGCCATTGGGGGAAGCTAGGCGCGCTTATATAGAGGGTCAACATAATTGCTCCGCCACTCTGCTTCCCCCCGCCATCTCCCACCGCGGTCCCATGACTCTTCCCTCGACGATATTGATGATGCGCGCGGCGATTCGATGCAGCTCGACGGGATTGGGCGCTGCAAGAATCACCGTGATGCCGCGACGAGCGATTCGGGTGAGCAGAGCGGAAACGTCCTTGTCGAAAAGCAATCCTTCTCCACAGAGAGTTTCGTCGAGCAGGATCGCGCGCGGCGATCCGATCAGAGACTGCGCGAGCCCGAGCCGCTGCAACAGGCTCGTCGACAAACTGCTCACGCGACGAGTTGCGTGGGTCTGCAGGCAGACATCCCTCAGCGCCGCTTCCACCTGCGCGGAGCGATTCGCCGAGGAGAGATCGTGAAGCGTCGCGTAGTACTCGAGGGCTTCTCGCACGGTGAGGAAAGAGTAGTAGCCGGCGCGCTGCGGAACGTATGCGAGCCCCGGCGGCACGTGATGCCCGGTAATCTGCGCTCCAAACCAGGTGATGCTTCCGGCATCTCCGCGGAGCAGGCCCGCGAGACAGAGCAGCAGCGTCGATTTTCCGGCGCCGGGGCGGCCGACGAGCCCGATTATCTCACCCGCGCCCACGTCGAACGAGACATCGCGCAACGCAGGGACGGCCATCGATCGGGTTCTCGAGCCGGAGTGGTACGTTTTGTTGAGACGTCTGACGGACAATGCGAGCTGCACTGGCTTGACCCTCCCGCAAGAGTGTGCGGACACGATTGCAGCGCAGCCACGAAGCTGAGCAATCGTTGGAAGGCCAGTCGAATCAATCAAACGCGTCGCGCGAAATTTTCATTCATCGGTGCGCTTTCTTTCTCACACAATCGCAACACTCAATGGAGCAATCAGGATGAGAAATAAGTTGATGAGACATTCATGGAACAAATCGCGCGCGCTGTTCCTGATCGCGTTGCCGGCTGTTCTCTTCGCATGCGGAGATTCGACGTCGCCCCAGGTTTCTGTGGTCGGCAGGTACGACGCTGTCGCCTTCTCAACGCAACCGACCGGAGGGACAGCGAGGGACGAGCTTCAGGTGGGAAGCACTTTCACCATTACGCTGAATTCGGACGGCTCGACGTCCGGGCGTCTGTTCGTCGCTTCCAACGGCACCACTCCGGCCTTAAACGCGGACATGACCGGAACGTGGATGCGGAACGGCGATGCGATCGACTTCACCCAGACCGCCGACACTTTCGTGAAGGACATGACATTCACGATCCAGCAGGCCTTCAACAAGGCGGCCCTTGTGGGCGATCAGGTCTTCTCGGGAACGAGAATCACCGTAATACTGGGACAGTCGTGAGTCCAACCAGAGCGTTCTAAGCGCTCTTGGACAGCCCCTGATTCTCGCGAAATGCGATGAGATCGGGCGGAGGCGTGGAAGCAACGAGCACCCCGCCGTCGGGAACGGGCACGCGCAAGACGAAGATCCGGTCGCGCGTGCTCTTCCTGAATCCCTGTCCCTCGTAAATACGGTTGATGAGTATGCGCCGCACGATCACCATCACGCTGACGAGCGTCGGCAAAGCAACCACGAGACCCAGCGGGCCAAGAAGCTGCCCAATCACCAGCACCGCGGTGATCGTGAGCACCGGCGGCATGTCGATCTTCTTCGACATCACGAGTGGCGAAACGAGGTTGCCCTCGATCAGGTGAATGACTACGCCGAGCAAGAGGACGTATAGCGCGCGTGTCCCGCCGCCAGGTCCGCCCAGTACGAAGAGCGCCGGCAAAGTCGTGGACAGCAGCGTGCCGAAAAATGGGATCACGGCTACGAGGCCCGTGAACACTCCGAACGTCAGCCAGTATGGAACGTCGAGGATGTACAACCCGGCCGCGGTGAGCGCGGCGAGCAGAGTCATCGTCAGGAGCTGGCCGACGATGTAAGCGCGCAACGCGTCAGCGAGATCTCGAAGGACGTCGCGCACGAGATCGCGGTGAATCGGCGGGAAGAGCGCAATCAGCCACTCCCGGTAGACACCTGGCTGGAGCGCGAGGTAGATACTCATCACGGCCACCGCAAAACAGTCAATCAATACGCGAACCAGGGAGAAGACCTTTGGCACCAGTCCCTGCGCCTGGCTTGCGAGCTGGACGTACACCGCACTCATGAGGCGATGCTCGCCCGGCTTCCACACATCGCGCATCGCCGGGAAACGTGCAACGAAGTGGTCGATGCCCGTCTCCCACGTTTCGATGTAGGTGGGCATCACGACGATCAGCGCGCGCGTCTGCTCGACGACCGGCGGCAGCAAAATCGCGAATAGCCCAAGTAGCGCGGACGTCGTACCGACGACGGAAATGAAGAACGCGAGCTTCGGGGGAACGCGAAGGCGCTCGACGAGAAGGTCTCTCACCGCACCGAGGTAGAGCGAGATGATGATCGCTATGAAAAGGAGGAGAAATACGTCGGCTGTCCTCCCAAACATCCAGAGGATCAGGACCGTGATTATCACGCCCGCGAGAATCGGCGCTACTCTGGTCCTTCCCGGTGCCACCGCGCTAGCCACTACTTGTTCTCGTCGTGGATCTCTTCGACCTCAATGGCCTCTTCTTCGAGTCTTCCGGCGCCAAGAGCCTTGTTGGTGGCGTTCGCGGCGGGGAGCACTCCCATCTTCTGCTTCAGTTGTATGAGCAACATCTCAGCCGACTGGTTGCCGCCGGCCGCTTCGAGGCGCTTGAAGTCCTTCGCGAGCTTGTCGCCCGAGAACTCCTCATCGATCTCGGCGCTCGCTCTGATCTTGCGGTCGTTCGAGTCGATCTTTTCTTCCATCCGGGCGAACGCCTCGAACGCCGACTTGTCGGACATGCTCGACATCGTCTCGTTGATGCGCTTCTGCGCGTCGGCACGGCGCTGTTTCGCGAGAAGCAGATTCTTCTTGCGGTTTGCCTCTTCGATATTGTCGTTGAGACCGCGCAGCGATTCCTTGAGGCGGTCGGTCTCCTGCTTGTGCGCCTGCCAGGTGAGATTGAGCTGATCGCCGCGTGACATGTGCTCGCCGCGGCGCATCAGCGCCTGCTTTGCGAGCTCGTCCTGATTCTGCTGCACCGCCAGCATCGCTCTCCGTTCCCAGTCCTCGGCCTCCTTGAGCTCCTGCCTGGTCTGGTCCTGGAGACGCTTCTCATCGGCGATGGCGGCAGCGACCTGCTGCTTCGCCTTCACCAGCTGCGATCTCATGTCGAGAATGATCTGGTTCAACATCTTCTCGGGCTGCTCGAATTCCGAGATGACCGCGTTGACGTTGGACCGGAACAGCATTGCTATGCGATCGAAGATATTCATATAAGGGGGTTGATTAGAGCCTCACTGACATCGCTGACAACTGGCTACCGGGCGCCGGAGAGGGGATCCAAGTGTTGAGTGGTCGGTCATCTGTTGTCAGTGCGTCAGTGGTTATCAGTTCGCTACCGGCAAACCACTGGCAACCACTGTAAACCGACGACTAACCCACAGAACACTCACGACTTGGATCCGGTCTGCGTTTCGATAGTAACCTGCTACTCCATACGATTTCACGCGAAGATACTGCCTTCTTCCGTTGTTAACTAGTTGAACATTACCCGTCCGACCTCTTGATCTGGTACAGCCTCTCCTTCGCAAGCCGGCGACCGGTTGGCGTTGCGGCCAGCCCGCCACCTGCCGTTTCACGGTAACGGACGTCCATCTCGCGCCCGATCTCGCCCATCACATCGATTACCTCGTCGACCGGGATGGCGAAAGTGATACCGGCCAGCGCCATCTCGATTCCCGCCAGCGCGATCGCCGAGCCGGTGGCATTTCTGAAAACGCACGGCAATTCGACGAGCCCGCCCAGCGGATCGCAAACCAGTCCCAGTGTTCCCTGCATCGTCAAAGCCACCGCGTGTCCCACCTGCGACGGCGTTCCGCCCAGCATCTCAGTTGCAGCACCCGCCGCCATCCCCGCGGCGGCGCCCGTCTCCGCCTGGCATCCGCCTTCGGCTCCCGATAGCGACGCGCGCTCCGCCACGACTGCTCCGATCAACCCCGCGGTCGCCAATCCATCGATGACTCTGTCGTCAGGCACCGAACGCGCCTTCGCCAGACCGGTGAGAATCGCGGGAAGAACTCCCGCTCCGCCCGCCGTCGGCGCCGCGACGATCACGCCCATTGCCGCATTCACTTCCTGCACCGCCAGCGCCCGCGTGAGGATGTCGCGAAAGGGGGTCTGCGCGAGCGGACCATTGGTGCTCAGTCTCAGCTTTGCGGCATCCCCCCCGACCAGTCCTGAAGCAGAATACAGATCGCCAACCAAGCCCTTTTCGATCGCGCTTCTCATCACGTCGAGCGCGCGTTGCAATACCGCGCGAATATCTTCGACCGACCGGCCCTGGTCGCGTGATTCCGCGGCCAGCGCCACCTGCGCCAGCGATTTCTTGTCGCGTTCGGCGTCCTTGATGGCGTCAGCGAGCGCTTTGTACACTCAGCCCCCACTCACTTTGGGGAGCCGCCGCGTCCACCGGACCCAGTCGAGCGCTCTCAGCTCCTCGCCCGCCTTCTTGTCCGGGACCTCGTCGCACTCGATGACCATAAAGGCGTCGCCGCCCCTCTCCTTTCGCGACAGCCTCAGCGTAGCAATGTTGATCTCGTGCTCGGCCAGGATCCCCGTGATTCTGGCGATCGAGCCCTTCCTGTCCTCAGCTACGAGAACAATCGTGTGTAAGTTTCCGGTCACTTCCACGGGGTAGCCGTCGATCTCCTGTACGAGGATCCGGCCCGCCCCCAGTGACGACCCGAGCATGGTCGCCTTCGTGTCGTTCAGCTCGATGGAAATCCGGACAGTGTTCGGGTGCGCGGCGTCGGCGATCGTCACCTTCTCGAACTTGTAGTCCAGGCCCTCTTTCTCGGCGATCTGAAGGGCTTCGCGGAGTCTTTCGTCGTCGGGGCGGAACCCCAATAGCCCGCCGACGAGCGCCTTGTCGGTGCCGTGTCCTTCACCTGTGCGCGCAAAGGATCCGTGGAGCTGGAGAACTCCCGTCTGCGGGGTTCCACCTATGAGGCCGCGCGCGAGGAGTCCGAGCCGGCACGCTCCCGCGGTATGCGACGAGGAAGGACCGACCATCACAGGTCCGATTATGTCCAGCAAACTCACCATTTAGCCCGCCTTGAGAGCGACTTTCTTGCGACTTCCGCCGCCGCTCCGAGTCTTGCCGAGCAGCGGACGGAGATACTGACCCGTATAAGACTCGGGCGCGTCAGCAACGTCTTCCGGAGTTCCAGCGGCTACGACGTCGCCACCACGTTGTCCGCCTTCCGGGCCGAGATCCACGATCCAGTCAGCGGTCTTGATGACGTCGAGGTTGTGCTCAATGACGAGCACCGTGTTCCCCCGGTCAACAAGACGGTGCAGCACTGTAAGGAGCATCCGCACATCCTCGAAGTGAAGGCCTGTCGTCGGCTCGTCAAGAATGTAGAACGTTCGCCCGGTGTCGCGCTTGGACAGCTCGGCGGCGAGCTTGACGCGCTGCGCCTCTCCGCCCGAGAGTGTCGTCGCCGATTGTCCCAGATGGATGTAGCCGAGTCCTACGTCGTAAAGGGTCTGAAGCTTCTGCCTGACGCGCGGCTGATTCTCGAAGAAAGTCAGCGCGTCTTCGACCGTCTGCTCCAGAACGTCGGCGATGCTGAGGCCGCGGAACCGGACTTCCAGTGTCTCACGGTTGTACCGCTTCCCCTTGCACACATCACAGGGGACGTAGACGTCCGGAAGGAAATGCATCTCGATCTTGACGAGCCCATCGCCCTCGCACGCCTCGCAGCGTCCGCCCTTCACGTTGAACGAGAAGCGGCCGGGGCCGTAGCCGCGAATCTTCGCTTCCGGCAGCTCCGCGAAAAGCTCGCGGATCGGCGTGAACAAACCCGTGTACGTCGCGGGATTCGACCGCGGCGTGCGGCCGATCGGACTCTGGTCGATGTCGATGACTTTGTCGAGGTGCTGGAACCCCGCGATGTGCTTGTGCGCGCCGGGGATCACTCTCGCCCGGTAGAAGTATCTCGCCATCGCGCGGTGCAGAATGTCTTCGATGAGCGTGGACTTCCCGCTTCCGGAAACGCCGGTGACGGCGACGAACAGGCCGAGCGGAATGTCGACGTCGAGGTTGCGCAGATTGTGCTCGCGCGCGCCTTCGATGCGGATCACGCGCTTGGGATCCATCTTGCGGCGGACCTCCGGAATTGGAATCTCGATCTCCCCGCGCAGGTAGCGGCCGGTGATCGAGTCCTTGCTCGCGCGCACTTCATCCACCGTTCCCGCGGCAATGACGAGTCCACCATGCTTTCCGGCTCCGGGGCCGAGGTCGATCAGGTGATCGGCGGCCTCCATCGTCTCCTGGTCGTGCTCGACGACGATCACCGTGTTGCCAAGGTCGCGGAGCTGGCGCAGAGTGTTGAGCAGCCGCGCGT
>JBBQAV010000103.1:0-9935 GCA_038316775.1 Gemmatimonadales bacterium | reverse complement strand
TGGAGCGTCGCGACGTTAAACCAAGGGGATCTCCCCGCCCGGTTGCTCGCAATGTTCGTCGAAGAGCTCGACGAACAGGTAGTCCAGGCGAACGAATATCTGCTCGCGCTCGAGCGGGCGCCGGCCGACACCGAGCAGCTTCGCTCTCTCTTTCGCGTCATGCATACGCTGAAGGGAGCAGCCCGTTCGGCGGGCGTCGCGGCGGTGGAAGCACTTTGTCATCGCCTGGAGGCGGTCCTCGTGTCGGCTCGAGACTCGGGACGCGCGCTGGTCAGGGACGAGATCGAAGTTCTCTTCGGCGGACTCGATGCGCTCTCTAACGCGGCCAAGGCGCTCCGGCGCGGTGAATCGGTCGTGGAGATTATCGCTGAGCGGGGGGCGGGACGCGTTGCGGGAGAACGATCGCTCACTCCTCAACGAGCCGTAGCTCCCGTTAAAGGCGCGGTTCCGGTTAACGGCGCAGCTCCAGGGAGCGGCGCAGCTCCGGGGAATGGCCCAGCTCCAGTTACTGGCTCAGCGCCGGCTAACGGCTCAGCGCCGGCGGCGCCTTCGGCGCGAGCCGGCGCGCAAGCGGCCGGCATCCCTGCATCGCCAGTGACACCTCGAGCGCCTGCGGTGTCGCCACCGCCTATCGCCTCGCCCTCTGCCGTGGGTCAGCAGCCTGCACTCGAAGCGCCCCTTCGCGTGGGCCAGGAACGGGTGGATGAGCTCTTCGGAATCGCCAACCGGCTGCTGATATTCGCGGCGCGATCGGAGACGTATCCCGCGATCGTCGGCCAAATGGAAACCAGTGTGATGCGCGCCTCGGCTGCGTGGCGGCGATTGCGGCGCGACAGCGGAGCGGCGGCGGGCTTAAACGGATCTGCCTCGAACCAGTCCGTGCGCGATCTCGCCGACCTCGATGATTCCACTGACATCCTGCGCAGGGAGTCGGCACGACTGCTCGCCGAGATGACCCGGAACGCTCGCGAGGCCCGGCGCATCGCCGAGGAGATGTCGCGCGGAGTGCGTGAGCTTCGCATGCGGCCTTTCGCGGACACGCTCGTCGATCTTCCGCGCCTCGCGCGGGACGTCGCGGCCGCAGCCGGTAAGCTCGTATGCCTCGAGACGGCGGGTGTCGCGTTGCAGGCCGATCGGGTCGTGCTCGCACAGCTGCGCGAGGCGTTGATGCACCTCGTGCGCAACGCAGTGGATCACGGGCTCGAGCGACCGGAGGTCAGACGAGCAGCCGGGAAGCCTGAAGAAGGGACCGTTCGGATCGAGGCCAAACTGGTCGGCGACCGCATTGTCGTCACCGTCGCGGACGATGGCGCCGGAGTCGACGTGGCCAAGGTGAGAGAGAAACTCGCGGCACGCCATGAGATCGTTCCGGACGACGATCGCGCTGTAGTCCGACGTCTGTTTCTGGGCGGAATTTCGACGCGTACGGAAGCGACCAGGATCTCCGGCCGCGGTGTCGGGCTGGACGCGGTTCGTGCCGCCGCCGACCGTGTGCGGGGGACCGTCGATGTGTCATGGTCACCCGGTCACGGGACGACATTCACGATCGAAGCGCCACTGACGTTGGCCACCGCGCGGGCTGTGCTGGCGCGCGTCGGGCAGGCCCACGTGGCAATCCCCGCCGCTTTCGTCGAGCGGCTGATGCGTGTCGCTCCCGGCGATCTCGCGACCATCGAAGGGCGTCAGACAGTTCGGACTGCTGGGGAACCGGCGGTGATCGCCTCCCTGGCCGCGGTGTTGGGACCGCCGCTGGTCGACCGCGCTCCCGAGGGGCCGCTGTCATTCGCTCTGGTGCGCGCTGGCCCATCGCGGGTCGCGTTCCGCGTGGACTCTCTGATCGAAGAGACAGAAGTCGTGGTGCGACCCATTCGCGCGCACGGCCAGATGCCCGTTCCGCATATCAGCGGCGCGGCGATGCTTTCGAGCGGCACTATCGCGCTGGTCCTGAACGTAACGACCGCTGTTGCGGCAGCGCTCGGCCTGCCCATCGGCGCCAGTTACCTGCCCACGCCCGACGCGGCGCCCACTGTGCGCCGGCGCGTCCTCGTCGTCGACGACTCGATCACGACGCGAACATTGGAGGCGAGTGTCGTCGAGGCCGCCGGTTACGATGTCATGACCGCGGTAGATGGCGCCGACGCGTTGCGAATTCTGCAGGAGCGGGGTGCGGATCTCGTCGTCTCCGATGTTGAGATGCCGCGGATGGATGGCATCCAGCTGTGCGAATCGATTCGCGCATTGGTACGCTTTCGCGAGCTTCCCGTGATTCTCGTGACCGCTCTCGAATCCGCCGAGCACCGCGCTCGCGGGTTGGAAGCGGGCGCCGATGCATATATCGGCAAGTCGAGCTTCGATCAGGAAGCATTGCTGACGACCATTCGCGATCTTCTGAGTTGACGTCATGACGAGTTTTCCGGCGCCCCACGCGAAGCGAACGTCGGCGATTCGAGTCCTCATAGCCGAGGACTCGGCCACGTCACGCGCGCTTCTGGTGGCTCTGTTTCGCGGGGCATCGGGGTTCGAGGTGATCGGTGAGGCACGCAACGGCGCCGAGGTGATCGAGAAGACCGTCCAACTCGCGCCGGACCTTGTGATCATGGATGTCTATATGCCCGTCGTCGACGGCCTGGACGCAACCAAAGCGATCATGCGGGAAACTCCAACGCCGATCGTCATGGTGTCCGCGTCCGCATCGGCCAGCGATGTGTCGATGGGATTGAGCGCGACTCAAGCCGGCGCTCTGGTGCTTCTCGAGAAGCCGCACGATCCGCGATCGGCATCCTACGAAGGCGACTCGACGCGGCTGATTGCCATGGCGAGGGCGATGTCGAACGTAAAGGTCGTGCGGCGCTGGGGAACGGAGCGCGTGGCGCGTCCACTCGACCGAGTAAAGACACCTACGCACTCCATGCGTGGTGAGGCGCGGCGCGCGCGGCTCATCGCAATCGCCACATCTACCGGTGGGCCGGCGGCGCTTCACAGAATTCTCACCGACCTGCCGCGCGACATAAAGGTGCCGATCGTGATCGTGCAGCACATGGCACAGGGGTTCATTGACGGCCTGGCTAAATGGCTAAGCGGGAGTGTCGGCCTCAACGTCGTTGTTGCCGCCGAGGGCGAACAACTGATTCCGGGAACGGCGTATCTCGGAGCGCACGATCGCCATCTCGGCGTTAGTCCCGGGGGGCGGGTTCTTTTTTCGGACAGCACGCCACAGTCGGGGTTCCGGCCGTCGGGTGACTATCTGTTCGATTCCTGTGCGCGCTCCTACGGATCGGGCCTGATTGCCGCCGTTCTCACCGGCATGGGGAACGACGGCGTAGCGGGGCTTCAAACGGTTCGGGAGCGTGGCGGACGCGTAATCGCTCAGGATGAGCGTTCGTCGGTGGTCTTCGGAATGGCGCAGCAGGCAATTCTGAGCGGCGTCGTCGACGAAGTCATACCGCTGTCTGCGATCGGTACGCGGCTCGCGGAGCTGGTGGAGTTCTCTCAGATATGACGAACCCACGAGTGGCGCCCCGCCCCATCCTCATCGTCGAGGACAGCCGAACGCAGGCGGAAGCGCTTCGCGCGTTTCTGGAAGACTCAGGGTTCGCGCCGCGCGTCGCGTCCTCCGGGCTCGCTGCGCTCGCTGACTTGCGCGAGCACCACGCCGATCTCGTAATCAGCGACATCATCATGCCCGGCATGAGTGGTCTCGAACTATGTCAAGCCCTACGCGCCGATCTCGACCTTGGCGATATTCCGTTCATGTTGCTGACGAGCTTGATCGATCCGCTCGACGTGATCCGCGGACTCGAGTGCGGCGCCGACAATTATGCGACGAAGCCGTACGACCCGGCGCAGCTGTTGCGCCGAATCGGTCGCACGTTCGAGAGCCGGTCTACACGCCGCTCCAATAAGGTGGCGGGACCGATAGAAATCATCTTTCTCGGTCATCGCTTTTCGGTGGAGTCCGGGCGTGAGCAGATCCTCGACGTGCTGATTTCGAGCTTCGAGGACATCGCGCGCGCGAACGTCGCGCTGCGGGCGGCCGAAGACGAGCGCGAACGGCTGTATGAAGGCGAGCGACAGGCGCGCCACGACGCCGAGCAGGCGCAGGTGCGGGCCGAGGAGGCGAACCGCGCGAAATCGGAATTCCTCGCGATGATGAGCCACGACCTCCGCACGCCGCTCAATGCAATCGCCGGCTATTCCGAGCTTCTAGCCCTTGGCATCCGCGGCCCCGTCACCGCGCCGCAGAAAGCAGATCTGGAGCGAATTCAGCGAAACCAGCGCCACCTGCTGAACCTGGTGAACGATATCCTGAGCTTCGCCAAGATCGAGACGGGGAAGATTCCGCTGGAGATGAAGTCGGTCAACCTCGAGAAGACCGTGCGCCCGCTTCGCGCAGTCATCGAGCCGCAGGCGGCCAAACGCGGCATTATCTACGAGTATCTCGGCGGTGACTGCGATGCGATGGTCGTTGCCGACGTCGAGCGACTCGAGCAGATCCTGATCAATCTCCTCGGTAACGCGGTAAAATTCACGCCGGACGGAGGTCGAGTCACCATGCGCTGTTTCTCGCGCGATGGAATGGGCGTGATCGAAGTCACGGACACCGGTATCGGCATCCCCGAGGATAAGATGAAGGTCATTTTCGATCCGTTCGTGCAGGTGGATGCGAATCGGGGCAAGCGCGACGGCGTTGGCCTGGGCCTGGCGATCAGCAGGAAGCTCGCGCAAGCCATGGGCGGCGAGATCGACGTTTGCAGCAAGGTGGGCGTCGGGTCGACTTTTTCAGTCTCCCTCAAGCTCGCGGAGACTCCCGCACTCGCCGAGATTCCTGCGTAGCGACGATCGATGTCAGCCAGATCAACACCAACTTTCCAGCGAGAGTGCAAGCCATGACCGACCGCATCGCGGTTGTCGGGGCAGGGCAGATGGGAAATGGAATTGCGCACGTCTTCGCGCAATCGGGATTCGACGTCGTGATGATCGACGTGTCGCAGGACGCGCTGGACAAGGGGCGCGCGACGGTCGCCAGGAACATCGAGCGGCAAGTCAAGAAGGGCACGATCCCGGCCGAGGAACAGGTCAAGATCCTTTCGCGGATCGATCTCAGTATGGACCTCGATGCGGCGAGCAAGGCCTCGCTCATCATCGAGGCCGCCAGCGAAGACAGCGGGCTCAAGTATCGCATCTTCACGGATCTGGATCGCATTGCCAAGCCGGACGCGGTGCTCGCGACCAACACGAGCTCGATATCGATCACCGAGATCGGGCGGCGCACGAAGCGCCCCGACAAGGTCATCGGCATGCACTTCATGAACCCGGTTCCGGTGATGAAGCTCGTCGAGATCATCCGTGGACTCGCGACTTCCGACGAAACGACGAAGTACGTCACCGACATCACCACGCGCCTCGGGAAGACGGCTGTCGAAGTGAACGACTACCCCGGCTTCGTCTCCAACCGCGTGCTGATGCCGATGATCAACGAAGCGGCATTCTGCGTGATGGAAGGAGTCGCCGGGCCGGAGGCGATCGACAAGGTCATGACGCTTGGCATGAATCATCCGATGGGTCCGCTCGCGTTGGCGGACCTGATCGGACTCGACACCTGCGTCGCGATTCTCCAGGTGCTGCAGGATGGACTGGGCGATCCCAAATACCGCCCCTGTCCGCTGCTGAAGAAATACGTCGCCGCGGGCTGGCTCGGCAGGAAGAGCGGCCGCGGCTTCTATACCTATAGTAAGTAGACCGCACGTGTCCTGGGCTCTCCACCCGCTCACCGAAGAGCAGACCGAAGTTCAGAAGCTCGCGCGCGATTTCGCGCGGGCCGAGATCGCGCCGTATGCGGCCGAGTGGGATGAGAAGGCGTTCTTCGAGCCGTCGTTGGTGAAGAAGCTGGGCGAGCTCGGATTTCTCGGAATGATGCTGCCCGAGGAGTACGACGGCCTCGCCACCGACACGGGGACTTATCTCATCGCGCTGGAAGAAATTGCAGCCGCCGACGCATCGGTGGCGGTGTTGATGAGCGTTCACAACTCGCTTCCGACGCAGATGATCCTTCGCTACGGAAGCGACGCGCAGAAGGAACGGTTCCTAAAGAAAATGGCGCGCGGTGAGATACTGGGCGCCTTTGCTTTGTCTGAGCCGGATGCCGGGTCCGATGCCGCTGCGCTAACGGCGCAAGCAGTGAGGGACGGCAACGACTGGGTGATCAACGGCACCAAAAGCTGGGTGACGAACGGGAATCTTGCCGGAGCCATCATCACGATGGCTCGCACCGATGCGAGCGGCTCGCGCAGAGGAGGGCGGGGAATCGGAGCGTTCATCGTCACCCCTGATCTTCCGGGGTTCTCAGTCGGCAAGAAGGAAGACAAGCTTGGGCTTCGCGGGTCACCCACCGTGCAGCTAAACTTCGACAACCTGCGAGTGCCAGGAGAGAATCTCCTCGGAGACGAGACGCAGGGATTCATCTACGCGATGCAGTCGCTCGACAACGGCCGTCTCGGAATCGCAGCGCAGGCGATCGGCATCGCGAGGGCGGCGCTCGAGCATTCGGTAGCATACGCCGCCGAGCGCAAGCAGTTCGGCAAGGCGATCAAGGAGTTCGAGGCGATCCAGTTCAAGCTCGCCGACATGGCGATGCGCGTGGCGGCGTCGCGCGCGTTGCTGCACGCGGCGGCTGCTGCGAAGGACCGCGGGCAGAGCGTCCGCCAGTTCAGCTCGATGGCGAAGCTGATGGCGAGCGAGACCGCGATGTGGGTGACGACCCAGGCGGTGCAGATCTTCGGCGGCTATGGGTACATCAAGGATTATCCGGTGGAGCGACTTATGCGCGACGCTAAAGTCACCGAGATTTATGAGGGCACGTCGGAGATACAAAGAATCGTGATCGCGCGCGCTCTCTACGGTCAATCGTAAAACTTTTCTCCTGGAATCAGAACGACAATGAAGCTGTTTGATACGCTGGCGGAGATGGGACACGAGGAGGTCGTGATGTGCAGCGATCCCTCGATTGGATATAGAGGAATTCTCGCGGTCCACAGCACGAAGCTCGGCCCCGCGCTGGGCGGCACCAGGTTCTGGCAGTACGCGACCGACGATGAAGCGATTACCGATGCGCTCCGACTCTCGCGTGGCATGACGTACAAGAACGCCGTTGCCGGACTGCATCTGGGCGGTGGCAAGTCGATCATCATCGGCGACAACAAGACGACCGACCGCGAGAAAATCTTCCGCGCTCACGGTCGCTTTGTTGAGCGCCTCGGCGGTCGCTACATCACCGCTGAAGATGTCGGCACGAACACCAGGGACATGGACTACGTGAAGATGGAGACCAGCCACGTCGCCGGGCTCGCCGGAAAGTCCGGAGATCCGTCGCCCGTTACGGCGCACGGAGTGTTTCGGGCGGTGCAGGCATCCGCAAACCGGAAGTGGGGCTCGGACAGCCTCCAAGGCAAAACGGTTGCAGTCCAGGGCTGCGGAAGCGTCGGGTCGTACCTCGCAAAGGAGCTGCACGAGGCGGGCGCGAAGCTGATCGTCTCTGATATCGATTCCGCCAAGGTCGCCAGAGTCTCCAAGGCCACGGGCGCCAAGGTCGTCGAAGGCGACGCGATCTTTTCTGTCGAAGCCGACATATTCTCTCCCTGCGCGCTAGGCGGGATCATCAACGACACGACGATCCCGTCGCTCAAGGTGCAAATCGTGGCTGGTGGAGCGAACAATCAGCTTCTCGAGGGGCGTCATGGCGACGAGCTCGCGCGCCGCGGAATTCTATACGCGCCCGACTACGTCGCGAACGCCGGCGGCGTGATCAACGTCTACGGCGAAGTCGCGGGCTGGGACGCGCAGAAGGCGCTCGACAAGGCAGACGACATCTACGACACGATTCTCAAGGTGTTCGACATCGCGGAAGCCAAGCATATTCCGACGTACGAGGCGGCGGACCGTCTCGCCGAGCTGCGGCTGGCGGAGGCGACATGAGCGAGACCATTCCAATTGCGTCGGATCACGCGGGTGTCGCGATGAAAAATCGTCTCGTCGCCGAGCTGAAGAAGATGGGATACAACCCTGACGACATCGGGGCGAAGGATCCAGAGCAGCCGGACGACTATCCCGACTATGCGCACCCGCTCGCGAAGGAGGTTTCCGACGGCAAGGCCAAGCGCGGAATCCTTCTCTGCGGCAGCGGAGTCGGCATGGACATCGTTGCCAATAGATATCCGGGAGTTCGTGCCGCGCTGGCATGGGAGCCCGAGATCGGCGAGCTGTCGCGCAAACACAACGACTCCAACGTCCTCGTCCTCCCAGCCAGGTTCATGACGGACGATCAGGGAGTCGAGACGATGAAGGCGTGGCTCAATGCTAAATTTGAAGGTGGCCGCCACGAGCGGCGCGTGAAGAAGATCGACAGTCAGATGACGCCATAGGCCAAACCAGACGACCGAACCCAGAGACACCTGATGCCGCAGACACAAGCAGCTCCGCCAAAATCCATCTCCAGAGTGGCGATGCCTGAAGGACGTTTGGCTACTTCGGATCCTGAGATCGCGCGCATGATAGACCTCGAGGTGAACAGGCAGAGGAGCGGCCTCGAGCTGATAGCGAGCGAGAACTTCGTGTCGCCGGCGGTGCTGGAGGCGATGGGAACGCCGCTCACGAACAAGTACGCGGAAGGATTGCCGGGCAAACGGTACTACGGCGGCTGCGAGTTCGTAGATATGGTCGAGCAGTGCGCCATCGACCGCGTGAAAAAGCTCTTCTCGGCCGACCACGCCAACGTCCAGGCGCACTCCGGCGCGCAGGCGAACGCCGCGGTCTATCTCGCGTTTCTCAAGCCGGGCGACGTCGTGCTCGGCCTCGACCTGTCTCAGGGCGGACACCTGACGCACGGATCGCCGGTCAATTTTTCCGGGCTCCTCTATCACGCGATCCACTACGGCGTCGGTGAGGACGGCCGGATCGACTACGCGCAGATGCAGAAGATCGCCCGCGAGCAGAAGCCCAAGATGATCATCGCGGGCGCGAGTGCGTACGCGCGGATCATCGATTTCGAGCCATTTGCCGAGGTTGCGCGCGAGATCGGCGCGAAGTTCATGGTGGACATGGCTCACTTCGCAGGCCTGGTGGCAACGGGATTTCATCCTTCGCCCGTCCCGCACGCCGATGCGGTGACGAGCACCACACACAAGACGCTTCGCGGCCCGCGCGGCGGACTCATTCTCTGCAAGGAAGAGCACGCGAAAACCGTCGACAAGGCGATGTTCCCCGGAACGCAGGGCGGCCCGCTCGAGCACATTATCGCGGCCAAGGCGGTCGCGTTCAAGGAAGCGCTCGAGCCGTCGTTCAAGGAGTATTGCGGGCAGATCGTTCGAAATGCTCAGGCCCTGGCCAACGGTCTGATCGAGCACGGCTTCAACATCGTGTCTGGCGGAACCGACAATCACCTGATGCTGGTCGACCTCCGGAACAAGAACGTCACCGGCAAGGTGGCGGAGAAGGCGCTGGACATGGCGGGCATTACGGTCAACAAGAACACGGTACCAAAGGAGACCCAGTCTCCGTTCGTAACGAGCGGAATTCGCATCGGAACCCCGGCTGTGACGACCCGCGGCATGCGGGAGCCCGAGATGCAGCAAATCGCCGGATTTATCGACCGGGTCATCGCCAGCGGAGGTGACGCCGCGGTCGCGTCACAAGTCAAAGAGGAGGTGCTCGACTTGACGAATCGCTTTCCTCTCTACACATCCTTCCCCTCAATGGCGGAAAAAAAGTAGCAATGGCTGAGTTGGCCTTTCGCGAAGGCATCATGGACCGGATTCGCATCCGCGAGCCGCGGTTCGACGAACAGGCTTACCTGTTCGTCCTCTCGGCGCTGGAGATGTGTCAGGCGCAGCTCTCGGCGCGCAGGCACATCACCGGAATCGAGCTGGCCCACGCGTGCCGCA
>JBBQAV010000102.1:0-10133 GCA_038316775.1 Gemmatimonadales bacterium | reverse complement strand
TTTCTGGCGCAGCCCGCGATCGACAGCTACCTGCACGGCACCTACTTCGTCGTCGGACATTTTCACTTCGTAATGGGCGTCGCGGCGATGTTCGGTATTTTCGCCGCCACCTATTTCTGGTTCCCGAAGATGTACGGGCGGGTGATGAACGAGACGCTCGGCAAATGGCACTTCATTCTGACGTTCATTGGCGTGTACTGCATCTTCATGCCGATGCACTACCTCGGATTGAGCGGCAACGTGCGCCGCTACTCGGCTTTCACAGTTGACTACATGAAGGGCTCTATTCCATTGCACCGCTTCATCACCGTGGCCGCGCTCTTTACCGGGGCCGTGCAACTCATCTTCTTCTACAATTTGTTCAGGAGCCGTTTCCGCGGACAGATCGCGACGGTGAATCCCTGGGAGGCGACTTCGCTCGAGTGGACAACGAGCTCGCCTCCTCCCCACGACAACTTCGGTGGCCAGAACCCAGTGGTCTATCACGGTCCGAACGAGTACGGAGTCGAGGGTAGAGATGGGGACTACATCATGCAGAATTCGCCCGAGCCGAAGCCCGCGTCGGAGACTGCGGCCTGATGAATACCATGTCCCTCGAATCCCGTCCCGAGCCCGCGCGGACAGGCGTGTGGATCGGGATTGCGGCCATCTCGATGTCGTTTGCCGCATATACCAGCGCGCTCATCGTGCGCCAGGGCGCCAACCCCGATTGGGTGCACTTCAACCTTCCGCCCATACTTTACTTCAGCACCCTCGTGGTTCTCGCGAGCAGTGTCACGCTCTACCTCGCTTCTGTGGGACGACCGCAGGACCCTCAGCTCGTGGACCTGCCAGCTGTCAGCACGAGGCGGGAATTCAGGTGGATCTACCTCACGCTTGGACTCGGTCTCCTGTTCCTGCTCGGCCAGGTCATCGCCTGGCGCGATCTGTCTTCACAGGGGCTCACCCTTGCTTCGAGTCCGAGCAGCTCTTTCTTCTATCTGCTGACCGCCGTGCACGGGTTGCACCTGGTGGGTGGTCTCGGTGGATTGCTCTACGTTGCGCACCGTATTGCGCGAAGGAGTGCCCCGGAGGCCTTGCGCGCCTATCGGGCGGCGTCGCTTTACTGGCACTTCATGGCGGCGCTCTGGGTGTACGTCTTCGTCCTCCTCGCAGTCCGGATCTGAGCGGAGCTTATCAGTGAGCCATGCTGAGCTGGATCTGGGCGATGTCGGTATCGTTGGCGAAGCGCGTCCGTACGGCTTCAGGACGAAGAAGCTCGTCATGTGGCTGTTCATCATCGCCGACGCGGCGACATTCGGCGCGATTCTATTCGTTTACGGGTACGTCCGGGTGGGAAGCGCGGACTGGTCCAGACCGTTCGCATTAGTCCCGACGATCCGGAACGGAATCGTCATGACATTCGTTCTGCTCACCAGCAGCCTGACGATGCTAGGCGCGGTCCGTGCTGCAATGAGGGGCAGAGCTGACACTGCGGTTCGCTGGCTCGGTGCGACGATCCTCCTCGGCGCGGCGTTCGCAGCCCTCCACCTTCGTGAGTGGTTTGCGATGTTTGCCGAGGGATGGAGCCCCTCTCGAAACCCGTTGGGAGGCTCGCCGCTTTTTGGCGCCGCGTTTTTTGGAATCACAGGCCTTCATCTCCTTCACGTGATAACCGGTGTAGTCGCCATAACCATCATCACGATTCTGTTTCGCCGCGGCCGCCTGGACGCGAGCTACATCGAGACGACGGGACTTTATTGGCACTTCGTCGACCTGGTTTGGATGTTCGTGTTTCCTCTTGTGTACCTGATGAACACCCGATGAATGGAACAGCGGAGAGAACTGGTGCGCCGGGAAGCGTCGCCGACGCCGGCCCGAGTTTCAGGTTCTACGTCCTGGTCTGGGTGGGGCTCATGGGCATCGTGGTTCTCGAGGTGTTCCTCACCTACGCGGGGCTCACGCCGCGGGCGCTTCTGCTGGCGCTCCTGTCCCTCGCGGTGATCGAGGCGGCGATGGCGCTCCTCTACTTCATGCACCTCAGGTACGAGCGGCGGATTCTCTTCTGGAGTCTCATACCAGCACTGGTGTTCGTGCTCGTCCTTTTCGATCACCTGTGGCCGGATGCATTTCGTGTGACCTCGATGCGGCTGCCCGTCAGCACGAGCAGCACACCTTCTGGCGGCACTACTCCATGAATCGCTACATGCCGGGCATGTGGGGCGCGATGCTGGTCCTCATCGTGCCGGCGTTTCTGATCTGCGCGGTGCTGGCGATCGTCGCCTATCGCAGATGGGGATCCTCTAGCGGCGAATAACCGCTCGGTGCTAGTCCTTCAGGAAGTACTCGACGGTCGACACGACGCGCACCGTCTTGTTGATCTGGCTTTCCTCGCTGATGCCGGCCGCCTGATCCCGCGGCAGAATCTCGAATATTCCCTGATTGGCGTGACGAATCCCCGCCAGCTCACTGTGTGAATCGCGCGCGAACTGCTCGGCAGCTTCGCGCGCCCGAGCAGTCGCGTCAGCGATCATGCCGGGCTTGAGCTTGTTGAGACCCGTGAACACTCTTGCGACGCTTGGGCTAGCACCAATCACCGCGCTCAGAAGCGATGCAGTCACGCTCGAGAAACATGCGGGAGCCGTGGCAATCGCCGCGAGGCGCTTCGGTGCAGGCCGAGTGCTTCAGCTCGGCTACGAGGATACGTGGCGATGGAGAATGAGTGGCGGCGAGGGAGCCGTTCACGACCATCGGGTATGGTGGACGGAACTGGTCAGCGGTGTTGCGTCTGCACCACATGTCGTGCGCCCGATGCCTCCCACGTCGACTGATGAAGCGCCGATGAGTGGGCTCGTTGCCTCTATCGGACCGCGTAATCAACCAGGGGCGATGTCGAACCTGTCCGGAAATCCATCGGATTGGATGGTGTTGTTATTCGTTGTTCTGACTCTCGGATTGATCGGCGAGGTTGCATCGCGCCGGTTGCGCGGGGCTTCATGAACGGACACGTTGGCCACATTGGTGGCGGCCAATTCCACCGCCCGAGCGTGCTATCCACGCTCACCTGACCGCCGTGCGCGTGAACTATTCCGCGCACTGAACTCGGGCGGCAAGCCGTGTCGGTAGTCTGGCCAAAGAAATGCCGTACTGATGAGCTTAAAGGCTTCCAGGCCGCGTGTTCGCGGGTCCCGGAAATCCGCTTTTTACCTACATCAAATGCTGGGAGCGACCATGATCACACCGCGCCGACGTACCGCACGACACCTCGCCTTTATTCCCCTCATCGCGTTGCTCGCGGTGGCGTGCGGCCCCGATTCAAATGGACCTTCTGGACTCACCAGCCCAGGCTTGCTCGCGAACCGATCGGGCGGTGGCGGATCGTCCTCCGGGCCTTCACTGCGGACGGAATCGAGCTTCGCTCTCCTCGGCGGGCCGGCTGTGACCTGTAAAGGATCGACGATCCCGGTGACGGTGACCGGTGACGTGGGCGCCGGCTCCCCCGGCGGAGCGGTCACCCTGACCCAGTGTACGGTCACTGGGGCCGTGCATCGGGGCGACGCGGCTGCCGCTCAGGCTTACAATGATTTCCTTCTCGATTACATCGATTTCGCCGGTGTAGCATGTCCGACGGGCGCGGCCCACAATCTCACCGGCACCCTTGCGAGCGTGACGCTCACACCCGGGGTCTATTGCCTCGACCCCACCGCGAAGACGGGCGTGCTGACGCTCGACGCGCAGGGCGACGCGAACGCTGTCTGGATTCTCAAGACCGAGATCGGAGCGCTCACGGGCACCAACTTCTCGGTGAACCTGATCAACGGCGCGCAGGCGTGTAACGTGTTCTGGTGGGTCCAGGCGGGCTCAACGATGACCTGGAACACGGCGCAGACGACGACGAACTTCGTAGGGACGATTCTCGCGGGCGCCGCTATCACGTTTACCGGAGTGACCAGCGCTCCTGGAAGCTTCGTGGGTAGAGCCTGGGCAAAGGCCGCTGTGACGATGACTGACATGAACGTCACCAACAGCTGCGGCGCTGGTGGCCCCGGCCCTGGTCCGCGCGAATGCAAGCAAGATCGCGTGACGGGCGGCGGATTCATCGAGCTCCCATCGAGTGACAAGAAGCACTCGTCACCGAAGGGCACCTTCAGCGTGTCGGGCGGGATCAGGAACGGCGCGTTCAAGGGCCAGCTCGAGTATGATGACCACCGTCGCGACGGCATCAAGGTCAAGGGCACCGGTGTAACGCAGTACCTGGTGGTCGATGCCGTTACACGTCATATCGAGGGCACCGCCAAGGTGGACGGTGTGCGCGGCTTCACCTACAAGGTTGACGTGGCCGACAACGGCGAGGGTCGCAGGGACCCCGATGACAAGTTCGCGATCTGGATCTACAACGCGGCTGGAGCCCTGGTCTACAGCGCATCCGGCAGTGTACGCGGCGGCAACATCCAGCTGCACGACGGACGCGGAGGCCGTTGCGACAAGGATGACGATGACGATAATGATGGCAATGGCGACAATGGACATGGCGACGACGGCCATGGCGAGGGCGGCCACGGATCCTGATTGAGATGGCGATGCATGTTATGCACGCGGGGAGTCGGGGAACGATCCGACTCCCCGCATGTCGTCAGGGATGTTCGATGGGGTAAGCGGGTGGCTACGCCGACTGCGCGGCCAATCATGAACCTTGCGGGGAAGCGCATATTGGGTGCGCCCCCGACAAGTGACGTGACGTAGGGAGCCTCGTACGTTGGGCCGATTGTGTCACCACTTCACGCACAATCCGTACGTCACGTCATGACCTGCGTCCTCGCGCTCCTCCTTGCTCTTTTCGTCTCGCCCTCACTTTCGGCGCAGACTCTCTCTCAATACACCGGCAACTTCAATCTTCCGGACGGAACGGTCTTGGCGATCGCCGAGTGGGAGATCGATCCCGGCAATCCGCATGTGCTTGCGTTCACCAACCTGCGGACCGGGCGATTCGGGGTATTGGCCGCCATCGGGAGAGATACTTTCGCCCTCCAAGCTGGAATTCTCAGCGGGGCAGCAGTCGCTACCATCGCGTTCAGTCGATCCAATGACAGCGTCGTTGGATTGCGTTTCACACCGAGCGACGCTCGGACGACGATCGCAACCCGCGCGCGCACACGCGCCGAGGAGCTCGTCATCGGTACCAGAGGGCCGAAGCTCGGAGCCACTCTCCTGCTGCCGGCAGGAGCCGGCCCCTTTCCAGCGATCGTCATTGTCCCGGCAGGAGCACTTGGACGAAGAGCAGCGGCGACATTTCCGAACTTTTTCCTGAGCCAGGGTTTCGCTGTCCTCATTTACGACCGGCGACCTGCCGTCGACAGCGACCCGTTCGAGACCTATGCGACCGATGCGGTAGCGGCGGTGGATGTGCTGCGTCGCCGCCGAGACATCGATCACACGCGAATAGGGCTGTGGGGTCATAGCCAGGGCGGATTTGTCTCTCTCGTGGCCGCATCGATGTCACCGGCGGTCGCATTCGTGATCGACCACTCGGGCATGCTGCTCCCGGCCTGGCAACAGGATCTGTACAGGATTGCCGCTGAAGCACAGGCCGACGGTGTCGCGCCCGCGGACATCAGAGCGGCACTCGATTTTGAGGAGGAGATGTTTCGGGTGGGTCGAACGGGAGCGGGTTGGGACTCGCTTGCGGAAAAAAAGCGCGTCAGCTCGTCCGCGGCCTGGATGGATCTCGTCTACAAACCAAAATCTCTCGTAGCGCTGCAGGCAGTTTGGTCGAACGACTTCACCTTCGATCCGAGATCGTACGCTGCACGCGTGCGCCAGCCGGTTCTGGCGCTCTTCGGGGGCCTCTGATGTGGTGGCGGGTGGCTTCTCGCTCAACCCTTTTCAGCTAACGGGTGTCAACCAGATACACCCGATCCCGGAATTCCTGTGCTGATCTCAACCAGTCTAACCGCCCGAGCGATTGCCGGCGCGCTCCTTGTTGGTTCTACACTCTCTTCATTGGACCGTCGCGAGGTCGCAGCACCGAGATTCACCGCCGCAGACTCGCTGCCCAAGCTCATACCGATCGAGGCGCTGTTCCAGGCTCCCATAGTCCAGTGGGGCGCGATTTCTCCCGACGGACGCTGGCTCTCAATTATGAAGCAGTGGCACGGGCACCAGAATGTGTTCGTGCGGCGGGTGGGATCGGATGTCGAGCGAGCAGTCACGCGCGACTCGGTCCGCTCGATTCCAAACTATTGGTGGTCCGCCGACGGCTCGCGGATTCTCTGGATTCAGGACAAGGCCGGCGACGAGAATTATCACCTCTACGCCGCGAGCATCAGCGACACATCGGGGAAGGCGCTCGATTTGACTCCTTTCAAGAACGTCGAAGTCGAGGTGCTCTCACTGCCAGTTGCCACACCCGGCGTTGCGATCATAACGATGAACAATCGCAATCCGGAGTTGGCTGACGCCTATCGAGTCGATCTCGCCACCGGCTCTCTCGATCTTGCGGCAACCAACCCAGGCACTTTCCTCGGCTACGTCGCCGATCGCCGCAATCAGGTCCGTGTCGCGTACGCGGTCGACTCGGCGGGCCACTATCAGCTCTGGACGCGCGACACGGAGCGCGCGCCCTGGCGGATGGTGAGATCGTACGCTGTCGAAGACAGAATCACGCCCCTCAGATTCGCCGCGGACGGTCGCTTGTACATGACGAGCAACGAAAGCAGCGACCTGAATCGTTTGGTGACGGTCGATCTCTCATCCGGAAAGGAGATGGTCGTCGACAGCGATCCGCTCGGGAAAGTGGATATCGACCGAGCCTTCTTCGACGATTCGACCGGCGAGCTGCTGATGACGCGCTACCTCGGCGATACCGCGCGGATGTACGCGAAGACTCCCGATATGAAGGCACTGCTCAACGCTGCGCAACAGGTTGGCGGTGTGGTCGAGATGGAGTTTGGCACGAACGACAGATCACGCCGGGTAGTGACGCTCCATACACCAACCAAACCCGCGGTGACGTACATCTACTCGAGGCAGTCCGGGCGGCTGGAGAGATTCTACGAGCCGCGTCCGTGGCTCGCTCAGTATCGCTTCGCCGAGATGAAGCCGATCTCGTATATCGCGCGCGACGGACTGCCGATCAGCGGATACGTGACGCTTCCGCCGGGTCTTACTCCTCGCGCACTCCCGCTCGTCGTGCTCGTGCATGGCGGTCCGTGGGGCACCAGGGATAAATGGGAATTCCTGTTGGACGTGCAGCTTCTCGCCAATCGTGGATACGCCGTGCTTCAGGTGAATTACCGCGGAACGACCGGGCTCGGCAAACGATTCGCACGCGCGGCGAAGAAAGAATTCGGTCGCGCGATGCACACAGATCTTCTCGATGGCGTGGCATTCCTCGCGCGTCAGGGCGTCATCGACACCACGCGAGTCGCGATCATGGGCGGCAGCTACGGCGGCTACGCGACGCTGGTCGGGCTGACGTTCACGCCTGACAAGTTCGCGTGTGCGGTAGACTACGCGGGGACGAGCAATCTTGTGACGCTGCTCGAATCGTTTCCGCCGTCATGGAAGCCATTCCTTCCGCGCTCGTGGTACCCGTTCGTCGGTGACCCGCGCAATCCCGCCGACCGGGCGGACATGCTGGCGCGATCCCCACTCCTCCGCGCCGACTCGGCGCGCTCGCCGCTTCTGATCTTTCAGGGTGCGAACGATCCGCGAGTGACCAAGACACAGGCTGACCAGATCGCGCTCGCTCTCAACCGCCGACACATCCCAGTGACGTATCTTCTCGCGTCGAACGAAGGCCACGGCTTCGGCGAGAGCGAGACGGCGCTGGCGGTCAATCGGGCGACGGAGCAATTCCTTGGGAGATGTCTGGGCGGTAGAGTGCAGCCGAGCGTCGCGGCGGGTGTGGAGGCCGCGTTGAAAGCGATGCTGGTTAACGTCGATACGTTGAGAGTGAAGTAACGTCAGTACACGTTCGCCGTGTCCCGGTACACCCGCACATAATCGATGCGATGGTATTGAGGGAACAGCGTCGACTGGTCGGGGTTTCCGTCGAAGCCGCCACCGACCGCGGTGTTCATCACCAACTGAAGCTGACCGGACGTGACGTTTTGCGCGTGCTTAGCTCGCTGCGCGCCATCGATGTACCAGACGACGCTGTCGGGAAACCACTCGAGACGGTAGGTGTGATATCCGTCAGCCAGACTGGCGGGTGCGACGTACTCTGAGGTCTCGTGCTGCTCGGCAGGCCACGTGCCCCACCAGTGCGTCATGACGTTGATATTCGGCGCGCTTCCCCTGATCTCGAGCACGTCGATTTCGGGAGGCCAGTTCCCGCCGCAGCCGCTGAGGCCGGTGCAACTCACAGAGACAAGCCAGTTCGCCGGCCAGATGCCCTTGCCCGAAGGCGCCTGCGTCGACCACTCCACTGCGTTACCGCGCTGGACTGTGCGGAGCCCACCGCTCCGGACTTCGCCCGACGTATACCTTCTCGTGCCGATCGTCCGCACCTCGCTCTTGAGCACGAGCGCGCCTCCCTCGAGGTACACGTCGCTTGGCGTGTAGTACTCGAGCTCGTTGTTCACGTTTGAAGGACCGTCCGCCACGATCCAGCTCGTCGCGTCGATCGTTGTGCCGGCGAACTCGTCGGCCCAGACGAGCGCCCACTTCGCCTGGCGCGCTGGAGCCGGCGGCGGTGGGGGCGGACCGGTAGTCACTCCACCTGTGTCCGCGGAGCCGCCTCCGCATGCCGTGGCTGCGGTGAGCAGCAGAACGGCGCATGTCGCGACAAGCGCACCTGGCGGAAACGGGTGTCGACGACCGGTGATTAGCTGACGGATGATTCTCGCTCCTGGCTCTGAATTACTCCGCAAGATTGCGTGAGGTGACGGCGCTGAGCAAGGCCCCGGAAGCTCGCGCGATATGGTCTAACAGATCCCGGTGCGGATACCAAAAGCCTTGCGGTGGCATTTAGTTAAGTCATGCCCAACTATCTCTCTCTCCGGACTCTGATGCTCGCCAGCCTTGGCGCGGCATTCGTTGCGAGCCCGCTTTCCGCGCAGCCCGGCGCTGATCGCGCCACCTCGATCAAGCCAGGCGAATCGTGTCCACCGGGCACCACTGAGATTCGACCTCGGAGTTGCCTTGGACCCCAGGAGGCGGCGCCGAGCATTCTCGATTATCGGCCCCGCTCGACGCTGGTCGTTCCCGCACACCTCGTGAAGGAGGCGCGCTACCCCGCGATCGATTTCCACGGGCATCCGCAGGGCATGCTAGGCTCCGTCGAGTCGCTCGCTCGGTTCGGCGCGGATCTCGACAGTCTCAACGTTCGAATGATGATTGTCGCGAACAATGTCTCTGGTGACGCGCTCAAGCAGACCGTCGCGACGATCAAGGCGTCCCCGACGATGAAGGACCGCGTCCGCGTGCTGACCGGGATCAACTTTCAGAACGTGGGACCGGGATGGGCGGCGCGCGCGGTGGGGCAGCTGGAAGCCGACGTCGCCGCGGGAGCGGTGGGTATCGGCGAGATCGGAAAGGGGTTTGGCCAGTCGATCCGCAAGGCGGACGGCTCGCGCCTCGCACTCGACGACCCCGAGCTCGATCCGATCTGGCAGGCGGCCGCCCGTCTCAAGCTTCCGGTGTTCATTCACACGGGCGATCCGCCGGAGTTCTACAAGCCGGTGGACTACAGCAATGAGCGCTGGCTCGAGCTGTCGCTCTTCCCGGGACGTCGCGTCTCTCCTGCTCAGCATCCGAACTTCGACGAGCCTGATGAAAGAGCGCGACAATCTGTTCCGCCGGAATCCGAAGACGACCTTCGTCGCCGCGCACATGGGCTGGCACGCCAACGATCTCGAGCGCCTTGGCAGGATGATGACGGAGATGCCCAACGTCTACGTAGACGTTGGCGCCGTACTCTACGACATCGGGCGCCAGCCGCGCGCGGCGCACGACTTCTTCGTCAGGTTCCAGGACCGAATTCTTTTTGGCAAGGACTCATATCAGCCCGAGGAGTATCCGTACTACTGGCGCGTGTTCGAGACGAACGACGACTACTTCGACTACTACCGCGGGTATCACGCGTTCTGGAAGCTGTACGGAATCGGGCTTCCGGACGAAGTGCTCAAAAAAGTGTACTACAAGAATGCGTT
>JBBQAV010000101.1:0-10495 GCA_038316775.1 Gemmatimonadales bacterium | reverse complement strand
TCGGTAATCAGTTGCGCATCTGCGCCCGCCGGCCGCAATCGCGGGGGACCGCACGCGAATATGGCGGCGAGTGACAACAGCGAGAGCAAGCGAGCTGCAACCATAATGACTCCTCGGTTGAGGATCCTATCTCATATCATGGTGCCGCATATCCCACACCGTCAACCATGCACTCGGCAGCAAGCCGTGAACGGTCGGCGAAAGCCTTGTAACACGCCCTGAGCGGGCTGATAAAAAACAACGGGCCGCCTCGCGGCGACCCATCGTCTATTCAACTCCTCAGCACACCCTTCATTGTATCAGGTGCATCCCGTCGGCTTCACTACACGTGCATCGCACTCTGCCTGCGGAATCGGCATCACCTTCGCCACAAACTGTCCTGGCATATCCAGCGGAAGGAGATTGAGCAGACCAAAGCGCCGATGGTCGTTCCAACGCTGCCCTTCGAACAGTAGCGAGTAACGCCTCTCGTACAGCAGGGCGGTCAATCCATCCGCCTGCGTGGCAAAGGCCGTCGGACCCAGGCCACCGGAAACCGAACGGATATTGTTTATATCCTGGAGCGCTGCCGCGAAGTTGCCGGCAAAAATGTTCGCCTCCGCGCGAATGAGCATGAGCTCCTCGTTGCGGATTATCGGAGCAGGTGAGCTCGGAGTCGGGTAAATGATGAAATGGTGGTCCGCCGGCAAGTTCAGGTTCTGCGGTGGAGTCACCGGTGCGTTGGTGGTAACCTTTCGCGTGTAACGAGCATCGATCCCGGACGGCCCCGACTGAGCATCAGTCTGGATGCTGGCGTGCGCAAAAATGTAGCTGTCCTGCGCGAAGCTATTGGCGTTCGGCGTGTCGCCCGCGCTGGTCGAGTAAACATGGTAGGCCCCTCGGTTCAAATCGGCGATCGATGTCGCTCCGCCGACCGGGGACACAAAGGAAGCGGCGAGGGCCGTCAGCGCCTGGGTGTAACAAGTGTTGCCGCACCCAATCGATGCGCGATAGGCCAGCACTCTTGCCGCGATTGCGCGATTGAATTGCAGGAACGTGGCCGGTGTGTCGAAGCCAGCGAAGCCCGCTGTAAGCGTAAATGGAAAAGAAGCCCCTCCCGCTTGCAGATTCGTCGCCGCTTCATCGAGCGTCGCCGAGATAAATCTGTAAACAGAATCACGCGAGACGAACGGCGCCGGGCTGTTTGGATCGTCCGGAATGTCCGTCGGTGCGCCCAGCGTATCGCGCGAGACTATGACATACGTAAGCTCGAGCGCGCGGATGGTCTTCGCAAATCCGGCAACGGCCGACTTCTCCGCAGCGGACAACGCGGTGCCTTCCGCGAGATTGGCGAGTTGGACCGCGTTGCGCTGGTTCTGAAAACGACTCTGCCAGAGACCCGACGCGAACCCGGCCGGATCCAGCCGCTGGGGTCCGGGAATGCCGGTCAGGTAATTCGAGATGGTCCGGCCATCGGTCGCGAAGTAGTTGTAGGTCTCACGCCCGAAAACCCCGAAATCCCGATTCGTAGCAGCGAAATTGTCCCTGATCCCATCCAGAAGACCAGACGCCAGCAGCTGCACTCCCTTCGGGTCCTTGCTGACACCCTCGGTGGTGGGTTGGTTGTAGTTTGGGATCACCAGTTTTTCCGTGCTGCAAGCGGCGATTCCGGTCAGCAGCAGTCCTAAACGTGCACCGTGCCAAAAGCGGCGGCGGGTCATTGCGTGGCTCCTGGGGCCGAGGCCCATGGGTATTGAGATTCGAATGAGAGTCATGGCTAGAATCCTAGATCCACAGAAAGCCAGAAGCTGCGGCTAGGTGGGAACGGCGCGAGGTCCACAAAGCGCGCGACGAAATTTCCGCCGTTGTTGACCTCTGGATCAAAGCCGTTGTATCCGGAAATGATGAACAGATTTCTGCCCGACAGGCTGATCTTACCACTCTGCGCGCCCCTGATACGTGACACGAAGCGGCTCGGCAGATCGAGAGAAAGATTGACCTCGCGGACCTTTGTAACGGAGCCGTCGACCAGATAGGCCGCGGTGTTCTTCCCACCGCCCCAGCTGTTGTAGCGGTATTCGCCCAACGTCGCGCCGACCGCGGCATCAGGAGAGGGCTTGTCGTAGTCCCACGTGTTCGCACCCTCGTCGAAGAGGTTGAGGGTCATGTTGGAAATCGTCCCTCCTCTCCGGTAGTCCACGAGGACGTTGAAGTTCAGAGACTTGTAGGACAAATCATTTCCGAAGCTCATCACGTACTTGGGGTTTGCATCTGCCAGTGGCTGATTGCCGACGGTGGCTCCATTGACAATCTTGTTTCCCCAAATCGTCGTGACGGTGTGGCCAGGCGCGAAACGCAGCCGCCCGTAAGCGTTGCCGAAGCCGCCGGCTGCGGTGCCCGTAGTAAATGGCTGCACACCGGGAGGGAAGCTCGTGATGTCGGCACGGCTCTGATACCACGTCGTGCGCGACGTCCAGTTGAGATTGTTTCTCTGGACCGGTACCAGCGTGATCCCCATCTCGTAACCCTTGGTCGTCATCTCTCCGCCATTGACCGTCGTGGCGTTGATGCCGGTAGAAGGCGCCAGCTGCGGACGAACGAGAAGGTCGGTCAGCTTGCGATTGTAGTACGTCGCTTCCAGGCTCATACGCTGACCGAGGAAAGCGCCGTCCAATCCAACCTCGAACTCATTCAACCGTTCGGGCTTGATGAGTGGATTTCCGATCGTTCCCGGAAGGCCGTAGGCTGGCAAGCCTCCGATGATACCGTAGCTGGTGAGCGCGAGAAACCGGTTGCCGTACCCGGGCTGATTTCCAGACACGCCGAATGACGTCCGGAGCTTGAGTTCGTCGACGAATCGCACCGGAGAGGTAAAGCTGTACTTCGCCGCGGCGCGCGGGTAATAAAAGACCTTTTTCGGGTCGCCGTTCAGGCTGGCCCGTTCTCCACGGATGGCCCCTGAGAAGCCGAGTCTCTCGCCGAACAGGAGCAACTCTTCCTGGGCGTAGGCAGCCTGGGTGCGCGACTTCTCCTGTCGATCGGTGATGTCGATGTTCTGAGCTCCAGCCGCGACTGACTGCTGCGGGCCGAGCCCTCGACCGACGAGGTTGTAATCATTGTACGCGCGATCCTGCAGCTGCACGCCAAACGATGTCGTTGCCGACACCCAGCCCGGCGTGAACGCCCAGACCGCGCTGCTGCTTACGTTGGTGAGGCGCTCGGTTCCGTTTCCCTGAATGATCGTCCCTGGGAACGAGCCTCCCTGCGTCGTACCAGCGCGCTGAAACTGAAGGTCCTGCGGCGCGCGGATATAATTCTCGTTGCTGTACCGGTCAGCCCCGCCCTGCAGGCTGAAGGTCAGGCTGTTCCTCTCTCCGGTGTACGCCGCGTACTTTGCGCGTCCGGAAAAAATCATTCTGTAGACATCTTCATTGCTCGTCATGAGATCGAACGTCTGGAACGGGTTCGACCCTCCGAGGGTTCCACCCCCGGCAAACGGGTTCAGAACGTACTGGCCGAGGGCGTCCCTCTGCTGCAGATCGATGATCGCGGGCGTGTAGGCGAACCCGTAAATGGGGGATGAGAACGCATTGTCGTTATTTCCAATCCCACGTTGTGAGAAGGAGCGGATCAGGTTCGACCCGAGACTGATAGTGACCTTCTGTCCGACGTTCTGATCGACATTTGCGCGGAGAGACTGTCTGCGGGCGCCGGTGTTCAGTCCGATGCCGGCTTCCTGCTTGTCCGAGCCGGACGCGTAGTATCGCGTGCTTCCAACTCCTCCGCCCAGTGACATGGCGGTCTCGAAGGATGGATCCTTCCGGCCGTAGAGGTCACCTTGATAATCGTAGTACGGGCAGCTCGTCGCCGTGCACACGGCAGTAGCTGCCGCGATGCCTTCGGGATTGGCGCCGATTTCCGACAGAGCCTGCGTCAGATTCTGAAAATGCCGCGAGCCTTGCTTCCGAATCAAACCGCTGGTGCCAACGCGCTGAGTGAGATTGAAGCGGGGTGAGCCTTCCCGGCCGCGCTTGGTCGTTATGACGACGACGCCGTTGGTCGCCTGAGAGCCGTAGATCGCCGACGCCGCGGCGCTCTTGAGCACTTCGACGCTTTCGATGTCATTCGGGTTGATATCTGCCAGTCGGTTGGTCCCGTTCTCCTCGCCCGCGTTCAACGAGCCGGTAACGACGGCCATCCGATTGGAGCGAACCGCATTGGAGATTGCAGCTCCATCGACAATGATCAGCGGCTCGATCCGCCCGATCAATGAAGAGGCTCCGCGAATCTGGATTTGCCCTCCTCCGCCGGGTGCGCCGTTGTTCATGTTGATGGAGGCTCCGATGACTTTGCCCTGCAGCGCATTTTCAAGCGACGCAGCCGGAACGCGCGAGAGCGCCTCCGAACTTACGACGGCAACGGCCGTGGCCGCGTTCCTCCGCTCGACCGTCGTCGCCTGGCCGGTCACAATCACGCCCTCGAGCTCGAGAACGTCTTTCTCGAGCGAGAAATCGGCGCTTGACGAGCCGGCCACAACGGTTGCCGTCCCACGCTTGTAGCCGATCGTGCGTGCGACGAGGGTCACACTGCCGTCGGGAACCCGGATTCGGAATTCGCCGCGGTCGTTTGTTCGAGCTGCGACCGGTTGGCCGGCCACCCCTATCAACACCCCGGACAGAGGCTGCCCGGTAGCAGCCATGACTCGTCCGGTGACTTCGCGCTGTCCTTGCGCAAAGGCGCTGGCGCTTACGAGCACTAGCAACAGCAGTGATACAACTGACGATCGAATGCCTTTCATGCCTGTCTCCAGCTCGGATGGGTGAGGCTTGCGGCACAGGCGCAGCAAGCCCGGCAGAGTAGTGGAAAGGATCTCTGCGGTCTTTCGAAGCCCTTATTTACGAGTTGTTGACACGGGTGTCAAGGCATTTGGCCCCGTATGGCATGGCTAGTGCTTCAGTTATACTGTTTCACCCAGGAAAAACGCCGGCCTCGCGGCCGGCGTTTTTACAATGTAAATGCGCAGCTTTACGGGGTCTTTGGAGCTGCGGGAGTCGCAGCCGGAGTGGTCGGTCTCGTCCCGAAATCAACCGTTGGCGCTGTCTCACTTCCCGGTGCTGCCTCGAAGTACGTCCTCGCCTTGGCCCCTGTCACCTTCGCGGTTATAGCCTGCGGGAATGTCCGGATATAAGTGTTGTAAGCCTGTACGGCCTGGTTGTAGTCGTTCCGCGATGTCGCGATCCGATTCTCGGTGCCCGCCAGCTCGTCCTGGAGGCGGAGGAACCCCTGATCCGCCTTGAGCTGTGGATATGCCTCCGCGACCGCGATCAGTCTTCCTAGGGCACCAGTGAGCTGCGCGTTGGCGTTCGCCATCTGCCCTGGATCACCGGTCTGAATTGCGCCGGCCAGTCCGGCACGCGCCGTCGCCACCTGTGTGAACACGGCCTCCTCGTGCTGCGCGTAACCCTTCACCGTGTTGACGAGATTGGGCACGAGGTCCGCGCGACGCTGCAGCTGCACCGAGATCTGCTGCTTCGCCTGCTGCGCGTTCTCGTCGTACCGCTGTATCTGATTGTATCCGCAGCCTCCTACGCCGAGCAGCAGCGGAGCGAGAGCTAGCACCATGCGACGATTCATTTTCTTCCTTCCTCTGAAGTGAGATTGACTACACGCTGTGCGGCCAAAGCCCACAGTAATTTATCCTCTAAACTCGTTGAGATATGCCACCAGCCGCTCCATTGCCGCCAGATATGCCTCCAGTATTCCAGCGGCCTGCTCGCGCGCCATCTTTTCCGTCCCGCGCACGTGACGAATCACCTTCACGAACGGATCCGGGGAGAATCCGGCGCGTTGTGCCAACGCGCGCGTCAGCTCCTCGTAGTCCTGCGAAGGCACCTGGCCCAATAGTCGCGATACTCCCCGGAAAATCACCATCAGCGTGCTGAGGCTCTTCTCCAGCACCTCGAGCTGCAGCTTGCTGTCGCCGCCGGCGCCCATCGTCGCCTGACGAAGCTGCAGCAACTTGCCCATCGTCTGCTGCTCCACCTGGAGACGAAGATCCGAAGGCTTAACCTGAATCCCATCGAATTGCGGGTCTCCGAATAACACCCGGTGCCGCTCGAGGATGTCCGCGTATTCCATCGGAAAAATATCGGCTGACGATTTCCATTCGCTCGCGGTGAACGTCATCGGCGGCGGATTTCCATCCTCCGCCCACGCCTTCGACACCGCTGAGACCGCTCGCAGCTTCTCCAGCGGAAGCGAGTCCACGATCACGAGCACGTTGTAGTCCGAGTTCTTCGGATTGTGCTCGCCCGCCACCGCCGAGCCGAACAGCACTACCGACCGCAGTCCGTCGCCGTATGCGAGTTGAAGTTGTCTGACCAGTTCATCGAGTTTCATCATAGTCCGAGTCCTTACTAACGAGTGCGTGATCGTGCCTGTTTCGTCTTTCGTTCAGTTCCGAAATTCATCACCAGCTCGAGCCGCCCCCGCCGCCTCCAAATCCACCGCCACCGCCGAATCCGCCGAACCCACCGCCTCCGCCACCAAATCCACCGAAGCCGCCTCGACCGCCGCCCCACCCGCCTCTTCCACCGCCGCCGAAGCCGCCAGTCGGAATTATGATCGGCAGGCAGCCGGGCCCGCCGCAGCCTCGCCTGCCTCGCCTTGCATTAGTGAGGATGGAAAGGATCACGAAGAAAAGGATCAACCACACGAACGGCGGAATTCCTCCGCCGTTGCTACTCGGGTATTGGTCGCGCGGTTGCGCCAAAGGAGGTGGAGTCAGCGTCGTGTCGAGCGTGAAGTGGTACTCCCTCGCAAACCGCTCGGCGGTTCGGAGCGTCGCGAGCTCGAGACCGGTGCTGTAATCGCCCTGTCTGAAGGCGGGAGTCGCTTCACGACAGATGTCGCCCGATGTCGCATCTGTTACGAACCCTTCGGCGCCGCGGCCCGTCGCGATAAAGCAGTGTCCGCGTCCGTCCTTGCTGGTTTCTTTGGGTATGAGGAGGATCACCGTGCCGGCGTTGCGAGTAGGATCGCCCGGATCGCCGCTCTTGCCAACCTTCCACTCCCTTCCGATTTGGGTAGCTACTTGTTCGACGTCGCGCGTACCGATGTCGGGAAGGGTGACGATCGTCATCTCGCCCCGCGATTTCGCCCGGACGTCTTCAGCGATGCGCTCCATCCGCTGAATCGCGTCGGGCCGAATCACGTGCGCGAAATCGTTCACCAGCCCCGTGGGCGCTGGGATTTGTATGCCTTGTGGAAGGAGGAAGAGCCAGGCTGCTCGCAGCACAGCGTACATCGTCGCTGTCGATTGGAAGCCGGTCAGAACCGAAGTAAGTATCTACTCTCCCTTGATTTCATGGTTTGGCAGTGGGTCTATTTAGCAGATGACCGCCTTACAAATTAACCGCATCCGCCTACTCGGCGCACTCGCCCTGTCCGTTGCTTGCGCACCCGGGGCTAACTCCGGAAAGAGTGCTGAAAGCACAACTGTCGCCCGTGCCGAGACAACAAGCGTGGCCGGTCCGTCCGCACCACTGGATTCCAACCTTACGCGCGCCGACCTCGCGCGGATTCAGGGCAGTGCCACCGCTCCTGTCTGGGTGATCGAAGTCAGCGACTTCCAGTGTCCGTATTGCAGGCAATGGCACGAACAGACTTACCCCGCGTTCCGCGACCAGTTGGTGAAGACGGGAAAGGTCCGCCTGGCCTACGTGAATTTTCCTCTGGAGAGTCACGCCTACGCGTGGCCGGCGGCCGAGTCCGCCATGTGCGCGGGAGCACAGGGCAGGTTTTGGCCGATGCACGACGCTCTGTTCACGACACAAGCTCGCTGGCAATCCGTCAGCGCGCCGACGCCCGTTTTCGATTCGCTGGCGCAGTCCAACGGACTGGACATGCAACGCTGGCGCGAGTGCGTGCGATCGGGAAAGATGAAACCGCTCATCGAGGCTGATCGCGATCGCGCCTCGCGAGCCGGCGCCAACGCTACGCCCAGCTTCATGATCGGCGACCAAATCCTGGCTGGCGCGCAGTCCCTCGACGAATTGCGGCGGGCGGTCGACTCTGCTCTGATCAAGAGCAAGAAATAGCGCCGTAACATTTCGACGCCCTTCATAGCCCCGAGAGGGCCGCTGTGAATTCGCTGCTGCGAATTCCGTACGCTTTCGCCGGACTCGTCACGGAGGCGTTCGTTCGGGCTGTCCCGGTGGGCGAATCAAAATTCCGCCGCGGGGTCAGCGCGAGACGCGGACTCGTCGAGCGGTTTGAGAAATGGGGAGCAACCTCACGAGATACCGCGCGTCCTCTCGCCTGGTTTCATGCGCCATCCGTCGGCGAGGGCTTGCAGGCGCTTCCGGTCATCGAGCTGGTGCGTGCCCGCCGCCCCGACATCCAGATCGCCTACACTTTCTATTCGCCGAGCGCCGAGGAATTCGCGAAATCGGTGAATGCGGATTTCACTGACTTCCTGCCGTTCGATACGTTCGACCACGCGAGAGCGATCGTTTCCGCGCTTCGTCCCAGCGCGCTCATTTTCAGCAAGCTCGACATCTGGCCCGCTCTCACTGAGCACGCCGTCGCTGCGGGCGTTTCCGTCGGAGTCATCAGCGCGACTCTGCCCGAATCGTCGGGACGCCGCGGTGTCTTGGCCCAGGCTCTGCTCGGCGATGCGTACGCAGGGATCGATCGTGTCGGTGCCATCGATGAGAGCGACGCCGAGAGGTTGCGCCAGCAGGGAGTTCGCCCGGACAGAATCGGCGTCACGGGTGACACTCGATACGATCAGGTGTGGGCCCGCTCCCAACGCAGCGCCTCGCCCCTCGTGGAGCGGCTCCGCTCTGCGCGCCCAACGCTCGTCGCCGGCTCGACCTGGCCGGCGGACGAAGAGCACTTGCTGTCGGCCTGGATGAGGATTCGCGACAAGATTCCCGACGCGCGTCTCATCATCGCGCCACACGAAACGAGTGCTTCACATATTCGGTCGATCGAAGACTGGGCTCGCGCGCGCAGGCTCACCCTCGCCCCCGTTGACGCCGCCGATGCGGCTCACGCGGACGTCATTCTTCTCGATCGCTTCGGGATACTCGGCGATCTGTACGCGCTGGCAGACGTCGCGTACGTCGGAGGTGGTTTCCATGCCGCGGGTCTGCATTCGGTGCTCGAGCCCGCGGCGTTCGGAGCGCCGGTTCTGTTCGGTCCCCGCAACGACAAGAGCAGGGACGCAGCGAAGCTCGTTGAGGCCGGAGGTGGAGCTGTCGTCACCGGCGCGGTGGATCTGGCGATCAGGCTCGGCGATTGGCTTGGATCGCTCCCTGCGCGGGACGTCGCAGCGTCAGCAGCGCGCTCCACGGTTCAGAACGGCCTGGGTGCGGCGGAGCGCTCCTACGAGCTCGTTACGGCTTTACTTCCTCGGTGAGCGCGGGCGCCGGCAACACCGGCCGATAGGCCACAGCGTGCGCGCTCGGCTTGTGAACGAAAAAGCCCTGCACCAGGTGCACGCCGAGTGACTTTACCATGTCGTACTCTTCTTTTCGCTCGACGCCTTCGGCGATGACCATTGCGCCATGCTCGTCGGCGAAGCGCACCATCGTCTCCACCAGATTCTGCTTGATGAAGTTCTGGTCGATGCAGTTGATGAGCGACATATCGAGCTTGATGAAGTCCGGCTCGAGATTGGCGATCGAGCCGAGTCCGGCGTAGCCGCTTCCCGCGTCGTCCACCGCGAATCTGTAGCCTTTGTCGCGGAATTCCTTGAGGCGCCCGCGGAACTTCGGATAGTCCTTGATCGCCGTCCTCTCGGTGATCTCGATCACGACCCGCGTGGGGTCTTTCACCTTCAGCTGATCGACGTCGAAGGAAGGGTCGGCGAAGTCCGCGGGGTCGACGTTCATGAAGAGAAGCTCGCCGTCCTTGAGGAGCTTCCCCATCCCTTCGATAGCACGATCGCGACAGAGTCTGCTCAGATCCCAGATCAGATCAGATTGCGCGGCGATCTCGAACATCACCTCGGGGCTCCTCATGCTGCGCATCGTGCCGCGCGCGAGCGCCTCGTATCCGAATACCCGCTGGTTGTCGGTGATGACGATGGGGTGGTATTCGATGTACAGGCCGCGCGTTCGCAGCGTCTCGCGCAGGTCGCCGACCTTCTTCGCCTGCTCCCGGTGCTCCAGGCTCTTTGACGCGTTCCCTGCTTCGCGGATGCCGCGGTAGATCTGCCGCTCGAGGCGAAGCTTCGGGTTGTAGATGACGAGAGCGCGCCCGACGTAGATGTCGAAGAGAGCCGCGATGTCTTCGCCATGCACGCGCTCAATCTCCGTTGACACCGCTTCCTTGAGGCCCGCGGTCAGGTCAGTGATCTCGGTGTCAGTCGCGGCTGGAGTGTCGTCCTGCGGCACGTGGAAGAACACGAAATCGTCGTCGTTGGGGAACGAGACCATGAGCTTCGACGAGGCAAGCGGGCTCTTGGCCAGAAAATCACGCATCGCCTGCCCAGTGGTTTCCAGCACGC
>JBBQAV010000100.1:0-10519 GCA_038316775.1 Gemmatimonadales bacterium | reverse complement strand
CTCTCGCGAATCAAACAGATCGCCATCCCCGTGCGCTCCATCGACGAGGCGAAGCGCTTCTATCGCGATGCGCTGGGATTGCGGCATCTCTTCGACGCGCCCCCCGCCCTTTCGTTCTTCGATTGCGGCGGCATCCAGCTGATGCTGGCAGGTCCGGAGGCGCAGGGTAAGGACGGAGACCAGCAGCATCCCGTGCTGTTCTACGACGTCAGCGACATCAGGAAGACGCACGCCACAATCAAATCCTCCGGGGCAAAAAGCCTCGAGGAGCCGCGAGTCATCGCGCGAATGAATGGACGGGAGATCTGGGTCTCCTCGGTGTCCGACGGCCAGGGAAACGTCGTCAGCCTGATGAGCGACGTTCCGGAGAAATGACGCGCGGGTCGCGGGCGAAGTCTTCGGCCAACGATCCGGCGATCCTCGCGGACCAGCTCCATTCCGCCGCAATCCATCTGCTGCGGCAGCTGCGAAAGCAGGATGACGCCAGCGGACTTTCGGCGCCGCGTCTCTCCGCGCTTTCCGTTGTCGTTTTCGGGGGGCCGCTTACCCTCGGCAAGCTGGCGCGCGCGGAGCAGGTGAAGCCGCCGACCATGACGAGAATCGTGACCGGGCTCGAGAAGGAAGGTCTGGTCGTGCGAAAGGGCGACTCCCGCGATGCTCGGCTTACAAGGATTCACGCCACTCCCAAAGGCAAGCGTATCCTCGCCGCGGGTCGCTCTCGCCGGGTTAAGCTGCTGAAAACATCGGTCAATGGACTTGGGCGGGATGAACTGGCGGACCTCGCCCGCGGAATTCAGCTTTTCAGGGAACTGAACGCATCCATGCGCGCCAATTCCGGGAAGGACAATGAAACGCCCCGAATCCGACTTTGATGCTCTGCGCGGAGACCTGAAAAATGTCTACGACGGCGACCCCTGGCATGGCTCGTCGATTACCGCCGTGCTGAAAACAATCGACGCCAAAACCGCCGCATTGCGGAGCGTCCCCAAGGGTCACACCATCTGGGAAATAGTCCTTCACATGACGTCGGGGACACGGGAGGTCGCGTCGCGTGTTCGAGGCGCCGCGCCGAAATCACCCACCGATTGGCCCGCTCCTAAGCCCAAGGGCGGGGAGCCTGCGTGGCGCTTGGCAAAGGAGGATCTCGCCGCGGCCCAAAAAGAGCTCGAGCAGGTTGTCGAGTCTCTAGGAGCCGACGATCTCCTTCGGTGGGTAGGAGACCAGCGAGACCCGGCACCTGGTGCGGGGCAGACTGTCGGCACTTTGATTCGCGGCCTTCTGCAGCATCATACCTACCACCAGGGACAGATAGCACTTCTCAGACGGGCCGCCCAGAGATGATGAGAACCGCCGCAACTCCTCGCTCCGTAATCAGTCCGCGATTATCAATGCCGTTGGTCCGTAAACCTCGGTGGCGGCGCGGGTAGGGGGAAGAGATTTGACTTCGGCCCCAAAGGAGAGCTCGAGCCCAACGGGTTGAGACAAACCTTTCCCTCTGGGCGGTGTCTAATTTTTCGTAGGTTTCAGCCCCGCGCACTCGCGTCCATCCTACCCCTTCATGACAACCCTCCCCCTTAGATCAGCAGCACTTGTCGCCGTCCTTACGATCGCGGGCTCGGCAACCGCGCAACAGGCCGCGATGGCTCCTATCGATGTGGGGTCGCCGCCACCGGGCTGGGACCTGCTGATGCGCCCGCGCACGCACGTTCCCACGCCCACAACGGCCGCGATCACTCCCGCTGATCTGCGGACCCGCCTCTTCATCTTCGCCGACGATTCAATGCAGGGACGGCTGCTCGCGACCGCTGGGAATGTGAAGGGTGTCGAATACATCGCGAGCGAGCTGAAGCGGATGGGCCTGACTCCGATGGGTGACAACGGCACCTTTTTCCAATCGGTGAACGTGGTGGATCGCAAGTTCGACGACGCGTCGAGACTGATGGTCGGCTCGACAGCGTTCGCTCCATGGACCGATTTTGCGCTCCGCGATCAGGGCAACGGCGCGCGCAGTCTCAATGGCGTCCAGGCGATTTTCGGCGGGACGTGGGGCGATTCTGCCTCACTCATCGCTCCGTCGGCAGTCGCGGGCAAGCTGGTCGTGCTGAGGGTCAGCCCCGCCGGCGTGACGCAGAACTCAGGCGGTGGAGTGAACCGCGCGCTCGTCACACGCTACTTCCAGAACGCCGCCGGCATCGCGATCACAAGCCTCGAGGCCATGCCGCCGCAGATGATGCAAGCCTTCCAGGAACCGAACCAGCTGCTCAAGGAAGGGACTGATCCCGAGCTTCCATCATTCCTCTACGTCAATAAAAACCTCGCCAACGCGCTGCTGAACGCGAGCATCGACAGTGCGAAAGTGGGCGCCCTGGGCGCAACCGTCACATCGACGCCCAGATTCAGTGAGACTCCGGTCCAGTATCCCGCGCGCAACGTGGTCGCCGTGATACGCGGCAGCGACCCGAAGCTGCGCGACGAGTACGTCGCGATCGGCGCGCACAACGATCACATAGGCTGGAATACCCGGCCGTTGGCGCACGATTCCGTATATGTCGTGAATCATCTTTTCCGCACTGGTGGCGCTGACGATCGTCCGCCGCAGCTGGATGCCGCGCAGCAGGCGCAGGTCAACTCTCTTATCGCCGACATCAGAAGGCGCGGCAACGGCACGACAGCTCGGCCCGATTCCATCTACAACGGCGCGGACGATGACGGCTCGGGCAGCGTCAGCGCGCTCGAGATCGCGCAGTATTTCGCTGCTCAGAAGGTGAAGCCGAAGCGGTCACTCTTGTTCGTGTGGCATGTCGGCGAGGAAGCCGGCCTCTATGGCTCGGAGTGGTATACCGATCACCCGACCGTTCCCCGTGAATCGATCGTCGCGCAGCTCAACATGGATATGATCGGCCGAGGCGCTGCTACCGACAACACCGGAATGACCAAGGAAGGCGCCAGATACAATGGCAATCCTGACTACGTCCAGCTCGTTGGGTCGCGCCGGCTTTCCACTCAGCTGGGCGATCTCGCCGAGTCGGTGAACCGCGCCGAGAAGCATCCGCTGGCTTTCGATTACAAGATGGATGCGAATGGGCACCCGGTGAACATTTACTGCCGGAGCGACCACTACGAGTACGCGCGCTACGGCATTCCAATCATTTTCTTCACGACCGGCGGTCATGCCGATTATCACCAGGTGACCGACGAGCCGCAGTATATCGATTACGATCGCACGGCGAGAGTGGCGCGGTACGTCGCCGATCTCGCTACAAAGGTCGCGGACCTCGACCACCGTCCGGTCGTCGATAAGCCGAAGCCTGACCCGCACGGACAGTGCGTCCAGTAGGACAATTTCCACCCGCCTTCATGCTGGTGCTCTCGCAGGCGCCAGCGTGAACAGGGCCTGATTCCGGGCAGCCTCCTGGTAATGGCTAAAGAAGACCCGCCGCCGGCAAAATTCGCCAGCGCCGGGTTCTTGCTATAACTCCAGCGATCGCCGCCAGTTGGGTGACAAGACTTAAAGTCCGTGATGAATCGCCCCGAGGAGTGGCCCGCATTTCGCTCGGCTCTGACAAACAGAGTCCATCCCAACGGAGGGAGTATGGCTATCGACAACACCCCAAATATCGATCCGACGTTCGCTGACGTCGGAGGCAGCGCCGGCTCCGCGAAGCCGGCGAGCACCAGTGGAAGCAGTCCGGATTTTTCCGATGTGCAGGGCGGCAGCTCGTCAACCGCGCCCTTGGCCGGGCAGGTCTACATCGTCAAGTCTGGAGATAGTCTGAGCAAGATCGCAAAACACTTCTATGGCGACGCCAATAAGTGGAAGAAGATTCACGCCGCCAACCGCGACGCCATTCCGAATCCCGATCTTATTCATCCTGGCTTGAAACTCACCATTCCCGAAGCGTAGCCGGAACAAACCCATGAAAAAACCATCGACTCGCATTCTCGCCGTCGCATTCGTGCTCGGCGCATCAGTGGTGGCCTGCGGCAAGAGGGAGCAAACTCGCCTCGACAGCACCCTCGCCGGCGGCGGGGATGTGGAGATCCCCGTGGCGCCGCTCAGTGTCGCCGAGATTCAACTCGGTAAGGCCATCGGGGCCGACCAGAAGATCGTCAGCCAGAGCACGATGTTCGGCGTGCGCGACACAATCTACGTCGCGGTAATTACAAACGGCGCGGCGCAGCGCGCCAGGCTCTCGGCGCGGTGGACCTACAACGGTCCGACTGTCGTAAAGGCAGACAGCACTACGATTTCCCCGGTCGGCGGCGAAAGCGTTACAGATTTTTTCATAGTCAAGAAGACTCCGTGGCCCACGGGCGCCTATAGGGTCGAAGTACTGCTCAATGGAATGTCGGCGGGCTCAAAGGACTTCGAAATAAGGTAGTTGGTACGCTGGCCCGCATTTCGCCTATTCGGGTGCAGGTTCTTTTTGCCCCGCACCCGAAGAGGCTCCGTTGACTAGCTTCAACAAACACGTCTTTCACGCGCTTCTGTCGCAAGCGCCCAGAATTGCTACAGCCTGCCTGCTCATTGCTGCCGCCAGCGGGTGCAGCAGGGATTCTCGCGCCAAGACGGCTGAGAATCCCCGCACCTGGGCGCCAGAAAAGCTCACTTCCGTACAGGGAGTTCCGGCGACCGAGATCGAAGCGCTCATTCAGACCAAGCTGAACGGGCCCAGGCTCGATCGGATCGATGACGACCAGTGGGGACACACCAAGCGGCTGTACAAGCTCTATGGAAATAACCCGCTCTGGCTCACCAGCAACGGACTCCATGAGCCGCGGACGAAAGCGCTGACGAATGCGATTCTCGCGGCGAACGCCGACGGAATGCGACTCGATGACTATCCTATCAGCGCGCTGGCCCAGGCTATCGCGGCGCTCAAGCAGACAAAAACGCCGACGGCCGAGCAGCTCGCGACCGCGGATGTCCTGCTGACGGCGTCGTTCACATCGATCGGCGAGGATCTGCTGACCGGTCAGGTCGACCCGCGCACCGTCGCGCAGGCTTGGCACATCAATCCCGAAGAGGAAAACATCGACAGCGCGCTGGTGAGAAATCTGCGCTACGAGCAGCTCGACAAAGCGCTCGCCACGATGCGTCCAACGGATGAGGATTATCTCGGCCTCAGCAAGCAGCTGGAGAACTATCGCGTCATCGTCTCCAAAGGCGGCTGGCAGAAGGTTCCGGATACCAAACAGCTCAGACCCGGTGATGCCGCGAACCCAGCGGTGATTGCCGCTGTGCGCAACAGGCTGGCGGTCGAGGGAATCATTCCCGCGAGCGGCGCGAACAAGGCGTCAATGATCCCGTCGCTTCAGGGCGGCCCGTCGGCAAATACGTACGATCACGATCTCGCGGCCGCTGTCGCTCTCTTCCAGGCGCGACATGGCATCAACGTCGACAGCGCGCTCGGCAAAGAGACCATCGAATCCATGAACGTGCCGGCGACTTTCAGGCTTGGCGAAATTGCCGCGAATATGGAGCGGTATCGCTGGCTGCCGAGGAGTTTTGGACAGCGCTACATCTTCGTGAACGTGTCCGCGTTCAAGCTCGAGGCGTATGACAGCGGGCAGAAGAAGCTGGACATGAAAGTCATCGTCGGCCAGGAATACCAGGACAAGGCAACTCCCGTGTTCGCCGACTCGATGGAGACCGTCGTGTTCCGCCCGTACTGGAACGTGCCCGCCGGTATCGCCGCGAAGGAAGTCTTCCCAAAGGGCGCCGCCTATATGGAGCGCGAAAACATGGAGACGTACCAGGAGGGCGGACAGACGCGCGTTCGTCAGCGTCCCGGCCCCAAGAACGCGCTCGGCTTCGTCAAATTCCTGTTCCCGAACGATTTCAACATCTACCTGCACGACACGCCGAATCACGAGCTGTTCAAGGAGGACGTGCGCGCCTTCAGTCACGGCTGCATCCGGGTGGAAAACCCGAGCGCGCTGGCGCAGTGGGTACTGGGATGGCCCGCTGACAAAGTGCAGGCCGAGATGGACAACCCACCCGACAACAAGTCCGTTAAGGTGCCGCAGAAAATTCCGGTCTACATCGCCTATTTCACCGCATACATCAACAACGGCCAGCTGTACTTCGGAAACGATCTTTACAGCCGGGATGACAAGCTCGTGCCGATCGTGATGTCGGGTGCGATGCCGAGCAAGGAAGTGGTCGATGCCGTTCAGGCGTTGCGGAGGATCGCAAGCACCTGAGCAGCAACAGTTCCGGCAGAGGTCTCCGCGGGATGATGTCTTTAACGACACCCACCGCCGAGAACCTGGCAGGCACACATAGGTTTGTTGGCGACGTAGTTGCGGGTGAAAACCGCGCCGATGCCCATCAGTTGCACTATTTCGCGCGAATCCCGTTTGATTACGGCGATCGCGACGGGAATCATCCGTCCCCCTGACCTTCACGTTTCCGTCGACTCGCTGCTCGACGAGCCTGCGCTCGCTCTAGGCCCTCGCGCTCTCTTCGACGCCCGAGACGCTTTACCTGAGACACCTATTCTCGAGCTCGCCGAAGTCGCGGGAAAAGTTCGGGAGCTGATGAATCGCGGGCTGGGACGAATTGCAATCGTCGCCGAATCCAGGGCGACGCAGCGCGCCGCGAAAACGTTTTCCGTTCTGGCCCGGGCTCTCGGAGTCGACGTCGAGGTTTTTTCAGAGATCTCGGACGCGGAGGCCTGGCTGGCAGAGAGTAACGGATTCTCCGACTCGGGAGAAAAACCGCTACCCCGGTAGCCGCGATCCGGTTTCTGCATCGAATACGTGAACGCCCTCGGGGCGCACACGAATCGATACAATGTCACCGGGCTTGACGAGCTCCTGCGGCGGAGCGACGGCCACGAGGCGATCGCCGCCCGAAAGCGTGACGTAAACGATGAGCTCGTTCCCCATCGGCTCGACGACGGCGACTTCTGCCTTGGGACGGTTTTCTCCATCGCCGCTCACTTCGATGTGCTGCGGCCGGATGCCAAGGAAAACGCGGCCGCGCGACTCCGCATCGCACGGAACGTCGATGGTGAGATCGATTCCCTTGAAGGTGCACAGTCCCATTTGGCCCGCGCTCCCCTCGGCGCGCTGAATGACCCCCTCAATGAAATTCATCGCCGGGCTGCCGATGAATCCCGCCACGAATTTGTTCGCTGGCCGCTGATAGAGCTCCATCGGCGTCGCAACCTGCTGAAGCACTCCTTCCTTCAGCACGGCGATGCGATCGCCCAGAGTCAGCGCTTCCGACTGGTCGTGGGTGACATAGACCATTGTCGCGCCAAGTTTGCGATGCAGCCGCGACAGCTCGACGCGCGTCTCCACTCGGAGCTGCGCGTCGAGATTGGACAAAGGCTCGTCGAAGAGAAACGCCAGCGGCTCCCGAACAATGGCGCGGCCGAGCGCGACGCGCTGGCGCTGTCCGCCGGACAGCTGAGCAGGTTTGCGGTCGAGCAGCGCGTCCAGACCGAGCGATGCGGCAATCGCATTCACCCGCTTCGCGATGACAGCCGGCGGCTGCTTCCTGATGCTCAGCCCGAATCCCAGATTGTCGCGCACCGTCATGTGCGGGTACAGCGCGTAGTTCTGGAAGACCATCGCGATGTCGCGCTGCTGCGGCGGAAGATCGGTGACGTCGCGCTCTCCAATCCGGATCACGCCGTCGGTCACGCGCTCGAGGCCGGCCATCAGCCGGAGCACGGTCGATTTCCCGCTGCCGCTCGGTCCCACGAGGACGAGCAGCTCGCCGTCGGCCGCCTCGAGGCTCAGGTCGCGCGCGGCGACGTAACCGTTCGGGTAGATCTTGTCGACGTGCTCCAATGCTATTCGGGCCATTCGGGTCCCCTCAAAAACAACTGCAACAGAACGAGTCGTGAGCAGTTAGCTGGAAGCTATTTAGCTCTTAGCCGTAGAACGTCGGGACGTTCCTGATGGCGTGAAAACAAAAACAAAGAATTTTGATTGTGCCCCTGCCTGCGCGAGTGACGTCCCGACGCAGTCCGGCTTTCGGCTCTCAGCTTGTAGCTGACAGCTCACGACTCGTTCAGTTGCAGTTTCTTTCATCCCTTGACAGCTCCAGCCGTGAGACCTTGAACGATCCGTCTCTGAAACATCAAAACCATTGCAGCTACGGGCGCCGTCGCAACGACAGCAGCAGCTAGAATCTCCCCCCACGGCACCTGGTACTGCCCACGAAACAGCGCGATCGCAACTGGCACCGTCTGGCGCTCGGGGCCGAGCGTAAACGACAGCGCGAACAGGAACTCGTTCCAGCAGTAGATGAACGTCAGAATGCCCGTCGTCGCGAGACTCGGGACCGCGAGAGGCAGAAGTATTCTCGTGAAGCTCTGTCGTCTCGTGGCACCATCGACGTGAGCGGCTTCCTCGAGATCCTTGGGGATCTGTCTTATCGACCCCGTGAGAACCCAGACGGTCAGCGGCATCGCGAACGTCATGTAGGGCATGATCAGACCGGGGTACGTGTCGATCAGGTGGAGAGAGCGCAGCAGCAGATATAGAGGGCTCACGATCGAGATCTGCGGGAACATCGTCACGGCAAGAATGAATGCCATGATCGCCGCCTTCCCCTTGAACTCGATCCGTGCAAGGGCGTAGGCGGCAAGCGTGCCGACTATCAGGCAGAAGATCGTCGTGGTTCCCGCGACGATGAGGGAGTTGCGGATGGGCGTGATGAAGTCACGTTCGTCGAACAGCGCGCGGTAATGATCGAAGATGAGATGCTGCGGCCAGAGCGACGGATCGCGGAAGAGCGCCGCATCGGAGGTGAGTGATGCGACGATCGCCCAATAGAACGGAAAGAGCGTGAACACCATCAGCAGCATCAGCGCGGCGCCGAACACCCAGCCTCCCCACCCGATTCCGCCCCGCGGTCTCCGCGCTCTGGTTACCGGCGGTATTCTCGTTCCGCCTGCGCTGCGTGTCCCCGCTGCAATGGGATTCGTCACGACTCCTCTCCTCCCAGCTTCACACCGAGCCCGCGAACATAGAAGAGCGCGAGGCCGAAGGTGATCGCGAAGATCACCACCGACAGCGCGGATCCGTAGCCGAAGCGAAGATTCTGGAGCAGTGCGTTGAAGGTGTAGAGCGCAACCGGCTCGGTGGATGTTCCTGGACCGCCACCCGTCAGCACGTAAATCAGATCGAAGACGCGGAACCCGTCGAGCGTTCTGAAGATCAGCGTCACGAGAATCGCCGGCTTGAGCAGCGGCAGCGTGATATGCCGCAGCTGCCACCACGAGTTCGCGCCATCGACGGCCGCTGCTTCGTACAGACTCAGATCGATGTTCTGGAGTCCCGCCAGCAGCAGCAAGGCAACGAACGGAGTCGTCTTCCACACATCGGCCAGAATTATGGGCACCCATGCCGTCGATGCCTTGATGAACCAGACCATTGGCTCCGTGAGGAATCCGGCATCGATCAGCAGCGCGTTGGCGATTCCACCCTGCGATTCGAAGATGAAGCGCCAGAGCAGCGCCGCGACGACTGTCGGGATTGCCCACGGGACCAGCACCGCCGCGCGCACGAATCCCCTGCCCCTGAAGACGCGATTCATCGCCAACGCGAGAAACAGTCCAATCAGGAGCTCCAGCGAGATCGATACTATGGTGAAGAACGCCGTGTGTCCGAGCGCTGCCCAGAAGCGCGGATCCTTTGCAATCTCGATGTAGTTCGCGAGACCAACGAAGGGCTTCCCGAGCCACGGCATCCGCAGCTCATGAAGGTGCAACGATTCCCAGAAGGTCCACCCGAGCGGGAAGATCGCGATGAGAGCAATGACGGATAGCGCGGGCGCGACGAGCGTCCACCCGAGCCGGGCTTCTGATCCGAGCCGCGAGATCTTTCTCATCGTGCGTGCCCCGCGGTGCTGCTCGCCGCGCGCGATGTGTCGATCGGAGCTGATTCCTGCGCAGCGCCTGACATCAACTTTCGCATCCCGGTCCGCTCGATCAGCGCGTTGATCCGCGCCGCCGCCGAGTTGAGCGCATCCCCCGGCTCGGCCTGCCGCACGAGTGCGCGGTGCAGCTCGATCTGCAGAATCTCCGAAAGCTCGGTGTAGATCGGCGTCACCGGCCTCGGCGTCGCGCTCTCAATGGCGCGACGCGCGTTGTCCAGAGGAATGGCGATGCCGGTTTTCAGTCGAGGATCGTCGTAAAGCGCGGAGCGGGTGGGATACTGTCCTACCGCCTGCGCGCGCTCGAGCATCTGCTCGGGCGCGGTGAGATAGGCGATGAGCTTGTATGCCGCGTCAGGAAATTCCGTGTACGCGTTGATGGCGAGCTGCGCTCCACCCAATGTGGCGGTGGAATGTCCGTTGGGCGCAGTTCCCGAAGCCGGCATGGGGGAGACGGCAAACTTGCCGGCGACTTTCGACTGCGCGCTGTCGCTCATCGCCGCGACGGGATACGGCCAGTTCCGCATGAAGACGGCGTTGCCGTTCTGGAACGCGAACCGCGCTTCCTCCTCGTGCCAGGTGAGCACATCGAGCGGCGCGACATGAGAGACGTAGAGCTCG
>JBBQAV010000099.1:0-10599 GCA_038316775.1 Gemmatimonadales bacterium | reverse complement strand
TTAAGCAATCAATAAGTCGGCGGGGATATGCAGTCTCTCCCGAACCGCTTTGATTTGGCCGCGCGACAGCTCCCGGTTGCCGTTGTAGAAATCGGACAATCGACTTCTACCTCCCATGAGTTGCGCGAGCTCCCCGGGCGTCCCGCCCTGGTCTCCTATGGTTGGAAGCCGAGTTCCCGCGCAACTGCGTTTTGCCGCTCGTCGGCCGTTATGAAACTCATTTCAGACGCGTCCTCGGAAAGGTAAAGAGCCGTGGCCAGGTGCCAGCAATCGGCGCCGCGAACGTAACCAGCGGCCAGCACTTTGGCGATTTCGGTGTGAAGCGGTCGATCGGGCAGCACCCATGAAATCGCAACTGGCAAATCGTCAGGCGCATCGACCTTTTCCCGCGCGAATGCCGCAAATAGCTCAGCCTCGAGCAGGTTAGAGGATACGAGCTCGTCGAACGTCTTCAGGCGCCGGCTTAGAGCCGCCGCGCCCGCCTCACCGAATGCGATCGCGACAAGACATGATGAGTCGACATACGCGATCTTCATCAGTCACGATCGGCGAGGAAGCGCTTGAGCGCTCCCCGCCGCCTGGCGACTGTCCGCGGCGCTGAGCGTCTCGGACCCGCGCGAACGAGAATTCCCCGTTCGGCCAGTTGCTGCATTCTGGAGAGAAGACTCCCTCCTCGTGGCGCTATCGCACGAATCTCGACTACCGGCTTTCCGTGAAGGGTAACCACGACCGGCCGGCCCTCGCGGACGCTTCTCACGATGGACGACAGCTTGGCCTTGGCCTCGTAGAGGGAGTAGGTATCTCGCATACGGCCAATTTAAACCGATCTAGTCAGACTAGTCAATAAACAAGGGCCGGGCGTTGCCGGCGGACTGGCAATTATTGAGTGGTCAGCAAACCCAACCGTCTGAGGAGCGCGGAGTATCGGGGATCCTTCCGAATTGGAGCCAGCTCCCCATCGTTTCGCAAGCCGATCATCGTTGGAATACCCCACTTCTCGACGCGATCGAAATATAAAAACGCCGAGTCGACATCGCCGAGCCGCGCGTACATCATTCCACGATAGGTCGGATATTGCTCGTTCGAGGTATCAGCGCGGGCGAACACCTTCCACGCCCGCGCCGGTTTCCCCATTCGGACGTAAATCGTCGCGAGGGCGGTCACCGCCCGCGGATGGTTGGGAACCACCTGGAGCGCGAGCTCCGCGGTCCGAATCGCCTTTTTGTATTGTCCGTTCGTGGCGTAAATTGCCGCCATGTTGGTCAGAAGCCACGGATTGCGTGTCACCCACGCCGAGTCAGGCTCCTCGCCAACCACCTTCTGCATGTGGTGCAGCGCAGCCAGCGGCTCACCGGAGATGTTGAGGAACGTGGCGTAGGTATTCTGGATCTGGAGCGACAGGGGATCGAGGGCCGCTGCGCGGCCCGATTCAGCGACTGCCTCCGGAACACGGCCGAGCATCACGAGCAGTATCGCGTACCATTGGTGGGCAGTCGCGTACGTCGGATCGAGTGAAATTGCCTTCCGGTACTCGGCTTCCGACCTGGCGAAATCGCGCTCCCACATCAGCTCGTGGGCGAGTGCGGCATGCGGGCCCGGGAGAGTGCTATCGAGCTGCATACCCTGGAGCGCGGCCGCCTTCGCCTTTGGAAACATCGCGTCAGCGGGCCTGTAGCCACTGTAACCGAGCAGCACGTAGGCGTCCGCGAGGCCCGCGTACGCCTGCGCATACCCGGGATCGAGCTCACTGGCTCTTCTGAAATAAATGACCGCGGTATCGAGCCCCTCCTTGGAGCGCTCGCTCCACGCATTGACACCGCGAAGGTACGAAATGCGCGCCTGGGGATCGACTGCCGGGCGAGCCGGATGCCCGGTTTCCGCCCGAGCGACGCGCGGTGATGCGTTGGAGGTTACGCCGACGATCACGAGCGTGATGATTGCGATGACCGCAACGGACCACCAGGCAAAGTGCGCTCGCCGAAAATCGCCTCTACCGATTGGCTTGGGAGTCTGAACCGCCGCCTTGCGGAGTGTGCGCGAGTTACCTCGCGCGGGCGGGGCAATGTCGGGAACCAAGCCGACGACGAGCTTCTCGATCGCCTTGTCCGGCTCGACACCAAGCTCCGTTCGCACCATCTCCTGGAACGTGCGCGCATACTGAACAGCCGAGGGTTGATCGCCCGAGTCGGCGAGCGCGCGGATTACTTCGAGTGCCACGCGCGAGGAAAGCGGATCGGAGATCGCAAGCTTTTTCCACCAGGCGATGGCTCCAGAGGCATCGCCGCTCGCCGCCGCGTCGCGAGCCAGCGTTTCGAGGCTCTTCTGTAAGTTGATGTGATGCTTCGAACGTTCTGACGCGATCCAGCTCTCGAGCTCGGCGGCCGTTGACAGGTAAACACCGTTGAGTAACGGGCCGCCGTAACTGGATACGGCGCGAGCCCAGGCCTTGGCTCTGATGGCATCCTCAAATTCCGCGACATCCGACCGGATGACGGACGTGTCGAGCAAAACGCTGTGTCCCGCAAACAGGAACGGGTCGGCTCCGAGGGCGCGACGAACGGCGTACAGAAGCTGGTCGAGAGAATGCCGAGAGCGCTCATCGGAGCTCTCGGGCCAGAGGTAGCTCTGAATTCTTTCGCGCGAAAGCCCGCGAGGTCCCGCCACTGCGAGGATCGCGAGGAGGCCCAGCCGTCGTTTCTGGCTTGCCGTCGGTGGTAGGGGTCCCTCGTCGCGCTGGAGGGACAAGGTTCCGAGCACCTTTAGTAAAAACATTCGTTCGTCGATGGTTTTGTGAGGTGCCTGTGAGATTCCGTTGAGAACCCCGGACTATCATGCTGGCCGTAAACGTCTGGGTCAAGCCGAAACTCGGCGTCGGCCCTTTCCTCGATCACGGGAGATTCGAATGCCACGCTTTTACCTCACCGTCCTGGCCATCGCAATCGCGGCTTGCGGCACCGATAGCACGAGTCCGGAGCAGATAGGGATCGCTCAGATTCGGAACATGAGCGACCCATATCACGATCTTGCCGCGGCTACCGCCGCGGGCTACACCGGGTGGTCACCCGATCCCACGGTCGCCGGCGCCACGTGCCCAAGCAGTGCCGATGGCAAAATGGGCTACCATAGAGTAAACGTTGCATTGCGAGGCGGAGCTGCTGATCCCGCCGCCGGCGACGCCGAGATAGACATCACCAAGCCGGAAATGCTGCTTTATGAGAAGACTGCAGCCGGCGCGATGTCGCTCGTGGGTGTCGAGTACCTGGTATTCAAGGCAGCCTGGGAGAGAGTTCATGGAGCCGGGGCGGCACCACCTGAAATACTCGGGCACCCGCTTCTCGCGAGCAGCCACATCTTTCCGGGAAATGCGAATCCGATTGACCACTACGAGCTGCACGTGTGGGTCTGGAAGGACAGCCCGAATGGAATGTTCGCGCCGTTCAATCCGGCGGTGACCTGCTGAGCGTCTCGTTTTGATAACCTCTTTCATGGACACGCACAAATGCGAATTCCAATGCTCGCAGCCTTCATGTGCACGACGGCCTGCGCGACGACCGGCCCTGTTCCAGCGAGGCCGGCGCCCATACGGATCACGGTATTCAGCGCGTCTGGCGGCGCGGCACCCGGGGTGGGCGCCGCTACGCGGACGACGGTGTATGACAGTCCCCGGACTATTACCCAGGTTCTCCGTCTGGCGCCCAACGCAAAGATCGCCGAACACTACCATCCATTTTATGATGAGACCTTCGTCCTGCAGCAGGGACGGCTTTCGCTCCTGCTCGATGGGAGGTCCTATGATCTTGGCGCGGGAGATTTCGTCGTCGTGCCGGCAGGGACGACGGTCAGCGGCGTGAACACGGGTGACCAGGAGGCGAGAGTGGTGGTCGCCTTCAGCGGCACGGGGCAGAGCGGGCCGCTCACCGTCGTCGGAGCCCCGCATCATTGAACGAAATTAGCTGGTGACTGGCTCCGCGAGCTCCACCGGCGTAAGACCCTGCTCCGCCATGAAGCGCACTATGGATCGGGGCGAGGATGAATCCTTGACCGTCGCTCGTGGACGATTTCTCCCGGACGTAGGTTAGTCGGCACCTTTGTCCGTACGGCAATCCCAATGAACTGTTTGCCCCGAAATGCGATCGTGTTCCTCGTGGTCGCACCCTGTGCAATCGCTCGTGCGCAGTCGTCCCTGTAACAGGTCGCCGACAGCTCCCCATTTCGTCCACTGCAGCTCCCGACGCCGACCGATGTCCGTACCGCGAGCGGTAGACCAGGGCGCGAAATACTGGCAACAGCGCGCCGACCATCATCCCGCGCGAGCGTGGAAAGGCCATGCCGCGGACAAAGCCATGAATGGCGATCGGACCGAGGGCTGTAACCAACCGAGGGCTGTAACTAACCGAGGGCTGTAACTAACCGAGGGCTCTGACCGTTGGTCCGTAGCCCTCGGTCCTCTTTAAGATCCGGGTCGAACAGCCGTTGATCTTTCATACAGAATCTTGTATATTCGTCCTGAGGGGCAAGAAACCGCTCCTGTGGGTTGGATCGGCCCGGCGCGCCCTTGGCAAACTCCCGACTACAGTCCGCGAAGAGTTCGGCTTCGATCTCCTGCGTGTTCAGGCTGGTGGGATGCCGCGAGACTGGAAACCCATGTGCCGCACGTCTTTCAAAAGAAGTCACAGAGGACCGCTGGCATCGATATCGAGCTGGGACGTACTCGATTGAAAGCCGTACAGCGATTACGGCCGAAGGAGTAATTAAAATGACGGAACGCATTCGACGGGGTTCCGGCAACGTGTTCAAGGATGCCGGCTTTCCGCCAGAGGAAGCGGCGCACCTGCTTATTCGCACCGATCTGATGATCCAGATCGAGAGGATCCTCGAGGAACGGGGTCTGACTCAGGCAAAGGCGGCAAAATTGCTGGGCGTGTCGCAGCCGCGCGTGAGTGACCTGGTCCGCGGTCGGATTGCCCTCTTCAGCATCGACACACTGGTCGGTCTGCTTGCGCGATTGGGGGTGTCCGTCAGTCTGTGTACGCGTCGTTCCCGCAGGGTTGCTTGAGGGACGTAAGACTGGATCCCGCCATTCCACCGTAAGGGCAGTTCGCGACTTATTGCTGAAGGCAGGCGTTACACCGACGGAATGACACAGGAGTTCTCACGATGGCGACCACGAGGTACAAAGACTACAAGGCGCGCGTCGAGCTCGACGAAGATCGCGGGATCTTTCACGGCCGGATCATGAACATCGGCGATGTCGTAACGTTCGAAGGCAAATCCACCACCCAGTTACGGAAAGAATTCGCTGAGTCGCTCCGATTTTATGAGGAGTTTTGTGCTAAACGCGGGATTGAGCCGGAGCGACCCTAAACGCTTCGTTGCAAGCTTGGCCCGCCGCGCATAGGTTAAGTCCTGTAGCAACTCTTCTGTACGAAACCAATATATCCGCGGGAAATCGCGATCGCCTACTCTGTAAAAGACGCCCACCAACTCGCCGCATATCCTCTGGCCGAGGCCGCACGATACGTGCGCATTGCACCGGCGACTCTGCGCTCGTGGGTGGTTGGACGAGACTACCCGAAGAGTGGAGGCGTGGCCCGTTTCAAGCCCCTCCTACGACTGCCCAATATCAACAGGACAGACCTCTCGTTCGCGAATCTTGTTGAGGCGCATGTGCTGCGGGCGTTGCGCGCCGATCATGCGGTATCGATCAAGGATGTTCGCTCGGCCCTGGACTTTGCCGAGAAGGCCTTCGGGATACAACGGTTGCTGCTCAGTCCAGCTCTGCGCACCGAGGCAGGGAACGTCTTTCTCGAACGGTATGGTGAGCTTGTCAACCTCTCGAAGTCCGGTCAGCTCGCGATGAAGAAGATCCTCGAGGCCCATCTGCGACGCGTCGAATGGGGACCAACGGATACGCCAAGCCGGCTTTATCCGTTCATTCGCGGGGATTACATCGACGCCCCGAAGCCGATCGCGATTGACCCTCTGATCGCCTTTGGTCGACCAATCATTTTGCGAAAGGGTGTCTCGACAAGCGCAATCGCGGACCGAATCGACGCTGGCGAGACGGTAGATGAGCTCGCTCGGGACTACGACCTCGAACCGCGCGAAGTAGAGGAGGCTGTGGTCTACGAGCGAGCTGCGTGAACACAGTATTCTTCACTGATCGCGATCTCGGCAAACAATTCCCTGCGCTTCTTCGGAACGCAGGGATTTCTGTTGAGAGGCACAGCGATCATTTTCCCGACGATGCTAAAGATGAAGAGTAAATCGTCGAAGTCGGCAAAAGAGACTGGGTTGTCTTACGCATGATAAGCGCATCAGGTACAAGCCCAATGAGCTCGGCGCGGCCCTTCATCGCGAAAGTCTACCTTCCGACCATGAGCGAACAACGACGAAGATCAAACGTCTCGGGTAGAGTTGAAATGTGGGCGGCCGATCCTTGAAAGTTGAAGGTTGACACTGTGAGCCTTACCCTGCGGCTGCTTTGGCCAAGGCCTCCTTCGCCCAGGTGTTGATGCTTTTTCCTTCACTGTCCGCCGCCCGAGCGATCGCACGGTGAATCGCGGGATCCACACGCAAGATGAACCGGCCGGTGAATGGTTGCTCTGGCTCGCCGCCGTTCTCGCGGCAGTAATCGAAATAAATCTCCATCGATCTCGCGAACTCTTTCTTGAGCTCGGCCATCGACTTGCCCTTGAAGTTCACGACGTCGGAGATGTTGATCACCCGGCCGTGGAATCCGTTGTTCTCTTCGTCAGTGTCGATTTGGGCCACATAGCCCTTGTGCTCCAACGTTGCCATCGTCGTCTCCGTCGTGGTCCTGCCTGATCCCTGGATCGTCCCTGAGTGTTGCCGTCACAGAGGCGTTAGTCAGGGTTTGACACCCGCCCTCTCGAGAAGGTCTCTAAGGTCGCGAATGGCGTTTCTATCCGTGTCCGGCCTCGGATGCGGTCGGTGAAATACACCTCGCACTCCATTTACGGTAAGGGCAACGCGCGAACCTTTGCGTTCTTCAACATCGCCAAGAGTCTTAATCAGGCTCTCGATCTCCCGCCATCGGATATCGCGCGGCACCGGCTTCGTGAAGATCGCTTCAAGCGTGCGCCGCTGGCGCCTGTCCATGCTATCAAATATAGTATCATACGGTCAGTAGCGCAACGGTTTAATCCATCTCCAGGCCTTTCAACATCAACGAGAAAATCTGGCGCGCGTGCTCGTCGCGAACGATTCGGGAGGCGAGGCGCTCGTCGATGAATTCGTGCGAGAGCCCGTGCGCAAGGGAGGTGGGTACCCTTGCAATGTCGGATGAAGGCCGCGATACCACTCGCCCCTCTCGCTGCCCGTCGCGGATAAGATTTACGAACAAACCGAACAGCATCCGGCCATTCATTCGTAGGCTGTAGAAAGCGCTTCATGTTACGAGAGTTGTGAGAGCGCGCCAGGTCGGCACAACGCTACGGTATCAGCGTGACACATCCCCTTTTGTATCCAGCGGAATGTCTACAGCGGCGCCTCTGTCTCGACCTGATCGGCCGGGCCCGGCTTCTTTCGACCGGGACGCGGCTTGGCGTTCGCGTTCTCGGCCCGTTTTCTCTCGACGACCAGCTCCTTTACCCACGCTTCCACGCGCTCCGCCCTCTGCTCGTCAAGATGCGTCTCCTCGTGTTGAATCGGAGTCACGGCTGCTCCCCCACTTTCCTTCACTATCGCCAACAGCAGGCTTTCCCAGGTTCGCGCCTGCACACCTTCCCCAACGGTGCGCATCATCAGCCAGTCGGCGAGATTCGCCGGCCGGTCATATACCTGCACCTCGAAGCGAATGAGGTCGGCGCGCTGCTCGGCGAGGAACCGAATCGCGCCCGCGAGCGGATGGCCAGTGAGGGTGACGAAAACCGCCGAGTTAAGCGTCAGCTGCTCGACACGTACCTGAACATTCCCCCGCACTGGCAACGCCATCGTCAGTGTAATCCCGTTTTCCAGAATCGCTGGCGTTCCCGGCTCGGCGCGCACGTTGAGAAAGGGTGTGAGCTCGCCGAATCGAAGCCGGAAGCGGGCAAACAGTTCGTCGGGCACGAGCTTACTTCCGGCAATGTCGATCCAAAAGCGCTTGCTCTTCAGCAGGCCAACGCCCTGGTCGGGGGTCTGCTCCGGCAGCGCGTCCGAAAGCTTCCTCAGCCCGCTCTCGAGGGGGGTCGGCGTAATGTGAAACACTCCGGTCAGCGCATTGGCGCCGGGCGTCGCAATCACATTGCCTTCGCTCAACATCATCAGCTGACTCTCGTTGATCGGGAGCGTGGCGCCCAGCAGCCCGGCAATGGAGGCACCGGCAGAGGCAAGAAATGGTGGGATGGGAATCCGCGCCGGTGAGCGGCCGGTGATCTCGCTCATCCTGTCCAGCAGATCGTTCAGGCAAGTCCGTTCCTCGCCCGCGACCTCGAGCACACGGCCATGCAGATCGGTGCGGCGAACGCATTCGGACAACGCGGCCGCGAGATCATCGACCCAAATGGGCTGGAACTTGTCCTCACCAGTGCCGATTACCGGCACGACCGGCAACGTGCGCACCATGGTCAGCAGCAGCGAAACGACTTCGTCGCCCGGTCCATACACGTTGCCAGGCCGAAGGATGATCCACCCACCGGCGAAGTTGCGGGCGATATCTTCCGCGCGGCGCTTCGATCGGTGGTATGGAGACTCTCCTGCCTCGGCCCCAAGCGACGACACATAAATGAATCGGCCAACCTTGCAGCGCTCTGCTTCTCGAAGGATGGCGCGGGTTCCTTCGACGTTTACGCTTTCAAATGTCAGCGGCCCCGATTCCTCAACAATTCCCGCGACGTGGAGAACCAGGTCGCAGCCCTCGGCGCACCCGCGAAGCTCGTTCGGGTCGCAGATGCTGGCCGGCCACGACTCGACGCCGGCGGGCCACTGTTTCGCGTCCTCCGCTGCGTTTCTGCTCAGCAACCGGACCGTGTGTCCGCTCGCGAGGATCTCTGTGACGGCGGCCTGTCCGATCACCCCGGTGCCGCCTGTAACAAGCACTTTCATCGTTGACTCCTCTGTATCGGCGCTCCTTAGGCAGATTGGGTGCCATGCGCGCAGAGGGTCGAGCTTCTCTCGAACACAGTGCTGAGCCCGGCTATCAGTATCTGCCGGGCACTGGGCTTCTTAGAACCGTGACGCGGTCAGCTTCACATCTGCATCCGCCCACGCCTTCGCGAACCTCTTCTCCACGGCTGTGGCTTCGGCGTTTTTCCCCTGCGCACGCAGCGAGGCGGCGAGCCCGTAAAGCGACCACCCATTCGCCGGGAAGCGTTTCAAATCGTCGCGATAGACCTGCTCCGCCTCCGCGCTGCGACCAGCTTTGAGCAGCGCCGCACCGAGTGATTGGCGAACCGGGTAATACCAATGTGGTGGCTCGGAGTAGAGCCCCTTGCTCTCGATGGCGAGCGCCTCCTGGAAATGGGGGACAGCTGCCTCGGGCTTGCCGCTTCGAGCCGCGATTTCTCCCATCAGGGCGTGCATGGCAATCGAGATGGGATCTTTCGATGCCGCGTCGGCAGGCGTTGCCGCGTTGATGGCAATCACCGTGTCGAGCGCCACGCGAGCGTTTGCGAAATCTCCTTTCGCCGCGTACGCAACACCGCGCGCGTAGTACGCCATCGCCGTCGGCATGCGCAATCCGGAAGGTGGAAGCGGCTCGGCAAGAATATCGTCCCAATGCCCAAAGGTTGTGAGCGTCAGCACGTAATACGGAACCATCTCCTGCAGCATCTCGACATCCTTCGCCACGTCCACGCTCACCTTGGACTTCAGCATCTTCGCGGCCTCGATAGCCTGAGCACTTCTGCCCGCCATGCTCGATGCGAACGCGAGGAAGTGGATGTTGTGCGGGTAATAGCCCAGCGTGTAAAGGGTTGGCTGAGCCTGGCCCTCGAGGAAGCTCTCATCCATGTGGATGGCGTGTACGTTGCTCGCGGCGGCGTCCTTGTACCGGCCCACCCGGATATAGATGTGCGCGGGCATGTGTACCATGTGCCCTTCGCCCGGCATCAATCGCGCGAGACGCTCAGCGCAGGGCACGGCGAGCCCGGGATTCGCCGCTTCCACGGCGTGGATGTAAAAGTGACAGGCGCCCGGATGATCGGGATTCCGCGCGATGACGCTCTCCAGCTTCTTCACGAGCTCGGCGGTTCCCGGATAAGGCTTTCCCTCAGCGGTCCAGTAGTTCCAGGGCCTCAAGTCCATGCTCGATTCCGCGGCGAGAGCCGCGGCATCGAGGTCCTTCGGATACTTGCTCGAGGCTCTCCACATCGCGCGTGAATAGGCGGAATCCAGACTGGCTCGATTAGTTGGCGGAACGGCGGCGTAGCGCGCGCCGATCGCGTCGACATACGCTCGCTGCCAGGCGGGCGCGGTGGTGCTCACGGCGCGGGCTTTCTGCACCGCTTCGTATGCCTTTACTCCGCTGGCGGAATCCATCCCGGCGTTGACGTGGGGGCCGTACGCGTACGCGATCCCCCAGTAACACATAGCGCATTTGGGATCGAGCTCCGCCGCCCGCGTAAACGATCTGATCGCCTCACCGTGATTGAAGCC
>JBBQAV010000098.1:0-10629 GCA_038316775.1 Gemmatimonadales bacterium | reverse complement strand
TCTCCTCGCGGCAGGATTAGGGATTGCCTTCCGCCAGCGCGGACCGGACAAGATTCAGGTAGGCGTCCTCGCCAGCGCACCGGGCAGCGCCGCAGTCATCGAGGCTCTCAAAAAGGATTCCGCACTCGTCGTCGAGACGTTTGATGACAGCTCGGGCGCGCGCGCCCTCCGCACTGGGAAGGTGGCGCTGCTGGTCGTTCCTGCTACGCTCAAGGACAGCGTCCGCTATGTCTACGACCGCGGCAGAAGCGAAGCGATGAACGCGCGCGTAGTAGTCGATCGCGCCGTTCAGGTCGGTGCCGGCCGGGTAGATCCAGTGCGTGCGACCGATATGTATGTGACGGAAGCCGGCTCGCGATACATAGACTTCCTGGTTCCCGGGCTGCTCGGCATGAATCTCATGGGGAGCAGTGTCTGGGGAATCGGATTCTCGATCGTGACCGCGCGGAGCAAGAAGCTGCTCAAGCGGCTGATGGCGACGCCCATGTCGCGTGTCCAGTATCTGCTCTCCTTTCTCGCATCGCGGCTCGTTTTTCTGATTCTCGAAGTCGTAACTCTGCTGGGATTCGGCCATTGGGCATTTGGCGTTCCGCTGAGGGGCTCGCTGGTCACACTGTTCCTGATCTCCTTCTTGGGCGCGGTTTCCTTTGGCGGCCTCGGACTTCTCGCCGCATCCCGCGCGCGCACGACCGAAGCTGTCTCCGGAATCATGAACTTCATCATGCTTCCGATGTGGATCTTCTCGGGAGTGTTCTTCTCTTCGTCGAACTTTCCGCAGGTGGTGCAGCCGTTCGTGCGGGCGCTTCCGCTCACCGCCGTAAACGACGCACTCCGCGCCAACATGCTCGAGGGTGCGTCCTTCGCCGCTGTGACTCCGCAGCTGCTGGTGATTCTCGCCTGGGGAATCGTGACGTTCATCGCGGCGCTCAAGCTGTTCCGCTGGCGCTGATGCCGTGAGCGACGCGTCGGCGACCGCTCCCCGGAATCTTCTCGCCGTCAACGAGTCGCTTTCGATTCCGCGGAGCGAGCTCGACGTGCGGGTTTCACGGTCGTCGGGCGCCGGCGGACAGCACGTGAACAAGACGTCATCGCGCGTCGAAATCTTCTGGAACATCGCGGCATCCCGCGCTATCAGCGAGGAGCAGCGCGCCCGGTTGCTGGAGAAACTGGCGTCGCGGATCACAACGGAGGGGAGCATACGCGTCGTCGCGAGCGATCTGCGAAGCCAGAGCCGCAATCGCGAGCTGGCGGAGGAGCGGCTTGCAGACATGGTGAGACGCGCTCTCATCATCCCGCGAAAGCGAAAAGCCACGAAACCAACACGGGCCGCGAAGGAAGCGCGGCTCGACTCCAAGAAGCGGCAGTCCCACAAGAAACGCGAGCGTCAGAACAAGTCCTTCGACTGACGGGCACCTTTCACGGTCCCGATTAGATTTGTGCCGACCTCCCCCTCCTCACCTGTCTCGATCTCTCTTCATTGAACGACGGACGCAGCCACGCTTCCCGCGCGCAGATTCTCACTGCGTTCGCTTCGATTTATCTCGTCTGGGGATCGACTTATCTCGCGATCAGGTACGCGGTCGAGACAATTCCTCCATTCCTCATGGGCGGGCTGCGGTTCGTTATCTCCGGAGCATTGCTGTACGTCTGGGCACGATATCGCGGAGCGCCGAGGCCGGCGCGGCTGCACTGGCGCAACGCGATCATCGCGGGCGGGTTCCTGCTGCTGGGCGGAAATGGAGCGGTCGTCTGGGCGGAGCAGTTCGTTCCGTCAGGCCTGACCGCACTTCTCGTCTCGATTCTTCCATTCTGGCTCGTGATCATCGAGTGGGTGAGACCCCCGCGCCGGCGTCCGAGTGGCGCTGTCCTGATTGGACTGGTCCTCGGCTTCATCGGGATCATCGTGCTCGTGGGCCCTGGTAACGTCGCCGGCCAAGGCGACGTGAGTCCGCTGGGCGCTCTTGTATTGATTCTTGGATCGCTCTCGTGGGCGATCGGCTCGTTCTGGTCGCGCGACGCGCAGCTTCCCGAGTCCGGATTGCTTACGACCGGAATGGAGATGCTTGGCGGCGGAGTACTGCTCCTGATCGTGGCAGCAGTCACCGGCGAGTTCTACCAATTCGACATCCACCGCGTCTCTGGTGAATCGACTTCGGGTCTCCTCTATCTCATCACGTTTGGATCTCTGATCGGCTTCACATCGTACATCTGGCTTCTCGACAAAGTCTCGCCGGCGCGACTCGGGACGTATGCCTATGTGAATCCGATCGTCGCCGTGCTCCTCGGGTGGGCGATTGCAGGAGAGCGGCTCTCGGCCAGAACAGCTGTTGCGGCGGCGATCGTGATATGCGCCGTCGCCCTCATTACAACAGCTCGTAGCACGGCGGCGACCCAGAGCGCCTAGCCCGCGTTCCAGGTAGCTGGAACGTGGCCGGCTGTCTATCATAAGGCGTGGAAAGCTTCGTTACGACAGTCGCGCTGATCGGGATGGTCATCGTCGTCGCGTCCCTGCTGTCGGGCGTGATCGAGCGAAGTGGCTTCCCTCTGGTAGCGATTTTCCTCGTGCTTGGCGCTGCCCTTGGCCCGTGGGGACTTGGGATCGCGGACATTGGATTCCACTCGCCCGCGCTCCATGCGCTCGCGATGCTGGGACTCGCGCTGCTCCTCTTCAGCGATGCAGTCACACTGGACACGCGCCAGCTTCGGGCTCGCGGCGCGATGCTCTGGCGACTACTCGGTCCGGGCACATTCATCCCGGCGACAATCACGGCTCTGACTGCGTGGCTCTTGCTCGGCGTTTCCGGGCCGGCAGCTGCGATACTTGGGGCCGCTCTCGCATCGACCGATCCTGTGCTTCTCCGGACGGTGCTGCGGTCGAAGGCGCTGCCGGAATCGCCACGCATCGCGCTTCGGCTCGAGACCGGCATGAACGACGTCGTGCTGCTCCCGATCGTGATTCTCTCGATGCTGCTTCTCCCCACGGGACATTCGGAGGTGGCCACGAGCCTCGCAAATGGCACGAATGTGGGACGCAGCCTTCTCGGGCTATTCGTGCTCGGCCCGGCTCTCGGCGCGCTGGTGGGTTGGGTCGGCATTTCGCTGCTGGCCGGCATTCGGGAACGGACAGGCGTTCGGCGCGACTACGAATCGCTATATGCGCTCGGCCTCGCGTTTACGAGCTTCGCTCTCGCCGAAGCCGCGGGTGGCAGCGGATTCGTAGCCGCGTTCGTCGCGGGTCTGCTCGTCTCAGCGAAGGACGTGGAGCTGTGCGACTGCTTTCTCGAATACGGCGAAGCGACTTCGGAGATGCTGCTGCTCCTCACCTTCGTCGCGCTTGGCACGACGCTAATCTGGCAGGGGCTGGGCTCGCTCAACTGGCGGATCATTCTTTTTGCCGTCGTTGCTATCATCGCGCGTCCGTTGGTGCTCTATCCGATGCTGGCGGGACTCAACCTGAACATGCGCGATCGTCGTCTCATCGCGGTGTTTGGTCCGCGTGGACTCAGCTCGCTGCTGCTGGCGCTTCTCCCGGTGTTCGCCGGAATTCCGAACGCCGAGCAGATCTTCACGCTGACGTCGGTGGTGGTGCTGCTGTCGGTCGTCGTGCACGGCGGTGGGACCGCGTTCTTCCTCAGGAGAGCGTCCGCGCGCGGCGCGGTGGGACCGGCACAAGCTCCCGCGCCGCTCAGCCGATCGGCGGCAGTCGCACAGCCAATCCAGTCCACGCCTCCCGTCGCATCTCTCAGCGGACCGTCCCCGATCCCGGAAGCCGCGCGAGATTCGGAGCCTGAGAAGATCACGATCGACGAAATGCGCGAGCTGCAAGCGAAGGGCGAACCCGTCGTCATCATGGACGCACGGTCCGATCGCAGCTACGAGATCGATTCCCACATGGCGGCCAGTGCGATCAGATTGAACCCCGAAGATCCCGTCCGTGACGCGACGCAAAAGCGACTGTCGCAGCGGGCGACTCTCGTGGTCTACTGTGCTTGACACGATGAAGCGACCAGTGCCCGTGTGGCGCGGCAGCTTAGAAAGGCGGGATGGACGAAAGCGCGTGCGCTCGTCGGCGGATGGGTCGCGTGGCAGAAAGCCGGACTGCCAACTATGATAAAATCGGCGGTATAACTCCTTTCACCACAGAGATGACACCAGTCTCGAGAGGATTCCTCGGACGACGCCCGACTACCGACAAGGCAGCACGCTTGCCGCCTGGTCAGTATGAAACGCGCGACTTCCCGGTGCTCTCCGCCGGCCCGACACCGCGCACACTCCTCGAGAAGTGGGACTTCACGCTGCTCGGCACCACTGGCCAGTCGGCGCACTGGACCTGGAAGGAGTTTCTTGCGCTGCCGCGTGAGACGATCAAGACGGACATCCATTGCGTCACCAAGTGGTCCAAATTCGGCACGGCATGGGAAGGCGTGGCGATCGATACCATTCTTGCTGACGCAGCCAAGCGAGGTGTCGAGCCGGCGCCTTACGTGATGGCCCGTTGTGATGGCGGGTACACAGCCAATGTTCCGCTGGCGGATCTCATGGGCGGAAAAGCGTGGGTCGCGTTCATCTACGAAGGTGCGCCGCTGGCCCCTGAGCACGGTGGACCCGCTCGTTTGCTCGTGCCACATCTCTACTTCTGGAAGAGCGCCAAGTGGGTGCGTGAGCTCCGGATGATGGAACAGGACGCGCCCGGATTCTGGGAATCGCTCGGATACCACATCTATGGTGATCCCTGGCGCGAGCAGCGATACGCCGGAGACGAGTGACTTCCATTGGAGGCACGCCGCGCGTCGCATGGCGACTCGCCACTGTGATCGACAATGTGCCCGAGACGCCAAGGACGCGAACGCTTCTGCTCGATGTTCCGGAGTGGCCGGGACACCGGGCGGGACAACACGTGGATGTCAGGCTCACCGCGGAAGACGGTTACCAAACCGAGCGTAGCTACTCGATCGCATCTCCACCCGAGGACGCTCATCTTGCGCTCACCGTCGAGCGGCTCGAGGACGGTGAAGTATCGCCCTACCTTGTCAACGAGCTGCGCGCCGGAGATAAGCTCGAGCTGCGCGGCCCGATCGGAGGTTACTTCGTCTGGGACCTTCCACTCGGCGGACCGTTGCTTTTGGTCGCTGGAGGCTCGGGAATTGTGCCATTGATGGCGATGCTGCGGCACCGCAATGCCGCCCTTGCCAATGCTGACGTGGAAGCGCGGCATCGGGTGCCGGCGCGGCTGCTATACTCGTCGCGCCGGTGGGACGAGGTGATCTATCGCGACGAGCTCGCGCGTCTGGCCACGAACGATCCAACACTCGAGGTCACGCATACGCTGACCCGGGAAGCGCCGGATGACTGGAAGGGATTCCGGCGCAGAATCGACAGAATGATGCTAGCGGAAGTCGCATGGCCTGCGAGCGAGCGGTCACGCGACTTCGTATGCGGTCCCACGCTTTTGGTTGAAGCAGTGGCTGCCGCGCTGGTCGATCTCGGCCATCATGCGGATTTGGTGAAAACAGAACGCTTTGGTCCTACGGGCGCATAGCATCGACAGGATTACTGGTGCCCGGTCATCTCGGTGTCGAGCTGACCGCGCGTCGTTGCCGTTCAGCTTCGACCCATTGACACTTCTATTTGATTACGATGTTGATACTCAAAGGGGCCCCCAGTGACCGCCAATTCACCTTGCGCTCACATTCGAGCGATTTCTACAGTGAAGCAGCCGAAGAAACGCGAGTGCGAGGAGTGCGTTAAGATCGGGGTACGCTGGGTCCACTTGCGAACGTGTCAGGAGTGCGCGAAGACGCTCTGTTGCGACGACTCACCGAGCAAGCACGCGTCCAAGCACGCGAAGGCAAGCGGACATCCGGTGATCGCATCGGCCGAGCCGGCGGAGAGATGGCTGTACTGCTACCCAGACGACGCATTTGCCGAGTACTGAGGGTAGGTCCATGACGAGCCCATCGCAGGACCGGCAAGTACAGGATCCCATCGTCGCGCTTCCTTCGACGCAGACGCCGGGTGTCGACCAGGCATTCCCGACGCTCACCGGCGCGCAGATCGCGCGCGTCGCGGCCCATGGTCGTCCGCGCCAGGTCAAGCGTGGCGAGATACTGATCAGGGCCGGCGCCAGAAACTCCAGCTTTTTCGTCACCATTTCCGTCCATCTCGAAGTCGTTCAGATGTCGAATGACGTAGAGAGGGTGATCGCCGTGCATCGGCCCGGTCAGATCTCGGGCGAGATCAATTTACTCTCGGGCCGCCGTGCTCTCTTTACCATCCGGGCAGCCGAGGACGGCGAAGTCATCGAGGTCTCCCACGAGCAGCTCATGGCGATCGTTCAGACCGATGCCGACCTGAGCGAGATTCTCATGCGCGCCTTCCTCCTTCGCCGAGCGAGGGTGCTCGCACAAGGGGTCGGCGACGTTCTGCTGATCGGCTCGAGCAATTCTCAGGAGACTCTTCGGATCAAGGAATTCCTGTCGCGCAACACCCATCCGTATTCATACATCGATCTCGAGCGCGACGTGGGAGTGCAGGAAGTCCTCGACCATTTCAAGGTCGCGGTCACCGATGTGCCGGTGATGATCTGCCGCGGCGAGGTCGTGCTTCGAAATCCCACCAACGCCGAGATCGCCGATTGCCTCGGATTAAACGAAGCGATCGATCAGGTGCAGATGCACGACGCCGTGATCGCCGGCGCGGGTCCAGCAGGTTTGGCAGCGGCAGTTTACGCGGCGTCGGAAGGCCTCGACGTTCTGGTGCTGGAGTCGAGCGCTCCGGGAGGGCAGGCCGGATCAAGCTCGAGGATCGAGAATTACCTCGGCTTTCCCTCGGGCATCTCGGGCCAGGAGCTGACCGCGCGTGCTTACGCTCAATCGCAGAAGTTTGGCGCGCAGCTGATCGTTACCAAGGCAGCGACGCATTTGTCATGCGGTGCCCGGCCGTACGTAGTCGACATCGACGATGGAACGCACGTAGCCGCGCGAACCGTCATCATTGCGACCGGTGCCGAGTACCGAAAGCTGCCGGTCAAGGACATATCGCGGTTCGAAGGCACGGGCGTCTACTACGGCGCAACGTATATCGAGTCACAGCTGTGTGCGGGTGAAGAAGTTGTGGTCGTGGGAGGTGGCAACGCCGCGGGGCAGGCAGCGGTGTACCTCGCGCAGACGGCCAGGCACGTGGATCTGATCGTGCGGTCAGACGGGCTCGCGGACACCATGTCGCGATACCTGATCCGGCGTATCGAGGAGAGTCCCGTCATCACGTTGAGAACGGGCGCCGAAATCACGGCGCTCGACGGCGGAGATCATCTCGAATGCGTGCGTTGGCGCGATAACGCGAGCGGAGAAACGGAGAGCCGAAACATCAGGCACGTGTTCGTGATGACCGGCGCCGCGCCGAGCACCGGCTGGCTCGATGGCTGTGTCGTGCTGGATGACCTCGGATTCATAAAGACCGGGTCCGCCTTGACGCAGGAGGACCTCGCCTCGGCGAATTGGCCGCTCTCTCGGCCTCCGCATCTGCTGGAGACGAGCCGGCCCGGCGTTTTCGCGGTGGGAGATGTGCGTGCCGGCAACATCAAGCGCGTAGCGTCTGCCGTTGGCGAAGGATCGATCGTCGTTTCTTTCGTGCATCAGACGCTTCACGAATAGCGCCCAACGAAATGTGGGCGTGGGCACTATTCGGCTCCCGCCCGCCCGTCAGTCAAAGCGTGCTTGTCTGGGAAGTGCTCGGAGCGCTCGTGATGCGCGCGTTGCTCATCGCGGCGGGAATATTCTTCATCAGCCGCTTCCACTGGGTGGTCTACCCCTTCGCTGCCCTCACCATCCTTGCCGCCGGGCGATTGCTCCGGGGCGAGCAGAAGGAGCGACAGCTGGTGCTTGCTGCGTGCGCGATTTGCTCCATCTGGGTGGCGAGAATAATTCCAGTCACAACGCAGATTCGCGGCGACAGCTTCTGGATAGAAAACCGACATCTGGGCTGAAGAACAATGAGACGCTTTGGGCCTCTGCGATCCATCGGCTTACAACTTGCGGCCTTTCATGGTCGTAGGCCAAGAGAATAATGCCGTAATAGAAACTGAGTAACGCAGTTTTGATTCGCGCTTTCTTTAGGACTCGGACACGGACCATGCCTCCCTTGAAATACGGGTTTGCGGGGCTTCTTAGGCCGGTTGGCTCTCTACGAAGACTGACTAGAGCGCAGACGCTCCCTTTCCAGGCCGTAGTGCTCTTCTTCATGTTCGGCTGCGCGCGAGATATTTCCGGAGCCCGAGATATAACTTCGAAAGGCGCTGACACTCTGGCCATAACACCGGAAGTAGCGAAATCCCTGACACCCTCCGGTCAGTTCGTGCTTGCTGGACCATCTAACGATCCTATGGTGGAGTTATCAGAAAACCAAGCTCAGACAATCGGCCGGATCTGGATACGTCAATTCTTCCCGTGGGTCCATAGGGAGCTTGACAAGGAACACGGCTCAACCATAAACCAGGCAACCCTACGAGTGTGTCCGAGAATTTATTACGCGGATAGCCCCTACGAGCCTGTACTTGACATCCATGATGCGGGGATTGCACGGCGGACATTCGGCCCTTGGTGGCTCGTTCCCTTGTGTGTCGAGGGACGTCCACAAGTGCTGCTCGGTATATCGGCCTACGCTACTGGGGTGCGCATCGAAAATGACGCGATCCGCCTGCCGAAGTTTTCAGGAAATGAGTTTACGTGGCGCGGAATCCCTCAGTCCGTCACCGAATTTCCAGCGTCGCCCGAAGCGGCCGTTGGGCTAGTCGCCAGCGAGTCAGGTGCACGAATCGCGGCGATTCCCCGGCTGCAAATGCCAGATTTTAGAGAGGGGGGCCCGGAAGCCGCTCGATGGCAATTGGCGCTTAACGCTCACGTTGGGTTCGAAACCGTTGGAAGTCATCGCCGTGTTCAAGCTTCCTCGGTCTTCTTTGGTCCGGGTACGCCCGGAGACTTCAACGGTGTTTTGCTGCAGCCCAAACTGAACCAGCCCGATCAGGTAGAAATTCAGATCATTGATTGGGGGACGAAAAACGGCTATAGGACAGTGATACTGCGGCGGAAAGATGGCGTCAGTCTCGACCTGGAGCCCGCCAAGGTACGGCGGCAATGAAGCCAACTCTTGCTGGTTCCGTGTTTATTCCTTCTGCCCTTGCGGTTTTGTCCTTCGGACTGCTGGGATGCCCGTCACTGGGACGCGCCGGAGGAGATTGTCAATTTACGCCTCTTCAAAACTGGAACTCTCGTCACTTTGGCTGGGAACAAGCACCCTATCTGAGCTGTCCACTTGATGTTCAGCGGGGAGGGGAATACAAGACTTACGGTGCGGCCGTCAACGGACCATTCGACCAAATCACTCCTGGCGGACAGCTTCGAACCGAGATTTATGCTGACGATCACTTTAGTTGGCGCGGCGGTAGCGGGGCGACCTTTAGGAATACCGGCGGAAACATTGGCAAAGCAGATATTTCGGTTGTCTATTTTGCAGGTTATGAGACCCCTTACGGGCAATACTATTCAGATTACGCCGACAATAGTGTTCCGCTGTGGAGCGGAGGGTATGCGCTCTCGGAAGTTGCGCTGACCTATCGGCTTTATTCGCTCGCTGCGCTTTCGGGTTCGGCTTCCCCAACACCGGGGACTAACGCGACCTGGACGGCGAGCGGGTTCTTGCACCACTTTCGTAGACACTTCCACCTAACGACAATGGAGTGTCGTCGATGCCACGATCAGGCCCGCGAACCGTACGGAGGTACAGCGACGAGTTCAAGTTGACGGCTGTTCGTTTGAGTCAGCAGTCGGGGATTCAGGTGAAGACCGTCGCCGCTGCGCTGGAGATCCATCCCTTCATGCTGTCCAAGTGGCGGAAGGATGTGCGGGAAGGGTTGGTGCGAGGGAAGGCGCGAAAGGGGCCGCCTCCCGGACCGGCAAGGGAGATCGCGCAGCTGCAGGTGCTGGAGGCGAAGTACGCCGAGCTGCGCGAGGAGCACGAACTCCTAAAAAAAGCCATCCGGTTCTGTTCCGCTCGAAAGGCGACATCTTCGCCTTCATCGAAACGCACCACGCGCAAGTCGGCGTGACCGCGTTGTGCCGGCGCTATCTCGTGACGACCGCAGGCTTTTATGCCTGGCGTCGTCGCGGAGAAAGCGATCACGCGAAGCAGGACCGGGTGTTGTCCATGGAGATTGAGCGGCTGTTCGCCTTGCACCGCGAGCGGTACGGGAGTCCACGAATACACCATGAGCTGGCGACGGCCGGATGGCGAGTCAGCCGGCGCCGGGTCGCCCGGCTCATGAGGGCGGCCGGAATGCGTGCAAAAGCCGTGCAGGGTTACCGCGCGAAGGCGAGCATTCACCAACGCTACGCACGCCACCCCAATCGCCTTTGGACTACCTCCGTGACGAAGCCGAATCAGGTTTGGGTCGGCGACATTACGTATCTCAAGGTCGCTGGCACGTGGCGGTACCTCGCTATCGTGATGGATCAGTGCTCGCGGCGGATCCTGGCTTGGACCCTCACACGTCGACGGACAGCCGCGGTCACCTGTGCCGTGCTCACCCGGGCTGTACGCGTACGACCAGCCAGAGGCGTGATCTTCCATAGTGAT
>JBBQAV010000097.1:0-10656 GCA_038316775.1 Gemmatimonadales bacterium | reverse complement strand
CCGCCGACAGGTCCTTCGGCCGGACGTAGATTGAGCTCCCCCTGGCCACCGCCGCCCTGTCCTCGACGACCGCCCGCACGAGGAGCGCCGCCGGTCGTGTCAGCCCCTCTCGCTTCGCGCACCGAATCCTCGCGCTGCCGTCTGACACGCGCGGCGATAACGCTGTCGCGGAGCGCCGCCGGTCCGAGCGGACGCGCTCGCCCTCGAAGATCCCAGTACGCCCGGTGAAGCCCCACGCCGCCGGGTCCCGTCAGCGTACGAACGGTATCGCCGCGAATGTTGGTGACCAGTATTCTCGTCGTGTCGCGCGTGGTTCCCGATGTCAGCCGGTACACCAGCTCGGCGCCGTAGCCGGGATTAGGTGCCAGAAAGTACTTGTTGCCCGGGAAATTCTGCGTGTTCGCCTGTGAGTACTGATAGGCGGTCTTGGGCGTGAAGAAGTTGGTCGCGCGCGCCATCACGCCGTTGTTCATCTCTTCCAGCGGGGCGATGTCCACTATCCAGATCGAGCGGCCGTGCGTCGCCGCGATCAGCTCGCGGTCGCGAGGGTGGATCTGCAGATCGTGCACGGGGACCGTCGGCAGGCCGGTCATGAATCGTTGCCAGGTCTGTCCCCGATTTGTCGACACGTACGCTGCGACGTCGGTTCCGGCGAAGAGCAGATCGCGGTTGACGGGATCTTCGCGTACTACGTGGACGAAATCAGCGCCCCCCGTTGGGAGATTGTTCGCGATTGGCCGGAACGTTTTGCCGAAATCAGTCGAGACGTAGATGTACGGACGGAAGTCGTTCTCCCGGTGGTTGTCGAACGTCACATAAACCGTCGCCGTATCGGAGTGCGATGGCTCGACGCGACTGACCCAGGTTTTTTTCGGTACTCCGGCGAAGCGTGTGGTGAGGTCCGTCCACTGACCGCCATCATTGGCGCTGACCCAGACGTTGCCGTCGTCGGTTCCAACCCAGAGAATCCCGGGACGGATCGGAGACTCCGCGACAGTCGTGATCGTCCCGTGCGTCTCGGCTCCGGAATTGTCGCGGGTAATTCCGCCCGTGGTCTTCGTGCTCGCGATGATGCGCGCCGAATCCTTCGTGGAGAGATCCGGCGAGATCGGAAAGAAATGGTCGCCGCGGTCCGACGACTTGAGCAGCCGGTTTCCGCCCAGATAGACGGTGCTGCCGGAATGAGGCGAGAGAAAAAACGGAGTCGACCAGTTGAACCTGTAGCCGCGCGCCGAGTCCGCCGCCGCACGGGCGCGGACGTCGGCGAGAGCGCGAGCGATTTGCGGAGTTTCGGGCCGCGCGGTGTCTCCGCGGGCGATGATCACTGAATCCTCGAAGACGCTCGTCCTGCCGCGTCCGCCGCCGCGCATGATTACGGTGCGCGTATTCTGACCGATGTTCACCCGCGATGCGTTTCCGCCCTGTGATTCGCTGTACACGATGTTCGGATCGTCGGGATCCACCGCGCTGTAGAACCCGTCCCCGCCTCCGACATTGTACCAGTCGTAGTTGGTAACGCCGAGGCGATTCCTGGCGCGCGATGGTCCACACCACGAGCCGTTGTCCTGCAGCCCGCCGCACACTTTGTAAGGTTTCTCCATGCTGTAGCTCACGCCGTAGAACTGGCCGATCGGGAATGTGTTGATGAAGTCGTAGGTGCCGCCCCGGTCGTAGGTCACCGCGATTCCGCCGTCATTTCCAAGGATGAAATGTTCGGGATCACTGGGATCGATCCACATGCCATGCCAGTCCGTGTGAACGCCGAGCGCGCCGCGTCGGTAAGTCTTTCCTCCGTCATCGGAGACTCTGAAAATCGACGACATCCAGTAGATGCGATCGGGATTGCGCGGATCGACGCGGATCTGCGAGTAGTAGAACGGCCTCGCATCGCCGAGTCCACCCCCTCCCTGCCCCGGCGGCTCGTTCCGGTACGTCAGCGTCCACGTCGCGCCACCGTCCGCCGAGCGATAGATGCCGCTGTTGGTTTTCTGGGCCTTGCTGGTATCCGGTTTCTGTCCGCGCGCCAGCGGGCGCGCAAGAGTGTCGGCTTCGACCCACGTGTAGACAACTTGAGGATTGGATGGCGAGACGGCGATACCGATACGCCCTTTCATCGTAGCGGGGAAGCCTGCGCCTTTGATCTCCTGCCACGTTCCTCCAGCGTCCGTTGACTTCCAGAGCCCGCTGCCTGGACCGCCGCTCTTGAGGAAATAAGGGCCGCGCACTCTCTCCCAGCTCGACGCGTACAGAGTGTTGTGATCCTTTGGATCCATCGCGATATCGACGAATCCCGCCTTGTCGCTCACGAATTTCACCAGCTTCCAGGTCGTCCCGCCGTCGGTGGTTTTGTAGAGTCCGCGCTCCGGGTTCGCGTTCCACGCGTGTCCGAGTGCGGCCACGTAGACGACATCCGAGTCAACTGGATCGACAACGACGCGGCCGATCTGCTGCGTGGCCTCGAGCCCCATCAGCTTCCACGTGCGGCCGCCATCGGTTGATTTGTAGAGTCCGCCGCCCGGAGAGATGGAATTGCGCGAATCCTCTTCGCCCGTGCCAGCGTAGATGATATTGGGGTTCGACGGAGCGAGGGCGATGTCGCCCATTGACACGACTCTCTCCTTGTCGAACAGCGGAAAGAACATCGTCCCGGCATTTATGGTTTTCCAGATTCCGCCACTGGCGGTGGCTACGTAAAAGATCTTGGGATTGCCGGGCACGCCTTCGACATCGGTTACACGTCCAGCCATGTTGGCCGGACCAATCGATCGCCAGCGGAAACCGGCGAGCGTCGCCGAATCGAGAGGAGTGGTGAGTTGTGCGGGCAGGGTTCCGGCGCAAAGCAGAGCGCCTGCGAGAGCGGAGAGGACGGGATAGGCTCGCATTGGATTGGCTTTGGGTTGGAAGAGCACCGGTCGAACCGACCGGGACAGTTCGAGCAACAAGGTAATACGGACTTCTCCGACTCAGCGTTGAGGGAGAGACTCATGCCGGCATCCCGGTAAATGTTTAAATTCCAGCGGGCCGGGAGCGACTGCTTCCGAACAAGGTGACTATATGATGATGACACTGATGTCGAGCGCGAGTCTGGCGGTTCAACAAGCTGCCGCTGCCCCACGGGCGGCGACTACGAGCCAGGCTCCGAGCGCCGCGTCGAAGCAAGAGCTGCAGGACGCCGCGCGCAGTTTGCGCGAAGCGATCCAGAAGAATGTCCAGCAGGAAATAAACGCCGCGACTGCCGGCGCGAATGCGCAGATCCCGGCGGTGCCACCAATGCCGCCGGAGAATCCGCAAACGATCACCATTCGAGGGCGTGACGGCACGCAGCAGACCATCGTCGTTCCAAGCCGCCTTCTCCAGAACACCATACCACCGCAGGCCGTCGACATCTCGATTGCGTTCTTCCTGATGGTCGCGGCCATCATCATCGGCTTGCCGCTCGCTCGCGCTTTCGCGCGCCGCATGGACAAGCGTAGCGGCGGCGCGCCGCAGTTGTCCGCCGAGGTCTCGTCACAGCTCGCGCAGCTGAACCAGTCTGTCGACGCCATCGCGCTCGAGGTCGAGCGGATCTCCGAGGGCCAGCGCTACACTACCCGGCTCCTTTCGGAGCGCGAGCCAAGCCACCAAACACTCCCTACCGGCAACCGGTAGCCTTCGCCTGGAGCGGCTGCTCCAAGTGATTGGCGAGGGGATTATTCCGTGAAATCGGCGCGCGCGCCGTTCACCAGCGCGAAGGCCCCGCGCTTGCACGAGGCAACGCATAATGAACTCCAGACAATTCTTCCGCCTGGTCAAAGCGAGCTTGCTGGCGAGCGCGGTGGGCGCGTGCGGCGCCCGCGCGCACATCGCGGCCAGGAATTCGGCGCTGGCCCTCGCGCCTACATGCGCCGACGCCGTCAGGGTGTACCCGGATAGAGAGCACGTCCCGTACGATTACTATGAAGTCGCGACACATGCGACGGTCAAAGTGCTCGGGGTGGCGCTGGGGGCAGGCGATGCGGAACGGAAGGCGCGAGCCATCGCGATCTGGATGCCGAGCGACACGGCCGGCGTACGGGAAGCGTGCAGCGGCAAGTGAAGGCGGCTGCGCTGCTCTCAATAGTTGCCGCGTCCGCATGCAAGGACAGCAAGTTCGTTCCGATGGGAGACGCCGAGACGATCCTCGCCGAGATCAAGGTTGTGGGCGCGCCGAGGATCGCCCGGCGTATCGAAACCGACCAGGACTTTGGCCGCGCCGTTATCGATGGCATCTCGACCGGTGACAGCGTATGGCTCAGAGTCGCCGCCGAGATCACCCCCGCGTCGGCTGCTGCCGAAGCAAGCCTGGCGATCGCATTGGCATCAGCTCTCCCCCACTCCCCCGACAACGTTCTGGCTATGCTCGGACCGAAATATCAGGTGGAGGAGGTTTGCGGTATTCCCTTTCTCAAGGCGGATTCCGGCCAGGTAATGACCTATCACGCCGAAGCGACCGCCGCTCTCCAGAGAGTGCGCACCGCCTCGCTGTTCCCCAGGCGCGAAGCGTGTCGCGTCGCGCTCGACGATGCGCGCGAGCGCCGGCTGGAGCGGATCAGTCCATCCTACGTGGTGAAAAACAAGCCGGCGCCCCCGGCGCGGCGCCCCGCGCGAAAGCCGGTGAAGAAGCCCCCGGCAGTCGCTCCGGCAGTTACCCCGCCAGACACGAGTTCGTCCGATTGACGAACTGATGGAGTCTCCGCACGGAGACCCGTCGATGCTAAACGGAACTAGCGTCTGAATACCGGCCGACCGGCGCGGCGCGGGCGCTTCCAATATCCAGGAGTTGATTTGAAGCGTTCAATTTTTGCTGTTGCCCTCGTGGGCATGGCGCTTGTCTCGCTGCCTTTTAGTGCAAGCGCGCAAGTGTCGTCAGTGGCGAAGCCGGTGCAATTCGGTCTTGCGGCCGGTGCGGCGCTGCCGATGAGTGACCTGTCCGACGCAACCAACACCGGATTCAACGTCACCGGCACAATCGGGTTCCAGCCCCAGATGATTCCGCTCGGAATCCGGGTCGACGGAGCGTACAACCGGTTCGGAATCAAGCAGGGTGGCGGAGACATCCATTTCACCAGTGTCACGGGAAATTTGGTGTACTCGATCCCATCTACGGGCGTGTCTCCGTACCTGATCGGTGGGGCGGGCTGGTACAACGCTGCGATCAACCTCACAGGCTTCGGCGGCGGATCGGACAACCACTTCGGCTGGAACATCGGTGGCGGCATCAAGATGCCTTTGAGCGGATTCGACACGTTCCTCGAGGCCCGCTACAACCAGGTTCAAGGCAATGGCGGCTCTCTCAAGTTCATTCCGATCACCTTCGGAGTAATGTTCTAGGAAGTCCTGCCAGCAGGACACAAAGCGGGAGGGAGCACATGCTCTCTCCCGCTTTTGTTTTTTGTCCACTGTAACCGGGCGAACTTTCCTGCGATAATGCATGCACGTGACTTCATTCCGGTCGTTATCACCACATCCGGTGTCCTTCGCTCGAGCCTAAATCGAAAATGCGCCTTCTCGTAGTTGACGACGACGCTGCCATACTTAAGCTGGTTGCCCGCATACTCCGCGACGACGCGTATGCCGTCGATACCGCCTCCACAGGCGAAGAAGCACGAATGCTCGCCCTGGTGAACGAGTACGACGGGATCATCCTCGATCTCCAACTGGGAGACCGCCACGGTTTCGAGATTCTACAGGAGCTGAGGCGGAATGGACGGCGCACGCCGGTTCTCCTTTACTCCGGCCTGGCCGACACCGAGACGATCGTTCGGGGCCTGGACGCTGGCGCCGATGACTATGTCGTGAAGCCGGTTTCCAACGAGGAATTGCGCGCGAGGGTGCGCACGTTGGTCCGGCGAGGCACCGGAGGCACGCGCGTAGGCGAGCAGGTGACGGTCGGGAACCTCACACTCAATCGCCTCACCCGGAAAGTGACCTGCGCCAAGGAGGAACTGACCCTGACATCGATGGAGCTCAAGCTCCTCGAGCACCTAATGCTGAGGGCGGGTGAGACCGTCACGAGGAACGAGCTCCACGACAAGGTTTGGGACATGCATTTCGACCCGAGCTCGAATGTCATTGATGCCCACGTAGCGAGGCTCAGGAAAAAGCTGCAGAAAGCGGGAGCATCTTCTGCGATCGCCACACGAAGAGGTATGGGCTTCGTCTTCGGCTCCCCACCCGTAACTCCCTCCCCCGAATAGACTTAGCGGATGCTAGCGACAATGACGGAACAGTCATAGTCGCTTCACGAAGACGTCACAGAGCGAGGTGCATATTGTGCCTCAAGCAAAATCACCCTGCACCTGAGCTTCGGCTTAAGGTCCCTGGAGGCTCTGGTAGATGTCTGCCCTTCGCCCGATGTTGGTCGCACTTGCACTCGGCACCGCAATGATCTCGCGGCCGGCAGTCGCCCAGAATGCTTCCGTAAGCCTGACCCACCTGTTAACCGTCACCGTACCGCCCCGCATCAGAGTTCAGATGGGGACGGTTGCTCCGGTCGTTCAGACCGGTACCAACGTTGCCCGCGGACAAGCTTCATCGAATGGCCTCGCACTCACCGTCAGCGCGACGCAGGCGTGGAGTCTTTCGATTGGGTCCGCCGGCAAATCCAACGTTCAGTGGTCGCGGGATAATCAGTCTGGCTTTGCCCGCGTAACGACGCAGACCGCCACAGTTGCTTCGGGCACGATCTCCCAGATCCCCTCCGCCGCGACGCTGTTCTTTCGCGACACCACCGCCAGCTCACATGCCCGCGATAACGCGGGGAGTGAGTCGGAAACGATAGTCCTTACTATGGCTGCGCAGTAGGCCTCGATATCACAAACCCACTCTGGTCACCCAGAGGTGAAGAAAAAAATTCGCTCACATTCGTTACTTGACCGGAAACTGACTCGTCGTCATGTCGGCGAGGCCTAATAGGACTCATCCGTACCGGTCTAAAAAGCCGGTCGCGACGAGCAACCTCGCATAACCAGATCAGCGTCCTTCGAGGCTAGAGTCACGACTCTCTTGCGGGCGCACTCTCGAACAAGGAGAAGCTTTGAAGCGTTCTATGTACCTCGCGATCGCCGCGATCGCACTCGTCGCTGCTCCGCGCGTCTCGCATGCGCAGATCCCCGGCCTTGTTAAGCCCTTCCAGCTTGGTATCGCTGGTGGCGCTGCACAGCCGATGAGCGACCTCAAGACCAGCAACGACATGGGCTATAACGGCACCGTTGCGCTGGCAATCAACCTTCCGTTCATTCCGGTTGGTCTTCGCGTCGATGGCGCGTACAACCAGTTTGGCCAGAAGGCGGGTGGACCGAAGCTCAACGTAATTAGCGCGACGGGTAACCTCGTGTGGCGCCTGCCGAGCATCGGCGTGTCGCCTTACCTGATCGGTGGCGCTGGCCTCTACCGCTCGGCCGCTGAACTCACAGGTCTTCCGAAAGTCTCTGACAACAACTTCGGCTGGAACGCCGGCGCTGGTATCAGCCTTCCGCTGACGGTATTCAAAACCTTCGTCGAAGCGCGGTACAACAGCGTGTCGGTGAACGGCGCGAAGATGGAGTTCGTTCCGATCACGTTCGGAATCATGTTCTAAACTTTCCGGCTCTCAGTCGAGCCGCGAAGTTGAAACGGGGGAGGCGAAAGCCTCCCCCGTTTTTTTTGTCCATCCGCGTTTAAGCCAAGTGCATCAGTTGAACTGGCGAAGCTGGACCTGGGTGCTGTTCAGAAACGTTCCATAGAATCGAACGAAATCGCCGCTGCGCAGATTGTTGAACCTGTTCACGTCAGATGAGCTCAAGCTGGACGGAAGCGTGACCGTCAACGTGTTGTAATTGTTGACATCCACCGTGAATACACCATTTCGCCTGTCGACCTGCCGAACGGTTCCCTGGAGCTGCTGCAAGTTCGACGACGACCCGGCTCCGTTGACCGACTGATCGACCTGTACATAGTCCGTGTAGTAGCTGTTGCCGTTCGCCTGTACCCGAGCCGTCACTCGATCTCCATTCTCGAGCGAAGTCGGAGAGTAGTTCTGATTCTGGTAGACAACCTGGGTCTGATTGTCATAGGCCACTGGAACAGTCTGGCCGTTTGACTGCTGAATCGAGATCAGTTGCGAGCGCTGGTCGACGCCCCGGATCGTGCCGCTGAGCTGTCCCGACTGCGCCTGGCCGCCCCCAAGTACGCCTCCAAGGATGTTCCCCAGCTGATTGCCGGCGCAGGCACCAATTGAAGCGATCATGAGCGCCACGGCGGCGCCCCGTTTTATTCGTTGAGTATTTGGCATTTGCCCTCCTATGCCCCCTATGTATAGCAATCGCGGTGCCTCAGCGAGCGCTCTATCTTTCGATTCGATGACACAACTCACCATACTGCTAGTAGGCGGCTGCGCGCTGCTGGCGTCATGCGGCCGGTCCTCACCCAAGGCCGCTGATTCCGCTGCGTCACCGTCAATAACATCCGTCCCAGGTACCCAGCGGGAAGTCGCCGCTACAAAGCCGGTTGTAGCGGCCGGACTCGGCTCTCCATGCCCGCGCACCGGACTCTGGGCGCTGTGCAGCCTCGAGAAGCGCCTCGTACAGTCGGGCTTTGTCGTCAAGCGCATGACCGGTGAGACTCCGCGACGAGCTGGGTTCAGTGTCCCGCCGACGGTCTATACTCTGGGGCATTCCCGGCTCGAGGTGTTTATTTATCCCGACGAAGCCACGCTCGCGCGGGAGGTGGCCAGAATCGACACGGTGACGGCAGCTCCGCGCGGAGCGCGGAGTCCGTGGGACACTCCGCCGGAGTTCGTGCGGTCGGCAAATCTCGCCGCTGTTTTCCTCACGGACAGCCCGCAGCAGGCAGAGCGGCTGATGCTCGCGCTTACCGCGGGAGCGCCACAGCCGTGAATTGCGCCACCGCCGGTCTCGACCCCCGCCGAGCTCAAGCGGACGGGTCGCGTGCGAGGTCTCCCCGCGGATCTGCTCAAGGCAGCGTCCCGAGATGGCGCTCGGCGAAACCGTGGATGGCCGCGCCGACATCTACGCGCTCGGCTGCGTCGCGTACTATCTCCTCACGGCAAACCTGGTCTTCGAAGCGGAGAAGACATTCCAGCTGATCGCAAAGCACCTGCAATCTCCGCCAGTTCCGCCATCGCAGAGAACAGATCGTCCCATTTCACCGGAGCTCGAGAGGCTCATCCTCAAATGCCTCGCCAAGAATCCGAGCGACCGGCCGGCAAGCGCCGCGCATTTGGCCGAAGCGTTGAGCTGGATCCCCGGCGATGCGTGGGGCGAGGAACAGGCGAAGAGGTGGTGGGACAGCGATCTGGACAGACAGGCGCACGCCCGGCAGAATTGAGGTCCCCCATACTGGAGCTACCCCAATGCAGGCCCGCTTCCATACCCTAGCGCTTGCCGCAATGGTGGTGCTGCCGGCGATCGCGAGCGCGCAGCAAGCAAACCCCGTTGCCGATGCATTCCGTGATAATGCGCGCCAGGCTGCGAAGAACCTCATCGCAGCGGCCGAGGAATTCCCCGCCGACAAGTACAGCTACAAGCCTACGCCGACGCAGATGAGCGTCGGCGATATCGTGGTCCATCTCATTCAGGGCAATGACTATCTGTGCGGCTCAATTGGCGGAACGAAAGCCCCGGCGCGCACCAAGGTTGCCGCGACTGACGCCAAGGATGCGCTTCTCACGCAGCTGCGCGAATCATTCGCTTTCTGCGATCAGTCGCTCACGCCGTTGAGTGACTCGAACCTCGGAGAGCAGCTTCCCTTCTTCGGCGGACAAAAAATGTCGCGGGCGGCAGTAATGACGCTCACGACTGCAGACTGGGCTGACCATTACAGCCAGTACGCGAATTATCTGCGGCTCAACGGGATGCTGCCACCGACCGCAAAGAAACCCGCGATGTAGCCTTCAGGCTACCGGGTCGTGGCTCGGAGTCAGTGTGTGCGCGACGGGCTGCCCTATCACGGGGCGCGTCGCGCCCGCACGCGAAGGCCGGAAGTCCTCGACGCACCACGCGACCGCTTGCCGCGATATCGCCCGAAAAGCGCGAGATGGAAATGGTATCGCTGGATGAACGCCGGCTTCGGCGACCCGAATCATCTCCCGAACCTGCGCTACAATTTCTGAAAGCGGCAATCCGCGCCGCTGCTCGGCTGCAACTTTCGCCTTGACGGAGGTGCGCAGCGCATCGATGTAAGCAAAGAGCGCCTTGTCGTCACGGATGAAATCGTCGGGCAAACCAGCAGATGCAATTGGGAACTCTTCCATAAGGCAAGCTAGTCACTAGTGGCAGTCGCCGCATTGGAGAGCGACATCTGTTTGGCTGCATCCTTGCTATCACTAACAACGCTGTCAGGCGCCCTGCAGGCGAGTCAGCACAGCCGTGATCGCGGCTCCCCCTTTTGCCACGGCGCTTCGGCGACGCCTCCGCGGCCTCTCGAGGCGAGATGTCCATTCCAGAGAACAGGATCAGAGCAACCGGGAAGAGTGTGTTTGCCTCGCCCGATCTACCGCGCGAGAGTGCGGAGAGCAGAAGGGAATGTGTGCGCCGCGACCTGACACGCCGACTTCAGCATGTGTGCGAGAATCTTTCGGTCGATGATTTCAATGATCTCGTTGGAAGGATGACTCGCGAGCAGCTGAGAGGCGAGAAG
>JBBQAV010000096.1:0-10743 GCA_038316775.1 Gemmatimonadales bacterium | reverse complement strand
TGACGGGAGGAGGTACGAATCACATGAGCAATCGGGCTGCGCAGGTATACGGTTACGCTGTTTGCTTCATCACGGTCGTTACGATGCTGATCGCCATCAAGCAAGTCGTCGATGCCGCGTTCGATCTCAGCAATCCGATCCGCGCCGAGAGCGGCTACGGGCGGATGGGACGTACCATCACGAACTTTGAGTTGTACAAGGTCGACGCCAAAAACCAACGCGGTGCGCCATCACCGCCGATTGCTGTCTCGTCGGGCCCGGATAAGCCTCAGGTCGCGCCCGCTGGGATTCGTGCAGCGGCAGATACCTTGTCCGATGCGGAGTTGCGGCGGCTGTATGACGCGGAGCGGGCAGAGGCGGTTGACAACGTGCATTTCCGGGCGACTCGCTCGCTCGTCGGAAATCTTCTCCTCATTCTGGTTGCCGGTTCCCTGTTTTGGGTTCATTGGCGCTGGCTGAGAACTCGCGGCGACCATCACGCTTCGGCGTGACAATCCATTCAGGCAGACGGATTCGCTGAGTGTCTGAGCAACAATCATCCTTCACCCGCGGAATTTTCGCGGGCGTCGTGCTCGACTCGCTTCTCTTCCCCTATCCGCGGCCGCTCGACGAGCGCAACGCAGACGAGACTCGCACTGTCCGCCGATTGATCAAGCGCCTCCGCGAGATGGAAGGTGATCATCTCATCGATTCGGCGAAGTTCGATGAAGAAGAGACAATTCCCGAGAACGTCATTCGCGCCCTGGCCGAGGCGGGGATGCTCGGGCTCACAATTCCGAAAAAGTACGGCGGACTCGAGCTCTCGTCATCCGGCTATGCGCGCGTGTTCGAGACGCTCTCCTCCATCGACGGCTCCGTCGCCGTTCTCGTCGGCGTTCACTGCGGACTCGGCTCCAAAGCAATCGTGCTCCATGGCAACGATGAGCAGAAGGAGCGATACCTGCCGCCGCTCGCGCGCGGCGACTTCCTCGCTGCGTACGCGCTGACCGAGCCGGAGGTCGGCTCCGACGCGCAGAACATCCAGACGACCGCCATTCTGAGCAAGGACGGATCCCACTGGAGGCTCAACGGACGGAAGATCTGGATCGGCAATGCTCATCGCGCCGGCGTGATCGCGACTTTCGCGCAGGCATTCGTCGAGCGGCGGGGCGAGAAAGTCGAGCGCATGACGGCGTTCCTCATCCGTCCCGACATGCCGGGCTTTCGCGTCGTCGGCACCGTGCACAAGCTGGGCATTCGCGGCTCGACTCAGGCCGAGCTCAGCTACGAGGGGATGGAGGTGCCGGCTGATCACCTGCTCGGCGCGGTTGGCCGTGGGTTCGGCGTCGCGGTGCACGTCCTCAACGCTGGGCGATTGACGCTTGCCGCGGGCTGCACGGGAGGAACGAAGCGCACTCTCAATGAGATGACGTCGTACGCCGAGAAGCGGGTGCAGTTTGGGCATCCGCTGGCGGACTTCGAGATCACGCAGCGCAAGCTCTCCCAGATTGCGAGCGAGATCTACGCTTCCGATTCGATGCTCGGCATTCTCGCTTCGCTGGTGGATCGCGGTGACATCGACTTCTCGCTCGAGGCCGCGTGCGCGAAAGTCTTTGCCAGCGAGATGGTTTGGCGCGCGGCGGACGACATGGTGCAGCTCGCCGGCGGCCGCGGATACGTCAAGCCGTATCCATACGAGCGGATCCTGCGCGACTCGCGCATCAATCGAATCTTCGAGGGCGCGAACGAGGTGCTTCGCCTGTTCATCGCGCTGAACGGCGTCCAGGCGCCGGCTCAGGCTCTCAAGGATGTCGGATCAGCGCTGCGACGTCCGCTGAGAAACCTCGGTCTCCTGGGTGGCTATGCCACGTCACGCGTGAAGCTCCGACTCGGGCAGACCTCGACGCTCGACATCGATCTCCACGACCGGCTCAAGAAGCACAAGGAATACTTCGAGAAGCACGTCGCGGATCTTGGCAGCGCAACGGACCGTGCGATCATCCGCCACCGCGAGAAGATCGTGGACAGGCAGCTCGTGCTGGAGCGGCTGGCTAACATGGCGATCGATCTCTTCGCTACCGCATCCGTGATCGCGCGGACCCAGAGTCTCATCGACGAACGCGGCGTTGGGAACTGCGATCGCGAAATTGCTCTCTGCGACTTGTTCTGCGTTGAAGCGGGCCGCCGGTTCCGCGCCAATCGTAATCTGCTCGATGGCCGCGCGGACCAGGTCGACGATACGCGCCGCTCCGTCGCCGCTTCAATCCGCGCCGGAAAGGGCTACTTCGTCACTGACGCCATACTCGAAGAATAGACCTTAACTGCAACTGAAGTTGCCCTGGATCACCCGGCATCCCCCAGCGTGGGAATAAACGTCGGCGCGCGTCGATGCTTGGTCGCCTGCTCGTAAGAGTACGCAAGCTTGATGAGAGTCGGCTCACTGTACGCCTTCCCGAAAAACGAGATCCCGACCGGTAGATTGTGCGACAAGCCGGCAGGGACGTTGATGTTCGGGTAGCCCGCGACCGCGGCCGGAGTCGAGCTCGCACCGCTGAAGTGGTCGCCGTTGATCAGATCGGTCGGCCACGCCGGTCCACCAGTCGGCGCGACGATCGCATCGAGGTTGTACTTCCTCATCGTCGCATCGATACCGGCGGTGCGCGACATCCTGAGATTCTTCGCCAGCTCGTCGCGGTACTTCTTCTCCGTGAGCGGCCCCTTCGCCTGCGACTGAATCATGATCTCCTGCCCGAACCAGGGCATCTCCTCGTTCTTGTGGCTCTCGTTGAAGGCGATGATCTCCTGGAGAGTCTTGACGGGCGCCTTGGGGCCGAGCGATGCGAGATAGGCGTTGAGGTCAGCCTTGAATTCGTAGAGCAGAACGTCGTACTCGCTGTCGTCGAACTTTCCCGCGGTCGCGATGTTGGCCGGATCGACGATCACAGCGCCCTGCGCCTTCATCACGTCGAGCGCGTCGTTGGTGATCTTGTCGGCGATGTCGCTGTAGCCGAAGAACTTTGCCCGCGCGACGCCGATTCTCGCGCCCCGCAATCCGGCGGGATCGAGGTAGCGGGTGTAATCGAGCTGCCCTCGTGTGCGGCTTGCCGACGTCGCCGGATCCCGCGGATCAATTCCAGTGAGCACGGTGAGCAGGATCGCCGCGTCCCTCACCGTTCGCGCCATTGGACCAGCGGTGTCCTGCGTGTGCGAGATCGGAATGATTCCCGCCCTGCTCACGAGTCCTACGGTTGGCTTGATCCCGACGATGCCGTTCGCGGAGGATGGACACACGATCGAGCCATCAGTCTCGGTCCCAATCGCCACCGCGCAGAGGTTGGCGGCGACTGCGCCACCCGAGCCGGAGCTCGACCCGCACGGATTCCGGTCGAGCACGTACGGATTTTTCGCCTGCCCGCCTCGTCCGCTCCAGCCACTCGACGAATGTGTCGAACGGAAGTTCGCCCACTCGCTGAGATTTGCCTTGCCAAGGATGACCGCGCCCGCGGCTCGTAGCTTGGCGGCGATGAATGAATCCTGAAGCGGAATCGAGCCTGCGAGAGCGAGTGACCCAGCTGTGGTCGTCATCCTGTCGGCCGTGTCGATGTTGTCCTTGAGCAGAATCGGAATGCCGTGCAGAAGACCGCGCACCTTGCCGGCCTTGCGCTCCTGGTCGAGCGAGTCGGCAATGGAGATCGCATCCGGATTCACCTCGATCACGTGATGCAGCGCCGGCCCCTTCCGATCGAGGTCGCCGATTCGATCCAGATACTGCTGCGTGATGGAACGCGCCGACATCTTCCCCGCAGCCATCGCAGCCTGGAGATCAGAGATCGTCGCCTCTTCGAGCTCGAAGGGCAAAACGCCAAAATGATTCTTCCCTGGACTGAGCGCCGCGTCGTCGAGCAGTGTCTCTGCTCCCAGCGGATTTCCTCGAACCGCCATCGCGCCGGCAATGGCGCTCAGGCGAACGAAATTTCGACGATCCATTGATTCACCCCACAGCGTGTAGGTTGGTTTTTCAGCCGGTAGCGTGAAGCCGGCAGCGATCAGCCGGCAGCGATCAGCCGGCAGCGTGCAGTCTTCCGTTGTGTCTTTCAGCCCCACCCCCCGAGATCAGCACAACTCTTCAGTATCGTCCCGCAATTCTGACAGACGACCTTGCACTTGATCTCCTTGATGTTGCTCGACCCGCAGATATCGCAGACCTCGGCCGGCATCAATCGAAATCCAATGCGAGATCCAGCGCCGGCGCCGAATGCGTCAGCGCGCCGACTGATATCCAGTCCACGCCTGTCTCCGCGATCGAACGCACGGTGTCGATGTTCACGCCACCCGACGCTTCGGTTACCGCGCGTCCGGCAACCACCTTCACCGCTTCCCTGAGATCGACAAGCTGCATGTTGTCGAGCATGATGATGTCCGCGCCTGCATCGATAGCGGCACGAACCTGCTCGAGCCTGTCACACTCGACCTCCACTTTGATCCCTGCAGGCCCGACCGAACGCGCGCGCGAGACAGCGATGGCGATGTCGCCGTCGACGGCCGCGAGATGGTTGTCCTTGATCAGCACTGCTGATGAAAGGTCCATTCGGTGGTTCAACCCTCCCCCAGCGCGCACCGCGTATTTCTCGATCTTCCGCAGCAATGGCGTCGTCTTCCGCGTGTCGAGAATGTGGGCGCCCGTCCCCGCGATCGCATCGACGAAGCGCGCGGTCAACGTCGCTATCCCCGACAGGCGCTGCACGAAGTTGAGTGCCACACGCTCGGCGGACAGCAGCCCGCGCGCGTGACCGGACAGGAACATCACCGGCGTTTGTGGCTCGATCCGCGATCCATCTTCGTGCTCGACTCTGATCGTCACAGCGGGGTCCAGCTGCTCGAACGCTTCGCTGGCGAGCGCGAGCCCCGCAACTACTCCAGTCTGTCTCGCGACGAGCCGGCACCGCGCGCGCCGGTTCGACATTACCGTCGCGGCGGTGGTGATGTCGTGCTTCGTATCATCTTCCTGGAGCGCGGCTGAGACGAGGGCGGTGGTCTCATTCTTTGTCAGCGGAAAATGAAGTCCTTCCTCCCAGAAGAAGCCATGGGCAGCGAGCTCGCTCTCCCGCCGCTCGCTCATTCGCCGGGATCTACTGAAGCTTCGGCAACAGGCGAGAGTGGAGTCTGTCCGCCGATCGATACCATGCGCTCTATCGCGCGCCTGGCTCTCGCGGCGATCTCGGGAGCAACCGTGATCCGGTGTTCCATCCTCTGCAGTGAGCGGAGCACCTTCGGGAGCGTCGTCACTTTCATGAACGCGCACACCGCGTCGGGGTTCGCGGGATAGAACGTCTTCGCCGGATTCTCGCGCCGCAGACGATGCAGAATGCCGACTTCGGTCGCGACGATGAATTGGTCGTTCTCCGAGATCTTCGGCCGCTTGATCATTCCTTCGGTCGACAGTATCTGCACTCCCACCGGATCTATGTCGCCGGCCGATACGGCCTCGACCACGCTGGTAGCGCATCCACACTCGGGATGAATGAGAAACTCCGCGCCCGGATGTGCCGCGCGCTGGTGCCTGATGTCCTCTGGATCGATCCCCGCGTGCACGTGACACTCTCCCATCCATACGTGCATGTTCTTCCTTCCGGTGAGGCGCCGGACGTGGGCGCCGAGGAACATGTCGGGGAGAAAGAGGACCTCCTGGTCGGCGGGGATGGAGTTGACGATCTCCACCGCGTTTCCCGACGTGCAGCAGTAGTCGCTCTCGGCCTTCACTTCCGCGGTCGTATTGACGTATGAGACGACGACGGCGCCGGGATGCTCCGCCTTCCAGTCCCGCAGCTGTCCGGCGTCGATCGTCGCCGCGAGCGAGCACCCCGCGGCCAGGTCGGGAAGCAGCACTGTCTTCTGCGGCGAGAGAACCGCCGCCGTCTCCGCCATGAAATGCACGCCACAGAACACGATGACGTCCGCTTTCGTCTTGGCGGCCTCGCGGCTCAATCCGAGCGAGTCACCGACAAAATCGGCGACGTCCTGCACCTCCGCGCGCTCGTAGTTGTGCGCGATGATGACCGCGTTGCGCTCCCGCGCGAGGTGCCTGATCTCCTCCTGGAGTCCGGCGTACCGATTTTCTGGCGTTTCTACCATTCGATGTGCTTGCCGCTCCATTTGCGTTTGGCGCGCGGGAAATCACTTCTATAATGTCCACCGCGCGACTCCTTTCTCAACAGTGCAGCGTCCGCGATGAGAAGAGACGTTTGTACCATGTTCGCCTCCTCGGTTGCTCCCGTCGGGAGCCGTGACTCGATCTCCGTGAGCTTGGCGAGGCCGAGTCTCAGCCCTTTGGCGCTGCGGTCGATGCCGCAGTAGTCCCACATCACCTGCCGGATGCTGTCGGCCGCCACCTGAGCCGCACCGCGATCGCGCAGGGATGGAACTTCCCAGCTCTTCTTTCTCGGAAGCGCCGGCAGCTTCCGGGCGTCGATCATGTCGCGCGCGACGCGCTCCGCAAATACGAGCCCTTCCAGCAGCGAATTCGACGCGAGCCGGTTGGCGCCGTGAACTCCCGTTCGTGAGACCTCGCCGCACGCGTACAGGTGGCTGAGGCTCGCGCGGCCGCGCAGATCGGTGACGATCCCGCCCATCATATAGTGTGCGGCGGGAGTAACGGGAATCATCTCTTTCGAAGGATCGATGCCCCGCGCACGGCAAATGGCGAAGATTCCAGGAAAGCGCTCCCGAAACTCCGGGCCCAGCATCCTTGCATCGAGGAAGACGCGCTTGCCGCCTACCTTTTCGCGAAAGATCTCGCGCGCCACGACATCGCGCGGCGCAAGCTCGGCCAGACGATGCTTCTTCAGCATGAATCGCTCGCCCTCCTCATTTACCAGGATCGCGCCCTCACCCCGCACGGCTTCCGAAATCAGCTGCAGCGGATTCTCAGGCGTATCGAGCGCGGTCGGATGGAACTGCACGAACTCCATGTCCGCCAGCTTGGCGCCGGCCCGGTGTGCGATCGCAAAGCCATCGCCGGTCGCGACCTCCGGATTCGTCGTGTAGCGATAGACCTGGCCGCAGCCGCCCGTCGCGAGCACGGTCGCGTCGGCGATGATCTCGACGGGCTTCCCCCGGACAGCGGCCTTCACCCCGAAGACGACGCCGTCCTCCACGATCAGGTCGAGAATTCGAGCTTTCTCCAGCACCTCGATCCGCTCGCTCTCCTTGACCCGCTTGATCAGCGTACGCGCAACCTCTGCGCCGGTCTGATCTCCGTGCGCGTGGACGATACGCCGCCGGGAATGTGCGGCTTCGCGCCCAAGCTTGAAGTTTCCACCCGGCTCGAGGTCGAAGTGCGCGCCGGCCGTGGCCAGCTCGCGCACCCGCGCCGGACCCTCCTCGACCAGCACTTCGACCGCCTTCGCGTCACACAGCGCCGCTCCGGCCGCGAGCGTGTCCTGACGGTGCAGCTCCGGCGAATCTCCCGCGCCGAGCGCCGCCGCAATTCCGCCCTGCGCATAGGCAGTCGCGCTGTCGAAAAGCGATCGCTTGGTCAGCACCATCACGTCGCCGTCTGCCGAAGCGCGCCATGCAGTGTGAAGACCCGCAACTCCGCTCCCCACTACGAGAAAGCGCGTCCTTATCCGCTCGGCCATGCGTTGAAATCAATGCGTGACATCATGCATTTGAAAGGGGGCTCATTGCCTTGCAAGCGGCTGTGTTCTGGGCGATTCTTCTGTTCAGATGCGTAAGCTGATCATCGTCACCTCCCTCCTGCTCGCCGTACACATCGCCCTCCTTTTCACTCGCCGGAGCGCCAAGGCCGAGGGAAACGGGACGTCATCGATTCGCATTGGAATCGTTCTCGACGTCGGCGGCAGAGGCGATAAATCGTTCAACGATGGCGCCTACGCCGGGGCCGATAGTGCCACCAGGATGCTCGGCTCGAACATCCGGTTCATTGAGCCCGGTGAAGGCGCGGACCGCGAGGCAGGCCTGAGACTCCTCGCCGCCGAGGGAATGAACCTGGTCATCGGAGTGGGTTTCATCTTCACGGATGATCTCGCCAATCTCGCGAAGGAATACCCGAACACGGCGTTTGCCGGAATCGACTACGCCCTCGCGACGGATGCCAAAGGGAATGTCATTCCGCCGCCGCCCAATGTCGCCGCGCTCAAGTTCCGCGAGGAGGAAGGATCCTATCTCGTCGGAGCGTTGGCCGCGCTTGTAGGCCACTCCAGAAAAGTCGGATTCGTGGGCGGGATGGACATCCCGCTCATCCACAAATTCGAGGCGGGCTATCGCGCGGGCGTGAAGAAGGTCTGTCCCGACTGCCAGGTCATCGCCCAATACGCCGGCGTGACGCCCGACGCGTTCAAGAATCCGGGCAAGGGTAAGGAGCTGGCGCTAAGCCAGTACAGCCAGGGCGTCGAGGTGATCTTCCACGCTGCCGGATCGACCGGGCAGGGTGTGTTCGAGGCGGCGCGCGCGACCAACAAGCTGGCCATCGGCGTCGATTCCGATCAGAACGACGAGGCGCCGGGACACGTCCTGACGTCGATGGTGAAGGGCGTGAACACGGCAACGTATGATGCGATCAGCAGAGTGCAGAACCACACCTTCAAGGGCGGGATCTATTCCTTTGGATTGAAGGAGGGTGGAGTCGGCTACATCTACGACAATCGCAATCGCGCGCTCGTTCCCGACAGCGCGCGCGCACGCGTCGAAGAGCTGAAGCAGGAGATCATCGCCGGCCGCATCAAAGTCCCCAGCACTCGATGACCAACGCCCCCGTTTCTTCGGGAACCGTTCCCCGAGGGCAAGGCTCGACCGTACCCGCCATACGGATGGAGGGGGTAGAGAAATCGTTTGGCGACTGCATTGCGAATCGAGGTGCGTCGCTCGAAGTGATGCCGGGAGAAATCCACGCGCTCGTCGGCGAGAACGGCGCCGGCAAATCCACATTGATGCGCATCCTCGGCGGCCTCATTAAACCCGACAAGGGACGAGTGGAAGTAAATGGACGCAATGTGACAGGATGGTCGACGAGCGATGCGATCGCTGCGGGAATCGGCGTCGTCCATCAGCACTTCATGCTTGTCCCGACTCTCTCGGTAGCGGAGAATCTCGTACTCGGTTGCGAGCCGAAGACGCGGGGTATCAGGCTCGACTACAAGAAAGCAGCGGAAGACGTCCGCAAGCTGTCGAATGAGACGGGGCTGGTGATCGCGCCCGATAGCCTCATATCCGAGCTCTCCGTCGGTGAAGCGCAGCGGGTCGAGATCCTGAAGGTGCTTTTCCGCGGCGCAAAGATTCTCGTTCTCGACGAGCCGACCGCCGTGCTCTCACCCCCAGAAGTGCGAGAGCTGTGGACGGTGCTGCGCCGCCTTCGCGACAACGGCGACACGATCGTCCTCATCACCCACCGGCTCGACGAAGTCGTGGAGCTTTCAAATACGATTACGGTCATGCGTGCAGGGCGGACTGTCGCCCGCCTCAAGACGTCCGAGACCACGCCGGCTGAGATCGCCCGCCTGATGGTAGGACGCGAAGTCTCTCTGTCCGCCGGCAAGCGTGTGCAGCCGAACACTCGCTCGGTTGTCCCCCAGCCAAATCAGGGGCTCGAGGTGCGGAGTCTCCACGTCATGGGATCACGCGGCCTTCGCGTTGTAGATGGCGTCAACTTCAGCGTGAAGCCTGGAGAGATACTCGGCATCGCCGGCGTCGAGGGCAACGGACAGACTGAGCTCGTAGAAGCGCTCGCCGGACTGCGGCCGGTTTTCTCGGGTGACATCCTGATCGACGGCGCGGACATCACGCGCCGCCGCGTCGCGCAGCGCCACGAAGCCGGACTCTCGCACATCCCTGAGGACAGGCACCGCCGCGGACTTATTCTCGAATACACAGTCGCCGACAATCTCATTCTGGGCGTTCAGAAGTACTTCTCGAAGCGCGGTATCCTCGAGCGCGACCGTGTGATGCAGAACGCGCTGGAGGAAATCTCAGCCTTCGACATAAGACCTCCGAATCCGCTTCTTGCCGCGCGCGCGCTCTCCGGCGGCAACCAGCAGAAAGTCGTGGTTGCCCGGGAGATGGGGCGTGAGTTTTCCGTCCTGCTCGCGTCACAGCCGACGCGCGGAGTCGATGTCGGAGCCATCGAGTTCATTCATCAGCAACTCCTCGAAGCGCGCGAGAAGGGCAAGGCAATCCTTCTCGTGAGCGCCGAGCTGAATGAGGTGCTGGCGCTCTCCGACCGGATCGCGGTGATGTACCGCGGCAAGTTCGCGGTCGTGATGCCGTCGGCCGAAGCCAGCGAAGAAGTCCTCGGCGAGTACATGATCGGTACCAAGAAAGGCAACGCCGCGTGACCGAATCGTCGCTCGCGGGAAGCGCGCCGCCGATTATTTCCGGCACGCCATGGCGGGAGCGCGCGGAAGAAGCGCTCATTCCGCCGCTCGTTGCTCTCCTAGTTGCGCTCATTTGCGGCGACCTTCTGATCCTGAGCTACGGTCAATCGCCCGCCGCCGTTTATCGACTTCTGCTCGAGGGAACCTGGGGCAACGCCTACGGGTTCGGGCAGGTTCTTTACAAGGCGACGACGCTCGCGTTTACGGGCCTCGCCGTTTCGTTCGGTCTCCGCGCTGGGTTGTTCAACATCGGAGGCGAGAGCCAGCTCGCTGCCGGTGGTTTCGCTGCCGCGCTTACAGGTCTGGTGCTTCCTGTCGGGACGCCGCTCATCCTGGCTCTACTGATTTGTATGATTGCGGCCGGGCTCGCTGGCGG
>JBBQAV010000095.1:0-10812 GCA_038316775.1 Gemmatimonadales bacterium | reverse complement strand
CAGCAGCTCTTTCAGACTCGAGACTGGCGTGTTGTACCGGACCTCGGCGCCCATATCGATGATGTAGCCGGTCTCCTCATCGAGCACTTCCGACGGAAGACGAAAGGCCGGAATGTTGAAGCGCATCAAGCCGCCGGGCCGCGCATACTTCTCGTAGATCACGACCTCGTAACCGAGCGGCAGAAGGTCGTTCGCGACGGTGAGCGAAGCCGGTCCGGCCCCCACTAGCGCAATGCGCTTCCCGTTTTTGACCGCCGGCGCCTTGGGCAGATATTCCGTGATATCGTCGCGCAGATCCGCCGCCACCCTTTTGAGGCGGCAGATCGCGACGGGCTTTCCGTCTATTCTACCGCGCCGGCAAGCGGGCTCGCAGGGCCGGTCGCAGGTGCGTCCCAGAATGCCCGGGAAGACGTTGGATTCCCGATTGAGCAGATACGACTCGGTGTACCGGCCCTGCGCTATAAGCCGCAGGTATTCCGGCACATCGGTGTGGGCTGGACACGCGTACTGGCAGTCCACGACCTTATGATAGTTCTTTGGATTCGAAGCGTCGGTGTAACAGGACATTCCGGCTCGTTTCTCGGGTCGTGGAGATGTTGCAATTTAGCGAGGTGGGGGCGCAAGTAGTTACACCGCTGCGCTCAGGATTCGCCGAACGACCGAGTAGATTTGAGCGATGCACAACACCAACGCATCCATTCGTCCAGACTTGACCGACAAGAAGAGCGATTCCCTGGCGAGCCGGCTCCAGACAGCAGTCGATCTGCTCGAGGCGATCGTCGCCGATCGCACTCTACTCGCGGACATTCCGGAGCCCGAGCGCAACCGGCTTCTCAATGCCGCCGGTCGAGTGTCGCGGCCCGATGCGCTCGATCGCCGCCAGCTGCTCAAGGTCGTCAAACGGAAGAAGAGAGCGGAGAAAGTGCAGCGCGAAGAAACGCTCCTTGCCGCTACGGGGATCCGCAAGCTCCGCCGGGAGCGGGTGATGATCACCTCCCCGAACATCTTTCCGCCTTCGCCTGATCAGATACGCGAGCAGGAGCAGGCTGGTGAGACGGAAGAGGAGCGTAACTGCTACGTCTGCAAGGAAGATTTCTCCACGGTCCACCACTTTTATGACCGGCTGTGCGCCACCTGCGCCGAAGAGAATTTCGCGAAGCGAACGGAGCTCGCAGACCTGAGAGGCCGTGTCGCCCTGCTTACAGGCGGCCGCGTGAAAATCGGCTACCAGGCAGGCATCAAACTGCTGCGCTCGGGGGCGCGTCTCATCGTCACTACGCGTTTCCCCCGCGACTCGGCCGCCCGCTACGGTCGCGAGCCGGATTTCGCTGAGTGGTCAGACCGGCTGGAGATCTTCGGCCTCGACTTGCGGCATACGCCGAGCGTCGAAGCATTCTGCAAAGAGGTGCTGGCGACCGAGGAGCGGCTCGACTTCATCATCAACAACGCGTGTCAGACCGTCCGCCGTCCCGCAGACTTCTACGAGCACATGCGGGAGAGCGAGACGGCTGCGTTGAGCTCGATGCCGGAACATGTCCGGAGCTTGCTAAGGGAATACGAGACACCGCACGGTACTCGCATCGATGCCGGGATGGGGATTCCGCCCGCGCTCGCCCGCGGGGCGTCTGCAGTCGCAGCGCTCGCCGAATCAGGAGACATCGCAGGAACCTCTCTCGCGGCCGACAAGCGTGAGGCGGAAAACAGTCTCTTCCCGCAGGGGCTGCTCGATCAGGACCTTCAGCAGCTGGATCTCCGCGGACGCAACTCCTGGCGGCTCTTGATGGCCGAAGTCCCGTCCGTCGAGCTGCTCGAGGTTCACCTCGTCAACGCGATCGCGCCGTTCATCATCAACGCGCGGCTCAAGCCGCTGATGATGCAAAGTCCCGAGTGCGACAAGCACATCGTGAATGTCTCCGCCGTCGAGGGCCAGTTCTATCGGCCGCACAAGACGATACGGCATCCGCACACGAACATGGCGAAGGCGGCGCTCAACATGATGACGCGCACGTCGGCCGCCGATTACGTCGCCGCCGGCATTCACATGAACAGCGTGGATACGGGGTGGATCACGGATGAGGATCCGGAAGAGATCGCGGCGCGCAAGACGGCCGAGCATCGTTTCCATCCTCCTCTCGACATCGTGGATGGAGCAGCGAGAATTGTGGATCCGATCATATCGGGGTTCAACACGGGCGATCACATCTGGGGCAAGTTCCTGAAGGACTATCGCTCGACCGACTGGTAGGACTCGCGGCTAAACCAGCGCTGAGGTTCTCAATGTCACAATCAAAGGAGTGAACGATGAGAGTCACGACGCGGTTCCTGGTATTCGCGGTCGCCACTCTGTTCGCAGGTTCCCAGATGGCTGCGCAGTCACGCGACTCCGCCGTCGTCCACCGGGAGCTCATGGCGATCGAGAACGACATCGCGAGAGCGAACCGGGAGTGTGATTACAAGTATTTCGCCCGCGTCGAGGCCGACGAGTTCATCTATACCGATGCGAGCGGCAACCTCACCACGAGGGCGCAGGATCTCGCCGGCGAGAAGGACTGCCGGAAGAACGCGTCGACGCAGACGTTCGACGAGGTAGTCGTACAGCCGCATGGCAATTGGGCGGTACTGAGCGCGCGAAGCACGACAACTTTCGCCGGACGAGACGGCAACCCCGTTACGCGTCGCAACCGGTTCACGGATGTATTCGTGTGGCGTGACGCGCGATGGCAGCTCGTGTCTGGTCATTCTTCGCGCCTCCCCTGACCCACTAAGGGCATACCAGTCGATCTCTCACCGACCGGCGCTGCCTCGCGACACGTACTTTCGGTCCTCCCGCCGGCGTAGGAAATTTGTCGCGATGTACCGCGTCCGTCAGGAAGATCTCCCCTTCAAGGGCAGCTCCTACAACTTCGTTGGCGCCGACAACGGAAGGAATTCGAAGCCGGGCGGGCGACATCCTCGTGATCAAGGCGGGTGAGGTTCATGCCTTCACCTGCATCGGCGAGGTACCTCTCGTCCAGGTGGATGTGCATCTCAATCCGGTTTTCATCCAGGAAAACCTGGGCTAAAGGAGAAGTCGCATGCCGAAATTGATCGTGGTCAACAGTGTAACCCTCGACGGTTATTCACTGGCAAGACCGGCGTAGCAGGGGCCGCATTTCTACGAGCCGCTCCTAGACGTTGTTCTCCAGGCAGCTCGGACAGATGCCGTGGCTGAACAGATTCGTAGTGTGGCGGGAGATGTAGTCCTCCATTGTGTGCCAGGAGTTCTCGTCGTCCCGGATCTTTCGGCAATACGAGCAGATCGGCAGTATCTCGCGCAGGATGTTGACCTCTGCCAGCGCGGCCTGCAGCTCCTGGACTAGCTGCTCGCGTTCTTCCTCTGCCTGCTTGTTCGCGGTAATGTCGCGCGCCACCGAGTAGATGACCTTCGTCTCTGAATCGGACGCTGCGTTCCATCGAAGCCATTTGTACGACCCATCCTTGCACAAATAGCGGTTCTCGAAGGAAAGCGCCTGCCCACCCGCTCTCACGCTGATGTTCTGCTGCAGGGTGCGCTCCCGATCGTCGGGATGCACGAACTCGATGAACGGGCGAGACATCAACTCCGCGCGGGTGAACCCGAGTGTTCGCTCCCAAGCCGGATTGAGCCGCTTGAAGTAGCCATTGAAGTCCAGGAAGCAGAGCATGTCGATCGAGATGGAGAAGAAGGCCTCCTCCACCTCATGCACGGCCTTTTCTGTGGCCTTGCTTGGGGTTTTCTGCTTGCTCACGGCGTGGCCGCTCCTCCAGACTTCACGCTGGTGCGCGTAGGCGTTTCAGGGCTGCGAAGACGCCGCCCAACATACATCAAATTAGTCTGTTCAGGGAGCTCCAATGAAGACAAGAAAGACATCGGTAGAAATGCCGAGCACCATGATGAGCAGGAGCGTGTCGCAGACAGCGCTGCGTCATTCGCTCATTCCTCCGCGTACGGCACCCGTCCATCTTTCCCGAAAACTCTTTCTAAGCGATGTAGAGAACGCGCCGCCGGCTCCGACTTCTCTACGAAAGCGCCAACAAAGGCGCCAAACTCAAGAGGAAAACGAACAATGAGATACATGCTGATGATGAACGCCCCGCGCGGCACGGGCGACTGGGCAGTCGACAAGTGGTCGCCGGAGGACCTGAAGGCTCACATCGCCTTCATGCACAGCTTCAACAAGGACCTCATCAACGCCGGGGAGCGCGTGGCGGCGGAGGGACTGGCGCCCGCAAGCCAGGCAAAACTGATCCGCGCCGGGAAGAAAGGCGGGCCGCCCGTGACGGACGGAGTGTTCCCTGAAGCAAAGGAGTTCCTTGCGGGCTTCTGGATAATCGAGGTCGACAAGCCGGAACGCGCCTACGAGCTGGCGGCCAAGGCCTCCACGGCACCAGGCCCGGGTGGCAAGCCATTGTTAATCCCGATCGAGGTCCGCGAGGTCATGAAGGGTCCTCCGGATACTCTCTAAGTTGGCGAGTACAGCGCGCGGTTACGGAGAGCTGTCTGGCCAACAAATGACTCCAAACGTCTCTGACTCCGTCGGGCACCAGCTGCGCGAGCTCGCGCCGGAGGTGCTCGGCGCTCTTGCGCGGCGATACGACGATTTTGCAACGGCTGAGGACGCGGTTCAGGAGGCACTGATCGCAGCGGCTGCGCAGTGGCCCGCGCAAGGAATTCCCGCCAACCCGCGCGGCTGGCTTTATCACGTCGCCGTGCGGCGCATCACCGATCACGTGCGCAGCGAGATGGCCCGGCGCCGCCGCGAAGATGCGGTTGCGAGCGAACTATGGGCGGAGTGGGCATTCGTGCCTTCTCCCGATAGCGAGATGGACATGGATCAGGACGACACTCTCGTACTGCTCTTCATGTGCTGTCATCCGGCGCTGACGCCAACATCTGCGATCGCGCTGACGCTGCGCGCGGTGGGCGGCCTGACGACGGCGGAGATCGCGAACGCGTTTCTCGTTCCCGAAGCAACCATGGCGCAGCGGATAAGTCGCGCCAAACAGAGCATCAAGACGTCCAACATTCCGTTCACCATGCCAACCGAGGCGGAGCGCGCCGAGCGGTCGATCGCGGTCATGCACGTCCTGTATCTGATCTTCAGTGAGGGGTACACGAGCAGCATCGGCGCCGAGCTGAATCGCACAGATCTCTCGAACGAAGCGATCAGGCTGACGCGCCTCATTCACGCACTGCGGCCGAACGACAGGGAGATCACGGGACTGCTCGCGCTCATGCTGCTCACCGACGCGCGCCGCGCCGCGCGGACTGGGCCGGACGGCGAGCTGATTCCGCTCGACGAGCAGAATCGTGCGCTGTGGGACAGAAATCTCATCAGCGAGGGCGTCTCGCTCGTTTCGAGTGCGCTCTCAGCGGGATCGATCGGATCTTATCAGTTACAGGCCGCGATCGCGGCCGTTCATGACGAGGCAGCTCGCGTAGAGGACACCGACTGGCCCGAGATCCTCGCGCTCTACGGACTCCTCGAGCGCATGTCGGACAATCCCATGGTCTCGCTCAATCGCGCGATCGCCGCGGCGATGGTGGACGGTCCCGCCGCCGGACTCGACCTGTTGAGACTGCTCGAGGCGGATGCAAGAATGAGCGGCCACTACCGCCTCGACGCCGTGCGCGCGCATTTGCTCGACATGGCCGGCGATCACGAAAGTGCCGTATTGCACTATCGAGCGGCGGCAGAGCGAACGATGAGCATCCCGGAGCGAAACTATCTGATGACCAAGGCCGCGAAACTCGCAGCCGAGCACTAAAGACTTGACACCGCCAACGGGACGCAACATCGTGTTGGCGGCGCCGATCCGCGCCCAACCTCTTGAGACTCAGCCCCAGCCGGAGTCCTGTGCGAGGCAAAGGGGGGCACACTCCCGGATTCGTATCGTCGGTCCTTTGCGTCACCATGGATCGCTGCTGGGGAGAGACCCGTGGTGCATCCAAAGGAGTCATGACGATGCCACAAAACAAAGATCTCAAGCGCCTCGTTCGCGCTCGCATGAACAAGACGGGTGAAGCCTATACAGCCGCCCGCGCGCAAGTTCTAAGAAAATCCCAGACAACTTCGGCTGCGCCGAGCACCGCCGCTCGTCCCGCTTCAGCGGCCGCGCCCGAGCCGAAGGATTACGCCGCGCTCGCAGGCATGAGTGACGCGACTATCAAGGAAAAAACCGGCTGCACCTGGGAACGCTGGGTCTACGCGCTCGACCGGCGAAAGGCCGACCAGATGTCGCACGGCGAGATTGCCGCGATAGTTAACATGAAGTACAAGATCGATGGATGGTGGTCGCAGACGGTCACCGTCGGTTACGAGCGGATCAAGGGACTGCGCGCGCGCGGGCAGCGGCGCGACGGAACGTACGAGGCTTCCAAGTCGCGGACTTTCAATGTGCCTGTGACCGCATTGTTCGATGCCTGGGCCGATACGGGCGTTCGGAAGCGCTGGCTGAAAGAAGCGGATGTCAGGACGCGAACCGCAACCGCCCCAAAATCGATTCGCCTAGGCTGGAGCGATGGCAGTATCATCGCCGTCGGGTTCATGGCGAAAGGAAAGGGCAAGAGCTCCGTGGCAGTGCAGCACACGAAGCTGCCCGATCGCGAAACGGCGAACCGCCTCAAGGACTATTGGTCGGAGCGCCTCGACGCGCTCGGCGAGGTACTGGCGGAGCGATAGAAACGGCGGGCCTTGCGACGACTGGCCCCGCTGGGACTCCGGCCGGATCCAAGTAATGAGTTGACAGTCGTCAGTCCTAAGTGTGTCAGTGGTTACCAGTGGTACAACTGACAACCACTGACAACCACTGACACACTGATTACTTATGACTGTTCACTCAAGACTTGGATCCGCTCAGCATTAGTGCGGACTCTCGGCCTCCCGACCAGTCCCGCCGCCGGCAACCCGGATAAAAACTTGCGTTAAGGTCAACGCATGGATACTGAGCCCCAGGCGAAGTCCCTCCGTAACGCCGCTGAAGCCGCGATGCGACAAAACGGGTTCGACCCCGTTTTCTCCCCCGCGGTCATGCGCGAAGTCAAGGCGCTCGACGATCCGTCGGACAATCCTCTGCCGCCGCAAGTGCGAGACCTGCGCAAGTCGCTCTGGTCATCGATCGACAACCGCGAGTCGCGCGATCTCGATCAGATCGAAGTCGCGGAACGTCTCCCCGACGGTTCCATTCGCATCCTCATCGGCGTTGCCGACGTCGATACTATGGTTCACCTCGGCTCCGCCGCCGACGAGCACGCGGCCGCGAACACGACGTCCGTCTATACCGGCGTCGCTGTCTTCCCGATGCTGCCCGAACGTCTCTCCACCAATCTCACATCTCTCAACGAGGGTGAAGACCGGCTGGCCGTAGTCATCCAGTTCGATGTGACCACCGATGGAGAGATCGCCAGCACCTCTGTATATCGAGCGATGGTTCACAACAGGGCGAAGCTCACCTACGACGCGGTGGGAATGTGGCTCGAGGATAAAGCGCCGCCCCCGCCCGCCGTCGCGCGCTGGGCCGAGCTCGGCGAGCAGGTTCGATTGCAGGATGAAGCAGCGCAGAGGCTGCGAAAAGCGAGGGCCGTAGCTGGAGCGCTCAACTTCGAGAGCATCGAGGCGACGCCTGTGGTCGTGAACGGCAAAGTCGTGGATCTCGCGGTTGCGCGCCGGAATCGAGCACGCGACCTGATCGAAGACTTCATGGTGGCCGCGAACAGATCCGTCGCTACATACCTCCTCGAGCGCGGCTCGCCTTCGCTCCGCCGTGTCGTTCGCGAGCCGAAACGCTGGGATCGCATCGTCGCGCTGGCGGCGGAGGTTGGAGAAACGCTGCCGGAAAAGCCCGACAACGTTGCGTTGAGTGAGTTTCTCACGCGGCGCCGCGCCGCCGATCCAGACCACTTTGCAGATCTTTCCCTCTCGGTCGTCAAGCTGCTCGGCCCGGGCATCTATGTTCTGGAGCGAAGGCTGGATAGTCGCCGGGACGCAGGACATTTCGGACTCGCCGTCGCGGACTACGTACACTCGACCGCGCCCAATCGTCGGTTCGCCGACCTGGTGACGCAGCGGATGCTGCGCGCGGTGACAACATCGACCCCGCAGCCCTACTCCAACGAGGAGCTCACCGAGATCGCGAGCCGCTGCACCGAGCGCGGTGAAGCGGCTCGAAAAGTAGAGCGCACGATGCGCAAGGTCGCAGGTGCGTGGATGTTGGCCGAGCGCGTGGGCGAGAGCTTCGCGGCGGTGGTGACCGCCGCGTCCCCCAAAGGCATTTACGCGCGGGTGCTGAGTCCGCCCGTTGAAGGGCGGATCGTACGCGGTGGCAAAGGTCTCGACGTCGGCGACACGGTGCGGCTCACGCTGGTGGTCGCCGATCCCGTGCGAGGCTACATCGACTTCGCGCACGAGTCCGACGGCGCATCGCGAAAACTCGATCGCAGCCGGCGCAAGAAGGCGGCGGCGGACAGGCTTCGCCCGCGCATTGGCGAGATGTTCGACGCTCAGGTGTCCGGTTTGTCCGACAGCGGAACGTACGTGAAGCTGCTCGATGGATCAGCGGAGGGCCGGGTCGTGCGCGGATATAAGCCGCTCACAGTAGGCATGACCGTGCGCGTGAAACTCGTCAACACCGACAGCGTGCATGGCTTCATTGACTTCGAGTACTCGACGGGCGTGGATCCCGAGAAGGATGAAAGGCTGACGAGAAAGCGGGCGGCCGCGCTCGTACTGCGGGATCGCGTCGGCGATAAATTCCGCGCGGTAGTGACCGGCACGTCACCCAAAGCCACGTGGATCAAGATTGTGCCGGACGACATCGAAGGCCGCCTGGTTCGGGGAAGGAGCGGCTTGAGCCCAGGCGACGAAGTAGGCGTTGTGCTGCTGGCAGCGGACCCCGTGCGCGGCTTCATCGATTTCGCGCGCGAGAATACTGTCCTGCCCGCTGATCCATACTCGGACACATCGAGCCGCAAGGTCTGACACACGCTTCAATGGCCGCGACTACACTGAGCCTCTATGATTCTCCGGCCGAGATCGGTGCGCGTCTCGGCGGGCGGCTGCTGCAGTGCATCGATCGGGCTCGGCAATCCGGCAAGCGTTTCGTGCTCGGATGTCCTACTGGGCGCACACCTCGTCCGATATACGACGCTATGGCGGCACGTCTGGCGACCACGCCGCAGGATCTCAGTCATCTCGTGCTGGTGATGATGGACGAATACCTGGTGAGCGTCGCCGGAGGATTCGACTATGCGTCAGCCGAGCTGCCGTGGTCGTGTCATCACTTCGCGCGCTCGGAGATTGCCGCGCGGTTGAATCAGAGTTTGCCGGACGCGAGTCGGCTGCGCGATGATTCGATCTGGTTTCCGGACCCGCGCGATCCGGGAGCTTACGATGCGAAGATCGCCGGTGCCGGAGGAATCGACTTCTTCGTCCTCGCTTCAGGCGCCAGCGACGGGCACGTCGCTTTCAATCCTCCCGGGAGTGCACGCGAGAGCCGGACCCGCATCATCAAGCTCTCAGACGAAACGCGCCGCGACAATCTTCAGACCTTCCCCGCGTTCGGAACGCTCGACAAAGTCCCGACGCACGGAATCAGCGCGGGGATAGCGACAATCGCCTCGGCCAAAGAGGCGGCGATGGTGGTATGGGGCAAGAGCAAAGCTCCGTCTCTCGCCAGGATTCTCGCCGCGCATCGCTACGAGTCCGACTGGCCGGCGACCGTCATTCACGAGTGTTCTGTCGGCGTGATCATAGCCGACGCAGAAGCCGCGGCTGAACAAGGCAAGACCCTAACATAGGTCGCTCCTTGAGGACATCGTGTCCCGATCACCATATTCGCTCGTGGCCTACTCGCTTCCCTTCCGTGCGACGCTACCCGAGTACCAGCAGCAGGCGCAGCGCTTGTACGACGCGCTGCAAGCAGGCGACAACGACGCCCGCTGGAACTTCAAGTGGATGCATCCACGTTATCGCGGAAAGTTAGTTCGCGAAGTGCAGGCAGCCAGCCTCGACATGGCGGATGCGCAGATCGTGGTTGCGCAGGAATACGCCTTCAACACATGGGACAATCTCGCGAAGTTCACCGACGCCGTAACGCGCGAAGGCCCGATCGTCACCTTCGAGACCGCTGTGGATGCAGTGGTCGATGGCGATCGGGCTAAGCTACAATCCCTGCTGCACGATCATCCAGAGCTGCCGCACGCCAGATCGACGCGCCGCCATCACGCGACCCTGCTTCACTACATCGGCGCCAACGGCGTAGAAGGAGTGCGGCAGAAGACACCGGCCAACGGAGTCGAGATCACGACGACCTTGCTGGACGCGGGCGCCGAGCCCGACGCCCTCGCCAATCTGTACGACAACAAATGCACGACGATGAGCATGCTGGTGTCGAGCTCTCATCCAGCAGAGGCGGGCCTGCAGGGGGCGCTGGCTGAAACACTTCTGGATTACGGCGCCGCACCGCGTGGGCGTGGGTCGAATTGGCAATCACCAGTAATGACAGCCCTGCAGTTCGGATATCTGAATACCGCCAAGGAGCTGGCCCGGCGGGGCGCAGCGCCCGACAGTCTCGCCGCGGCCGCCGGCTTGGGACTCGTCGACGAAGCCCGTCGTCTGCTTCCGGCCGCTGACACTAAAGCGCGACATGTCGCCATCGCCCTCGCCGCACAGCATGGTCATACCGAAATCGTAAGCTTGCTGCTCGATGCGGGCGAAGATCCGAACCGGTACAATCCCGATGGCTGGCATTCGCATTCGACGCCGCTGCACCAGGCGATTGCATCGAATCAGGCCG
>JBBQAV010000094.1:0-11019 GCA_038316775.1 Gemmatimonadales bacterium | reverse complement strand
GTTTCTACGCCCGAGTTACGGAGGCTATCCATAAAGTCTCTGACCGAGAGCCGTTCGCCGATGATCTCAGGCGTATACTCCTCGCCCCGCGGGTCGATTACGACTACGCCCTTCGGTACGAGGAGCGCGGCCAGCGGTATGTCGGCGGTGACTGCCACATCGCCCGCTTCCGCGTGCTCGGCTATGTAGCGGTCGGCGACGTCGGGCCCGCCCTCTACGCGGACTGCCGCCAGGTACGGGTACCCCGGCGGAAGCTGGAGTCGCTGATTTGCCACGAGGACGGTCTCGAGAGCCAGGCGCTCGGACGCGCGATAACACACCTCCTTCACCTCGCGCGGGGCGGCATCGGCATCGAGCCAGAGCTTCATGACGGGGTTTCTACGGGGGGCGGCGACGGCTGTGGTCAGGGAAGATAGTTCCCGACGGGCGCGCAGGCGCCAGCGATGGGATCATGGGTGCCAACCCCCCTAACGTGTGGGGCTAACTCTTGCATAACAGAACGGTAATGATCACTGTCGCCATAATCGAGGACAACCGCCTGGTTCGTGAGGGGATGACGGACATGCTCAATGAGCTTCCCGACGTGAAAGTCGTCTTTGCAGCGACAAGCATCGAGTCGGCGAAGCTGAAGAAAGCGAAACCGCGGGTGGTCCTCCTCGATGTCGGGTTGCAGGAAAGGAACTCTCTGCAGCTCGCCGCAACGGTGGCCAAGGAGCTGGCTGATACTCGCGTTATCGTCATGGACCTCCTTCCCGTGCATGAAGAGATCGCCGACTTCGTCAATGCGGGTGTCGCCGGGTTCATTCTAAAGGATGCGACGTTCGAGGATTTTGTCGGGACCATCCGTTCGGTCGCCGATGGCGGTCGGGTGCTCCCTGCCCCGATGACCGGCACGCTGTTCTCGCAGATCGCGAACATTGCGCACCGGCGAGGCAGGGAAGCGGCGCTGGAAGCGGTGCGCATGACGCAGCGCGAACGTGAGGTGATCGCCCTCATCGCAGCAGGGCACAGCAACAAGGAAATCGCTCAGAGTCTCCACATCGCCACCGACACGGTAAAGAGTCATGTGCGCAACGTCATGGACAAACTGGCGCTGCACACGCGCCTCCAGATCGCTGCCTACGCGAACCGCCAGGACGAGTAGAGGACCTCTCAATTAGTTAGTCATTAGTTGGTTCGCGCCGAAACCGGCGCGCATCGCCGTTCTTCCCGCCGGGCGGCTCCGTCTTCTACCCCAAAAGTAGTACCTCCTCTTTCACCTGATCGGGCGATACGAGAGGGAAATGGCGTGCACTAACATCAAGTCATCCCTCGTGATGTGATCACGCCAAGCAATGATCATCCGCCGGGCAGCCGCTGAATATCTCCGCGAATCAAGGACGCGTCCGCGCCCGCTCGCGTCCACATCGCATCAGGTCAGGAGGAGTTCGATGAACACTGTCACGAAACGCCGCACCCCACGAACGTTATTTGCACGAACGCGCATTGCGGGAGGTCTGGCGGCAATCGCGTTTGCCGGGCTCTTCATGGGGGCATGCAAGGACAGCGGACCGCGCACAATCGACTCGATCGTCATCGCACCGACCACGGTAACACTCTCGGCAGGCGGTACGCAGCAGTTCACGATGGTGGGCACGGACAACGATGGTAATCAGTTAACGAATCTTCGGCCTGTTTGGGCTGTCGTCGCCGGTGGCGGTACGATCACGCAGACCGGCCTTTTTACGGCCGGGACCGTAGCGGGCACGTTCACGAACACGGTGTCGGTAACGTGTAGCGGCAAAACCGTCTTCGCAACGGTGATCATAAACGCGGGCCCTCTCGCGACGATCACGGTGACGCCGCAAACGACAACGCTGGCCCCCGGTGCCACGCAGGTGTTCACGGCGGTCGGCAGGGACGCGAATGGCAATGTCATTTCACCATTCTCGCCCGTCTGGTCGGTCAGGGCTCCGAACAATGGCACCATCAGTGACACGGGTACGCCAACGGGTCCTCACACGGCTCTCTTCACCGCGGGCCCCACGCTCGGTTCGTTCCCCAACACCGTCAGGGCAGCCTCTGGCACGATCTTCGATGAGGCTGACGTGATCGTGGTCGCCGGACCGCTCGCGTCGATCACCGTCACCCCGCAAACGACAACGCTGCCGCCCGGCGGAACGCAGGTGTTCACAGCGGTCGGCAGGGACGCTAGTGGCAACGTCATCTCACCATTCTCGCCCGTCTGGTCGGTCCTGGCGCCTAACAACGGGACGATCGTTGACACAGGTACTCCGACGGGTCCTCACACGGCTACCTTCACCGCGGGCGCCACGCTCGGTACGTTCCTCAACTCCGTCCAGGCAGCCTCTGGCTCGATCTCCGATCAGGCAGACGTGATAGTAGTGGCGGCGGCGGCGCCTCCCCCGCCGGCGCTGGGCTTTACGATCCTCGCCGACGTATCCGTGACCTGCACCAACGGCAGCATCATCGGAAACGTGGGCATCAATCAACCGGGCCCCACCGGAATATTCATCCCGACCACCTGCCCTGTTTCAGGGGGAACGGTTCAGATCGGGACACTGGCCGCGCAGACCGCTTACAACAACTTCCTTACCGCGTACACCAACACGGCGGCAATACCGTGCCAGGGAGCGCCGCTGACCGGCACCCTCGCGGGTCAGAATCTGCCCCCCGGTGTGTACTGCTTCACGGCGGGCGCGGCGTTGACGGGAGTGCTGACGCTCACCGGCCCGTCGACTGCGACCTGGCTGTTCAAGATCGGCACGACCGGAACTGGCGCACTCGCGACCAACCTCTTCTCGGTGGTCATGGCCGGCGGCGGAAATCCGTGCAATGTCCAGTGGTGGACCCAGCAGGGCGCAACCATGACGGATTCCGACTTCAAGGGAACCGTTCTCGCGGGTACGGACGCCACCACGACCCGTGGCACGTTGAACGGAAACTTCTGGGCGAGGGGCAACGTGACCATCACGGGTACCGCCGTCACAGGCTGCCCATGATGACGATCAGGAGGAAGGGAGTTTTGGCGCGCAACGGCGCAGTGACTCTCGGCACCGGTGACACCATCACCCTGCCGTAGTAGGGGCGAGTGCTGGAGCCGGACGATCGTCCGGCCTCAGCACCGCTCTGGCGACCAAGTCGTCGAGGAGATTCACAGGTTGTGAGGTGCCGTAGAAGTCAGGAGCTGAACATCGGCTCAACGGAGACCTCCCGGGCGCAGAAGGCCGCGCATGGGAGGTCTCCGGTCATGGAGCGCATGCGGCATGGAGGATCGACCGATGCGACCAAGCAAATTCACTGAAGACCAGATCCTGCAGGCGCTCCGGCAGGTCGAAGCCGGCACGCCCGCCGTGCAGATATGCCGGAACTTGGGGATCACCGAAACCACCTTCTACCGCTGGCGGAGCAAGCATGGCGGCGTAGCCGTGAGCAAGGCGGCGGAGGTGCGGGAGCTCCGGGACGAAAACCAGAAGCTCAAACAGATCGTAGCCAATCTCATGCTCGATAGTCAGCGCGCAGCGGACTCGCGAAAAAAGGGATAGGGACGGCAAATGGGGCACATTCCTGTTACGGGGAAAGCCGCTGGTAAAGGCGCTGACACCAGCAGCGATGTTCGACACGCTGAGTCGCTGCTAAAAACGGGGGCCTTGCAGAGCGCGATCTTCAACAGCGCCAACTTCTCCAGCATCGCCACCGACGCCAAAGGCGTCATCCAGATCTTCAACGTCGGCGCCGAGCGGATGCTCGGCTTCACGGCCTCCGAAGTGACGAACCAGATCACACCTGCAGACATCTCGGATCCGCAGGAAGTCATCGCTCGCGCCACCGCCCTGAGTCTCGAGCTCGGAACGCCGATTGCACCGGGCTTCGAAGCCCTGGTCTTCAAAGCCTCGCGCGGAATCGAGGACATCTATGAGCTGACCTACATCCGTAAGGACGGAACCCGCTTTCCCGCCGTAGTGTCAGTCACCGCGCTGCGCGACGCGCGGGACGCGATTATCGGTTACCTCCTGATCGGAACGGACAACACCGCGCGCAAGCAGGCCGAAGAGGCGCTCCTCAGAGCCGGCGCGCTGCAGAGCGCGATCTTCAACAGCGCGAATTTCTCGAGCATTGCCACCGACGCTCAGGGCGTCATCCAGATCTTCAACGTCGGCGCCGAGCGGATGCTGGGCTTCACAGCCGCGGAGGTGATGAATCAGATCACTCCGGCTGATATTTCCGATCCACTGGAAGTGATCGCGCGCGCGAAAGCGCTCTCCGTCGAGCTCGGGACTCTGATCACACCGGGGTTCGAGGCGCTGGTGTTCAAAGCCTCCCGCGGTATCGAAGACATTTATGAGCTGACTTACATCCGAAAGGACGGAAGCCGGTTCCCAGCTGTCGTCTCGGTCACCGCCCTTCGCGACCCGGAAGGTGGAATCATCGGCTACCTGTTGATCGGCACAGACAACACGGCGCGCAAGCGAGCCGAAGAGGCGCTGGTCAAAGCCGGCGCGCTGCAGAGCGCGATCTTCAACAGCGCAAACTTCTCGAGTATCGCCACCGACGCGCAGGGTGTCATCCAGATTTTTAACGTCGGCGCCGAGCGAATGCTGGGATACACCGCTGCCGACATGATGAACAAGATCACGCCCGCCGATATCTCGGATCCCCAGGAGGTAATCGCGCGCGCCAAAGCGCTTTCCGTCGAGCTCGGCACTCCGATCACTCCTGGGTTCGAGGCATTGGTGTTCAAGGCCTCTCGTGGGATCGAGGATATTTACGAGTTGAGCTACATCCGAAAGGATGGGAGCCGCTTCCCTGCCGTCGTCTCCGTCACGGCGCTCCGCGACGCCCAGGATGCAATCATCGGTTACCTGCTGATCGGCACTGACAACACAGCCCGCAAGCAGATCGAAGAGGAGCGGATGAAGCTCGATCAGCGCCTCCGTGATCAGCATTTCTACACGCGCTCGCTCATCGAATCAAACATCGACGCGCTGATGACGACCGATCCGCGCGGAATCATCACCGATGTGAATAAGCAGATGGAAGCCCTTACCGGCTGCACCCGCGACGAGCTGATAGGCGCACCCTTCAAGAACTATTTCACCGATCCAAACATGGCGGAAGCGGCGATCAGCCGCGTGCTGGCCGAAGGCAAGCTTACCAACTACGAGCTGACGGCGCGGGCAAGGGACGGACATCAGACCGTGGTTTCCTATAACGCGACCACATTTCACGACCGCGACAGAAAGCTCCAGGGAGTGTTTGCAGCGGCGCGCGACGTGACGGAGCTCAAGCTCTTCGAGCAACGGCTGCAGCAGAAGAACGTCGAGCTCGAAGAGGCGAGCCGTATGAAGTCGGAGTTCCTCGCCAACATGTCGCACGAGCTGAGAACGCCGCTCAACGCCATCATGGGCTTTTCCGAGATTCTCAGGGACGGCCTGATCGGCGAGCTGACCCCTCAGCAGCGCGGATTCATCGGCGACATTTTCAACAGCGGCAGACACCTACTCTCACTGATCAATGACATTCTGGACCTGTCCAAGGTGGAAGCGGGCAAGATGACGCTCGAGCTGGAGCTGGTCGAGGTGTGGTCGCTGTTCACGAACAGTCTTTCGATCATCAGGGAAAAAGCAACGGCCCGCCACATCAACCTGACGATGGACGCGGCGTCCGCGCCAATGTCGATTCAGGCCGACGCGCGAAAGGTCAAACAGATCGTGTACAACCTGCTTTCCAACGCCGTGAAGTTCACAGCGGATGGCGGCAACGTGACTCTGTTTGTCGGCCGCGTCCCGCAGGCCGAAGTGGGCCAGTTGTCCGGCGCCTGGAAGTATCGAAGCTTTGCGGTGCCGACCGGCGATTTCGAAGAGTTTCTCAAGATCAGCGTTACGGACAGCGGTATCGGAATCTCACCGGAGGGATTGGAGCACCTATTCAAGCCCTTCAGTCAGATCGACAGCGGCCTGTCGCGAAAGTTCGAAGGAACCGGGCTCGGACTGGCCATGGTGAAGCTGCTGGTGGAGCTGCACGGCGGAGCGGTTGCGGTGGAGAGCGCCGTAGACGAAGGGTCGTGCTTCACGGTGTGGCTGCCGTTGCGCTCGGCTGCCGGCGCAAAGCTCACTCCAACAAGAGCGCAGGAAGCCCTCCGCATTGCGTCGCAGGCCGAACGGCGGACGACGGTGGCGGGTGCGCGCATAGCGTTGGTAGTGGAAGACGACTACAAGTCCGCTGAGCTGATTCGCGTGCAGCTGGAGGCGGAGGGATTCGAGGTGCTGCACGCGGCGACTGGTGAAAACGCCCTGGAGCTCGCGCAGCAGCATTCGTTGTCGCTGATCACGCTTGACATCATGCTGCCCAATATGGACGGCTGGGACCTTCTCGCTCGGCTCAAGCAGGTGCCGGAGCTGCGACGCATTCCGGTCGTAATCATCTCGATCGTGGCAGATCCCCAGAGAGGCTTCTCACTTGGAGCGGCGGCGGTGATGCAGAAGCCGATCTCCCGGCAGGAGTTGTACGACTCCCTAGTGGGGCTTGGCCTGCTGCCGATATCGAATGGCAAGAAGCTCAAGGTTCTCGTCGTCGATGACGATCCCAAGGCAGTCGAGCTCATCGCGGTCTGCGTTCTGAGCATGGCGAGCGGCGTGCTACGCGCGTACGGTGGCAGAGAGGCAATCGATCTTGCCCGGCGAGAGCTGCCGGACGTCATTGTGCTCGATCTGATGATGCCGGAAGTGAGCGGCTTTCAGGTTGTGACGGCGCTCAACGACCAACTCGACACCGCCCGCATTCCGATCATCGTCGTGACAGCCAAGGATATCACGCCGGAGGATCGTACCCGGCTGAATGGCTATGTGTCAGCCATAATGGAGAAAGCCGAGTTCGACCCGGATCGCTTTATGGCCGAAGTCCGCCGCGCCATGGCCGGCCGCGAAGTGATCGTCTGATATGGCAAAAGTATTGGTCGTCGAGGATAATCCCGCCAATATGACGCTTGCCGTTTTCCTGCTGCAATCGGTAGGACACACGGTGCTCAAAGCACTGGATGCCGAGGCCGGCATCGCCATGGCTCGCGAGGAGCAGCCCGACCTTATCCTCATGGACATCCAGCTCCCGGGCATGGACGGACTCGAAGCCACGGGCCTGCTCAAGTCAGATGAAGAGACCCGCTCCATCCGAGTGATTGCACTCACCGCCCTTGCAATGAAAGGGGATGAGGAGCGCATACGAGCGGCCGGATGCGACGGCTACATCGCCAAACCGATGCGCTATCAGGAATTTCTGGCCGTCATCGCGGAGCACCTGGCTCTGATATGAGCCGTCCCCCGGACCTCGCCGACAAATCAGCGCGCATTCTGATCGTGGACGATGAGCCGGCCAACAGAGATCTGCTGGAGGCGATGCTTACGGGAGAAGGCTACCAGGTCGTCGCGGCGAGCAGCGGGGAGGGAGCGCTCGCCATCGTTGCGGACCAACCGCCCGACCTGATCCTGCTCGACATCATGATGCCGGGCATGGACGGCTACCAGGTTACCGCCAGCATCAAGAGCTCCCCCGTTACCCGCAACATTCCCATCATCGTGATTACGGTCCTCGACGATCGGGACTCGCGAGTCTTCGGACTGCGCGCCGGTGCCGAGGACTTTCTCACCAAGCCCGTCGATCGCGGCGAGCTATGCATGCGTGTGAGGAACCTGCTGCGTCTCAAGGCGTATGGCGACTATTACGGGAAGTACAGCGAGATGCTCGAAGACGAGGTGATCTCGCGCACTGCCGACCTCCTCGAGCGAACGAAGACTCTCGAGCAAAACTCGATCGCGCTGCGGAGGACAGAGAACGAACCAACTACGCGCTCGGAGCCGCTCACATAGGAGTGTGGGAAGTGGACGTTGCGACGCAGCGGCTCACGTGGTCCGAGACTCTTGCTCCGCTGTTCGGGTTGACGTCCGAACAGGCTCCTACCGGCACTGATGGCTTTTTTTCCCTGATCCATCCCAACGACCGTCAAATGGTCGAGAACTGGGCGAGCGCCGCATTCGGAGGAACCGATTGCGAATTGGAGTTTCGCGTGGTGTGGCCCGATGGCAGCCTGCACTGGCAGGCTGGTCGGGCTCGAGTGGTTACCGACGCAACCGGCAAACCGGCGCGCTTGATCGGCTCCGGCATGGACATCAGCGATCGGAAATTGCTGGAAGCGCAGTACCGGCAGGCGCAAAAGATGGAGGCGGTTGGTCTGCTCGCTGGTGGAGTGGCGCACGACTTCAACAATCTTCTGACCGTGATCCTCGGATACTCGAATTTTGTGGTCGATTCCTTCGCGCCAGAGGACGAGCGCAACTCCGATATGGAAGAAGTCCTGAAGGCAGGAAAGCGCGCGGCGGAGCTCGTGGGCCAATTGCTCGCGTTCAGCCGGAAACAGGTTTTGCGGCCTACGGCTGTAGATCTGAACGGCCTCATTACCGGCATGGGGCAGATGCTCGGCCGGCTGATCGGCGAAGATATCGAGCTCGTCACGATCCTCGCACCCAACCTCGGCGTCGTGCTGGCGGATACCAGTCAACTCGAACAGATCCTCATGAACCTGGTGATCAACGCCCGGGACGCGATGCCTTCGGGCGGCCGGCTCGCCGTCGAAACGGCGAACGTCGAGCTCGATCAATCATTCATGCGTGATGTGGTGATTCATCCGGGCTCGTACGTGATGCTGGCCGTGAGCGACACGGGTACCGGTATGGATGAGGCAACGAAGCAGCGGCTGTTCGAGCCTTTCTTTACGACCAAAGAGATTGGCAAGGGAACAGGATTGGGCCTGGCGACCGTTTATGGAATCGTAAAGCAGAGCGGTGGCTACGTCTGGGTGTTCAGCGAACTGGGAAAGGGAGCAACTTTTAAGGTGTACCTGCCGCAGGCCGATGGTCAGGACAGGTTCGAGAGGAATGTCGTGCGCGAGATGCAGAGTGGCGGAACGGAGACAGTGCTGATCGTCGAAGACGACGATGCCATTCGCTCCCTGTCCCGCAGAATTCTCGAGGTGGCTGGCTACACCGTTTTCGACGCGCCGAATCCGCGAGAGGCTGAGATTCTGTTCGAGAAGCACAAAAACACTTTCACTCTCCTTGTGACCGATGTAATAATGCCGGGGTCGAGTGGGCCCAAACTGTTCGAGGTGCTCTCGCGCCTGCGTCCTGGCCTGAGAGTCCTGTACGTATCGGGGTACACCGACGACACGATCGCGCACCAGGGCCAGCTGGATCCGGGCATCGAATTCCTGCAAAAGCCGTTTACCTCGGATGCTCTGACTCGAAGAGTTCGAGAGATATTGGATCGCGACTAGCGAGGTGCACGTGCGTCATCCACCTCCACCGATCAAAATGATAGTCACGAGTAACTGGTCGTTACTTCGGGTTCGTCGCCCAGATCGTAGACTCGGTGACGAAACCTCGGTCCTCGATCTCGAGCATGCTCACGATGAGCTGGCCGATATCCGACGCGTGAAGCTTGGTCGGATTATCCGGCTTTGACGACGTGGGCGATGAATGACCTTCGCCGAAGCTGGTGAGCACTTCGCTGGGGTTGACCTGCATCAAGCGGATGTTGTGCTGCCGAAGCTCCGCTCTCCAGCACTCCGTCATTGCGTGTACCGCGAATTTGGTCGAGCAGTACGCGGTTCCGTTCGCAAATCCGCGCTGCCCGGCCGTCGAAGAAATGTTCACGATATTCCCGTAACTCCGGCCGACGAAATGCTTCGCCGATTCCCTCGCGACGAGCATCGCTCCCAACACGTTCGTCTGCCAGACGCGAAAGAACTCGTCGGCGGTCAACTCGATGAGAGGGGCGAATGATCCGAATCCCGCATTGTTGATGAGCACGTTGTAGTCAGCGAATTCTTTGACCACCGCGGCGACCATCCGCAGTACGTCGTCTTCACTGGACACATCCGCAACGATCGGCAGGGCATCGATCTCCTTCGCCGCGGCTTCGAGCATATCCGAGTGCCGCGCGCAGATCGCCACACGCGCCCCCCGTTTGCGAAGGAGGCGGGCAGTCTCGAGGCCGATTCCGCAGCTTCCCCCGGTGACAAGCACTGCAGCATTCTTCAAATCCATTGTGTTTTACCTCGATCCAATGGTTGCGCGCACGAGATCGGCGAAATGCTGAACGTCGGTCTCGGCTGTATCGAACGACGTGATCAGGCGCGCTTCGGACGTTTTCTCGTTCCATACGTGGAACGGCCAATGCTCCTGAAGCTTCGGAATTATCGCTGCGGGCATCGTGGCGAATACTTCGTTCGCCTGCACCTGCTGCGTCAGTGTGATACCGCTGATTCCCGCCAACGCTGTCCCCAACAGCTGCGCCATGCGATTCGAGTGCGCGGCACTTCGTTTCCAGAGGCCGTTTGACAGCAGAGCGTTAAACTGCGCCGCGATGAACCGCATCTTCGACGAAAGCTGCATCCCCTGCATGCGCTTGAACTCGAAGTCGTCGGCCAGCGACAGCTTGAAGAACACCACCGCTTCTCCGGCGAGGAGGCCGTTCTTGGTCCCGCCGAATGAAAGCGCATCGATTCCCGCGCCGCTCGTGATCGCCTTTAACGGAACGTCGAGACTTACCGCGGCGTTGAAGATCCGCGCGCCATCCATATGCAGCAGCAGCGAATGGGAGTGAGCGAAATCCGCGATGGCGCGGATCTCCTGCGGCGTGTACACGGTGCCGTACTCGGTCGCCTGGGTGATGGAGATCGCGCGCGGCTGCGCATGGTGCTCGTTCCCGATGTAACGCAGATGCTCTCGAATTCCGGCCACAGTGATCTTCCCGTTCGGCGAGGGAACCGTGAGCAGCTTGCATCCGATGTGCTTCTCGGCCGCCGCGCACTCGGACGTATAGACATGCGCGGTCTCGGCGCAGATTACAGCCTGGTGGGATTGGACCATGCTCCCGAGGCACAGCACATTCGCGGCGGTGCCGCTGAAAACGAGAAACACCTCGGCATCGTCGCCGAGCTCGGCGCAGATTCTGTCTATGGCCTCG
>JBBQAV010000093.1:0-11067 GCA_038316775.1 Gemmatimonadales bacterium | reverse complement strand
CTCGTGTCATCCGCCGGATTGCTTGCGGACCCGTCCATGCGCGACCTGCTCGCCAACGGATTTCCCGCACGCCTCCACTATCGTCTCGAGCGATGGGCGTCGGGCCGGTGGTTCGACGATCTCAAGGCAGCCTTCGAGTGGGACGTCATCCTCAAGTACGACGTGCTCGGCAAGAAGTACCAGGTGGTGCGCGTCGTGAACAACAAACCCCAGTCGCTCGGCGAGTATGCAGCCGTCGATGAGGCCGACGACGTCGTGGAGGCGCCGTACCGGGTAGCGATATCGCTCCCCAAGAAGGGCCAGCGAGGGTACTACAATCTTCTTCTGGAAGTCGAGACGCTGTCGCTGAGCGATCTCGACGAGGTGCAGCGGTGGCTGCGGGGGGAGCTGAAGCCGGCGGTCAGCGGGAAGAAGAATCCGGGGACGGCGGTCGGGCGAGGGGTGCGGACGCTGGTAGTACGGTTGTTGGGCGGGGAGAAGAGGCACTATGGGGCGAGGACCGGGACGTTCCGGCCGTGACAGACAAGATCAACTGAACACGGCACTCTGCCGGCTGATCGCGACCGGCCGCATGCTGCCGGCCGGCTGCGAGATGACGCTCCGGAAACCGACACGCCCTCCGTTCAAAGATCGAAGGATGTAGTAGCGCAGTAGCCGGCCCCGCGTTGCGGGCAGCGATCAGCCGGCAGCGTGTCGTGTTCAGTTTTGCTTAGCTGACCTTGTGGCCAACCGCGTGCCCATTCGAAGGGTGTCTGTGCTCGAGATCCTCGAGATAGTGCAGCGTCTCATCGCCGTAGAATAGCTTGATGTACTTGGCCTGAGTGGCGGTCAGTCGGCGCACGGCCCAGCTCAGATGGACGAAGTGGGGCTCGACGGGTGCGTGGAGTGGGTGCATCCCGATCTCGTTCGGCAGGTTGTTCGCCTTTCTCGTGTTGCAGGGGCTGCAAGCGGTGACGACGTTCGTCCAGTCGTTCGCGCCGCCGCGAGAGAGGGGGATCAGGTGATCGCGGGTCAGCGATTCGCGCGGCTTGAGCTCGATTTGGAGTCGGCCGCAGTACTGGCAGCGATAGCGGTCGCGCGCGAACAGGAAGGTGTTCGTCACCTGTCGTCGGAAACGGCGGGGAACGTGAATGAACCGCATGAGGCGGATCACGACCGGGCGCGGAAGCGTCAGCCTCTCCGACCGAACGACGCGGTCGGAATCCGCTTCGACGATCTCCGCCTTGCCATCGATTACGAGCCGCAGCGCACGGCGCAGCGGAACCATCGTCAAAGGCTCAAACGAAGCATTCAGTGCCAGACAACCAACGATCAAGCACTCCTCCTGGGTAATCCCAACAAAAAATATACAACTCGTTCAGCACTGCCACCCGCCTGACTCGCCTTAAGTAAGCCCCAGCGGGCCCAACGGATAAGAGAAAACCGTCGTCTCGTCCATCCTATTGCGACGATTGGCGGGCCGTACCCGTTACCCGTTTTGCTCTCGAAAACCGTCCTGTCGTGGCGGTAGCGCCTAGATCGGCGCTGCCGACATATCGCCGACCGGCTCGCGCGCTGCCTTCCCGCGCGTCGCCGCCGCCGTCTTGCGCGCCGGGACGGGCGTCAGCCAGCCATAGCGGTCTTCCAGCACGCCGGTCGCAATTCCCATGTATTCCCGCTGAATCTGGAGAGTGAGCGGGCCAGGCTTTCCCGTCCCAACCGAAATGCGGTCGACCGACCGTATCGGAGTTATCTCCGCCGCGGTTCCGGTGAAGAACAGCTCGTCGGCGATGTAGAGCATCTCGCGCGGGAGCGACTGCTCCACGATCTCGACGCCCATGTCCTTCGCGATTCGGATGACCGAATCGCGAGTGATCCCGTTCAGAATTCCAGCGCTGATCGTCGACGTGAAAAGCTTGCCGTCGCGCACCAGAAACAGATTCTCTCCACTTCCCTCCGACACCAGGCCGAACGAATCGAGCATGATCCCTTCGACGTAGTTGTCGACTCGCGCCTGCATTTTCGAGAGCTGTCCGTTGAGATAGTTGCCGCCGGCCTTCGCCATCATCGGAATCGTATCAGGTGCCGGGCGCCTCCAGCTCGAAACACAGACATCAGCGCCATTCTTCAGAGCATCGGCGCCGAGGTAGGTGCCCCATGTCCAGGGGATGATGAAGACTTCAAGCGGGGTGTCGCTCGGGAGAACTCCCATCTGCTCGCCGGTACGAATAGCAACGGGCCGCAGATAACAGTGCGGCAACCCATTTTCGGCGACTGTTTCGACTGCGGCCTTCGACAGATCCTGGATCGAGTACTTGAGCGGCATTCGGTAAATTCGGCACGAATCCTCAAACCGGCGCATGTGGGCGTCGAGTCGGAAAACAGCAGGCCCGCCGGGCGTCTCGTAGCAGCGAATGCCCTCGAAGACGCTCGAGCCGTAATGGACGACGTGGCTCATCACGTGAATCGTGGCGTCTTCCCAATCCACGAACTTGCCGTCGCGCCAGATACGGTGGTGGTTATCTACCGCCATTGAGTCAGGCTTCCTTCAGAGTGGACTGTCAACTTACCAAACTCACACCTCAAGCCGCTACGGGGCTGCCCGTTATGTCGAGGCGGTTTGGCGGTCCTGAGCCACTCGAAAACTAAAGTTGAGAGTCGTAAGCCAACTACGCGATGAGCTAGTCAGCTTACGACCCGTGCCGACCACTTGGCGAGTGCAGTGCCCGCCGTGCGCACGCGCTCTGTCAGTTCCGCGTTCGAGGCCACGCATCTTCCCTTCTCTACCAGCACTCGGCCGAGCACCGTCACCAGTTCGGCCGACCGACCGGGAAGGGCGAAGATCGCGACGGAGTAGGGATCGCCGATCGGGGTCGTTCGAGGGATATCCGTGCGGAAGGCAGCGAAATCGGCCTCCTTCCCCACCTCGAGTGATCCGACGCGGGCATCCAGACCCAAAGCTCGGGCGCCGCCGATCGTCGCCAGCTCCAGCGCCTGGTGTGCGCCGAACGCGTCGTGCCGACGTGTCGCCCCGCGATGTATCAAGACGGCGAGACGCGCTTCATCCAGAATATCCATCCTGTTGTTGCTCGCCACCGAATCGGAGCCCATGCCTACGCGAATCCCGGCGGCGAGGAGTGGCAACAGCGGCGCGATGCCGTGCCCAAATTTCGCGTTCGAAGCCGGACAGTGCGCGACCGAGCAGCCGCGGCGCGCGATAAGCTCTAGGTCGGCATCATCAACCCGCACACAATGGATGAGAAGTGCGCCGCGCTGGAGCACTCCGTGCTGCTCGAGCAGCGCGACCGGCGAGCGCGCTCTCGGCGCGACGAAGATTCCGCGGTGGCGCCAGCGATCGGCAAAATCTCCCCTCCCGTTCGTCACGATGTCCTGCTCCGGCTCGCTCTCGGCGATGTGCATCGCCAGAGGCAACCGCTTCGATGCCGCGAATTTCGCCGCGGCGTCGTAGAGCTCGTCGGAGACAGTGTACGGCGCGTGCGGCGAAACGCCGAGCGACACGAGATCCGTGCGAGAGGACTCGAGCTTCTCGATGCGGCCTGTCAGGTCGCGCATCGCAGCGTCCGCTTGCGAGGGGTCGGGGCCGAAGACTTCCTGATACATGATCCCGCGGACGTTGAGCTCGCGCATCGCCTGCATCACGACGCCGCTCGAGCACGTGTCGGCGTAGGTGGTGATGCCGGCTTCGAGCCCTTCGATGATTCCGAAGCGCGCTGAATCGAGAAGCATCTCGTCGTTGAGGACTTCATTCCGGCTTTGCCGGAGCTTGTCGATCCAGTCCGCGAACGCACAATTCTCGAGGAACCCCCGCATTGCGGTGAGCTCGAGGTGTGTGTGGGTGTTGACGAGCCCCGGCATGAGGATCGATTCGCCAAGGTCATGGTCCTTGCCAGCGGGCGCGCCGGACCGTGGCCCAACGTAGGTGATCAGTCCGTCATTTTCGACGACGGTCCCGTTCTCGATCGGCGGCTGGGTGATCGGCAGCACCCAACGCGCGTGGTAGCGCATCAGCGCGGAATCGGCCGTGGAATGGGCGAGCGAGCCGGCGACGGGATAGTATCGGTTCGCGGGCGAGTTGCGGGGGGCACGCTATCTCGACGCGGAGCACGACGCGTCGTGTCGAACACCGTCGGGCGACGCGCTGTGTCGCGGCGCGTCGTCGTATCGAATACAGTAGGAATGCGCCGGGCCTGTCCGCGCGGCCGCACGGGCTCGTATCCGGGCTGGATTGTTGGAGGAGTCACGGTGACCGGCGTTCGCACCCCGCCGGCCGGCGGCGGAGAATAAGTCGGCACGGTGCTGAGAGTATCGATCGGCGTGAGTCCCGGATTCGCGTAAGGACCATGCTTGTCGCAGTCACGCGTCGGCTCTGTGCCCGAGATGTAGAATTCGCTGGTGACGAGCTCCCGCGGACAGTATGGCGTCTGCAAGAGTCCGCTGCTGACGTCTATCTCACGTGTCACAATCGAGATCGGGCGCGGCCAGTCCGGCGGAGTCGGCTTGCGCCGATACACTTCGGTCATGAAGGCGGCCCACGCCGGCGCTGCCAGCACGCCTCCCTGGGCGTTGTCCTTGATCTTGGACGGACGATCGAGTCCCATCCAGACGCCCGCGACCAGATCCGCTGTGTAGCCGACGAACCAGACGTTGGTGCCGTCGTTCGTCGTTCCGGTCTTGCCACCCGCGGGCAGATGGAACCCAGATGCCCAAACGCCCGCCGCAGATCCGCGCCGAATCACGTCCTTCATCATGTCGACCATGATCCATGCTTCTTCCGGCGAAAGCACCTGCGTGCGCGTCGGAGTCGGCTGCCACAGAATCTCTCCCTTCTGATTCTCGACTCTGAGGATCGCATTCGGTGTGGCGCGCACGCCGAGGTTCGCGAACGCCGTATAGGCGGAGATCAGCTCGATCGGATAGACGTCGGCGGCGCCGATGTGAATCGATGGATAGGGAGGAATCGGAGTCGTGATGCCGAAATTCCGCGCCTCGTTAATAACTGTTTGCTCGCCCAGCTCCATGCCGAGCCGGACGGTGGAAACGTTGCGGGAGAGATAGAGGGATTGGCGAAGCGGAATCTCGCCGAGGAATTTCAGATCGTAGTTCTGCGGATTCCACTCCGGTTGACCTGGCACCTGCAGCACGAGTGGACTGTCGTTGACGATGTAGGATGGCGATCTGCCGTTCTGTACAGCGGCCGAATAGACGATCGGTTTGAACGTCGAGCCCGGCTGGCGTAGCGCCTGAACGGAGCGATTGAATTTGGAATCGTAGAAATCGCGGCCGCCGATCATCGCGCGGACTGCTCCGTTGCGCGGATCGAGAGCGAGGAACGCGCTTTGGAGGTAGGGTGATGTGCCGCTGCCCTCGTCTCCTTCGCGATGAGCGAGGTAGTGCTCGTAGGACTCGTGCGGATACGGACCGTAGCGTCCAGCTTCGATGGCGCGTACCTGGCGCTCGAGCGCGCGCTCGGCGGCGCTCTGCATGTCGAGATCGAGCGAGGTGTAGACCTTGAGTCCCTGCTCATACAGCTGCTTGCCGAACTGCGCGTCGAGCTGCTGGCGCACCCATTCGACGAAGTACGGCGCGGTCTCGCCCGAGATTGTCTTGTCGGCGAGCTGAAGAGGATATGCCTTGGCGCGGCTGGCGTCGGCGTCGCTGATGCGCCCGTTCTGGCGCAGCAGCTCGATTACCGTGTTGCGCCGCTGGATCGCGCGCTCGGGGTAGCGAACGGGATTGTAGCGGGCAGGAGCCTTCGGGAGAGCGGCGAGAGTCGCGGCTTCAGCGAGATTCAGATCGCGAACGGATTTCCCGAAGTACCGCTGCGATGCCGTCTCGACTCCATACGCTCCGTGACCGAGATCGATCTGGTTGAGGTAGAGCTCGAGGATTCTTTTCTTGTCGTATTTAGCTTCGATCTGGCGCGCTACCTTCGCTTCCTTGACCTTGCGGATGATGCTTTTTTCGCGCGAGATCTGCTCGGGAAACACGTTGCGCGCGAGCTGCATCGTGATCGTGGAAAACCCCTGCGAGTAACCGTGGAGCGGAGACCGCAGGATCACGCCGGCCGCGCGATGCCAGTCGATCCCGGCGTGCTGGTAGAAGCGCTTGTCTTCGGTGTTCACGAACGCGTCCTGCACCATCTTCGGGATCTCGTCGATTTTCACGAGCGTGCGGCGCTCGAGGCCAAGCTCGGCGATGAATCTCCCATCGACGGCGTACAGCTTGGACGTCTGGTGTGGTGTGTACTCGGCCAGGATCTCGATCGATGGACACTGGTTGCCCCGGCAGATGAGGGCCCAGACGCCATAAACGGTCCCGACGCCAAAGGCGACGAGGAACGTAAAGATCAGCAGCACCACTCTCACGAATGTGGGATGGCGCTTGTGGAATCGGATTTTGGTGATTGTGTCGGAGTGGGAGGAGGAGGAGGGGGATGCCATGCGGAGTAAAAAAAGATAACTGTGATACACCGAAGGTGACACGGTGGTCGGGCGACCCTATCTTCTCCGCATGAGCGCGAAGAAATCACTTCTGGACGAGCTGTCCTGGCGCGGGATGATCTACCAACACACGGACGGTTTGCCGGATGCTCTCGCAACCGTCGAGCTGAGCGCCTACGCGGGGTTTGACCCGACTGCGTCGAGTCTGCATTTGGGCCATCTCGTGCCTGTGATGGGACTTGCGCACCTGCAGCGCGCCGGGCACCGGCCAGTCGCGCTTGTAGGCGGTGGCACGGGGATGATCGGCGATCCGAGCGGAAAGACGGCCGAGCGTCAGCTTCTTTCGGAGGACGAGATCGAGGCGAATTCGCGCGCGATCGAGAAGCAGTTGTCGCGTTTTCTCGATTTCACGGGCCCGAATGCGGCGCTGATGCGCGACAATGCGGCGTGGCTCAGGCCCCTCAAGGCAGTCGAGTTCATGCGCGAGGTCGGAAAGCACTTCACCGTCAATTACATGCTCGCGAAGGATTCGGTGCAGTCGCGTCTCGAAGGGGGCATCTCGTTCACCGAGTTCTCGTACATGCTGCTGCAGGCCTACGACTTTCTCGAGCTCTTTCGTCGAGACGGCGTCACGCTTCAGATCGGCGGAAGCGATCAATGGGGAAACATCACGGCCGGGATGGAGCTGATTCGTCGCGCCGAGGGGAAACCCGCGCACGCGCTCACGATGCCGCTGGTCACGAACGCGAGCGGATCGAAGTTCGGCAAGACCGAGGAGGGCGCCGTCTGGCTCGATCCAGCGCGCACCTCGCCGTACAAGTTCTATCAGTACTGGATCAACGTCGACGACCGGGATGCAGGTAAATACCTGCGGCTGTTCACGCTCCTTTCGCGCACGGAGATCGAGGCGCTCGACAAGCTGATTGAGACCGCGCCCGAGAAGCGCGCGGCTCAACAGGCACTGGCGCGCGACGTGACGACGCGCGTTCACGGCGAGGAAGCCGCGCGCGTTGCCGAGGAGGTTTCGGGCGTTCTATTTGGCAAAGCTGACCCGATAACGCTCTCTGAGACGGTGCTGCGCGCGCTAAGCGAAGAAGTGCCGTACTCCCAGTCGAGCGAGATCCCTTCTTTGCTCGATGCGATGGTGGCGCTCAAGCTCGCGGCGTCGAAGGGCGCGGCGAGGCGGCTCGTCGAGCAGGGCGGAGTTTATCTGAACGGACAGCGGGCGAGCGCCGACACTGATCTCGCATCGGCTAAGCCGCTTGCTGGAGGTTATCACTTGCTGCGAAAAGGAGCTCGGGACTACGGGCTGATTCGCGCCAAATGATAAACGGAGCCCATTTTCTCCTGTACCGCAGCAATGCGGAAGCGGATCGAGCATTTCTTCGCGATGCGCTCGTGTACCAGCCGAAGCACCCGACTGTTCTGAATTTGCGCTAGTCCTCAACTGCCTCGAGCGTGGCTCATATGCTTTTCATGGTGATCGAGACGTACCGGGATGGTGATGCGAAGCCGGTCTATCGCCGTTTCAAGGAGAAAGGCCGGATGACTCCCCCGGGCGCGCGGTACTTGTCCAGCTGGGTGACCACCGACTTCGAGCGCTGCTTCCAGGTCATGGATTGTGACGACAGGGCGCTGCTCGACGAGTGGATGTCGCACTGGAACGACATCGTCGAGTTCGAAGTAATCCCGATCCTCACGTCGGAGAAAGCTACTGCGGCAATTGCGCCGCATCTGTGAGTGATGACCGAATCCAGGGAAATGTTGCAGCATTTTCTCGCGGCGCTGGCGTACCGCGCTCAGAAGGCGCTGCGAGGGGCGCCCGAATCATTCGCTGACTATCGCGCCGCAACACACGCTCGCACTCCACGCGAGCTGGTGATGCACATGACCAGCCTGATGGGGTACGCGCGCACGATGCTGCACGACGGAGAATACCGCCCCGAGCCGGTCGAGACATTCGCCGACGAGATCACGCGCTTCCACGCCATGCTCGGCTCACTGCGCGACGATTTCGCCGACGCGTCGCTCGAGGCTCGCATCACCGACAAGCAATTCCTGCAGGGTCCGCTGTCCGACGCGATGACGCATGCTGGACAGCTGGCGATGCTGCGACGGCTGGCCGGATCGCCGGTCGCTTCGGAGAACTTCATCTTCGCGAAAATCGATGCGAAGAACGTGGGAGAGCGGCAGTCGGAGCCCGAGGCGCCGGATCAGTGGTGGAGACCAGATCTTCCTCCGCGGCCGGCAAAGTAAACTGCCACTTACGACTACCGGCTCGGGGCTTTGGGCGTCCCGGCCTGCGGCTTCGGGCAATTGAATGCATCTGGCTTAGCCCGAAGCCCCTAACCGCTCCGCCCGCGGCCCCCAGCCGGTAGTCTTCAGTGGCAGTTAAAAAACTATTCTTCCGCCCTCTTCCTTCTCGGCTTGGCCTCCTGAGCGTGATCGTACCAGTTCTCGAGCGTCCGCGATGCCAGATCGCGTCCGCCGAGTCCGAAGGCCAGACCCATTGCGAGCGCCAGCGCCCCGACGAATCCCGTGAATAGCGTGTTGATCAGATTCGTCGCGATTCCCAGCTGATTGATCGCTACGACGATCGCGAACGCCCATACCGTTGTCCTCACCACGTTCGACAACGTCTCCGGGTTCACGAACCCCGCCTCGGCGGTCGCGCCACGCACGATGTTGCCGAGCGCCCGCGACGCGATTCCGCCGATGAAGAGGACGAAGATCGCAACGACGAGGTTGGGCAGCCACAGCAGGAGCTGACGCATCACATCGGAGACCGCCGGCAGTCCGAGCACGTCGAACGCGACGAGCAGCACCACCACGCGAACGATCCACTTCACGATTCCCGCGACGATACCCGCGGAATCGGTTCCCGTCCCCATCTTGTTCATGAAGTCGCCAAGTCCCGATCGCTGCATCAGCTCGTCGAACCGAATCGCGCGCAGCAGGCTCAGCACTCCACGCGCAAGCAGCGATGACACGAACCAGCCGATCGCCACCACGACGATGAAGCCGAGTATTCGCGGAATCGCGCCCAGAATCATCGAGAACGCATCGGTGAATGAATTCATCACCGACTCGGTGAAGGAGGGGCGCGTCTGGACCGGAACAGTCTGAACAGGTACTTGAGCAGTAGTCTGGAACAGCATTGTCATCCTCGTGTTGAGGTGAACGCCATCACTCGGCGACGCCGAGCCGGCTCTTGAGAGTCACAAGACCTGCACGGGCGCGTTCTGCTACATCGGTCTCCGGATAAATGTCGACCAGTCTTCTGAGCTCGCGGAGACCATTCGTCTCGTGGCCCGGCCACGCGAGATAAAGGTCTACGAGCCGGTTGGAAGCAAAGATGTCGTCCTTCGGCGCTACTCGATGCAGCCGCTGCACGGCGCGATAGAGAGCCTCCGCTCTCTCGGGCTGCTTCGCTTTGGCATAGAGCTCAGCGGCGCGAAGGCGGGGCCGGGGATCGCCAGGCGCCTCGAGGATGATCTGCTCGTACGACGCGAGCGCACCCGCGACATCGCCACGCATCACCATCGCATCTTCGTGCGAATACTGGCGCTCGAAGCTCCCGGCGGCAGTCGGCTGGATGAATTCACCGAACACTCTCCCGGCGCCGTGCGAGAGTCTCGTGACGAAGAACCACCACCACACGCTGAATACGAGCGAGCCGCCCAGTGCCGACACGACGACGAGGATTGCGGAGTATTCCCTTTTTGCAGCGAGCGCGCCGCCTATGAAAGCGCCGGCGACGATAGGGATGATGAGCGAGCTGGCGGTTTGAAGGAGATTCGCCGCTTCAGGCCCGTGCTTGTCGTAGAGAGTTCGCTTGTACTCGTCTCTCCCGCTTGGGCTCATCGCGCTGTGGTACCTGGGCTCTTTATGATTCGGTAAACCCGTCCATTTGAGCTACAGATATATAACTCTCCCTGAGCGTCTTCTCCAAAGGAAACAATGCTGCCGTGCCCTCCGCCGTCGATCCAATGATGAGATGCGCCGACTCTGCCGCCCGCCAAGGTGAGGCTCCGAACCCAGCTGTTGCAGTAGTCCGAGTAGAAGTACTCGCCCTGAACCTCCGGGATGCTGCGGCCCCGGTAGACGAAGCCACCGATGACCGAACACGTCCCTCCCGCATGGTCGTAGGCGAATTCCGGGATGTGAAACGCTGACGTGTTGCAGAGCGGCACCCTGAAGCAGTCGGGTCCCTCCAGCGCGTTCCATCCGTAATTGATCCCCGCGCTTTGCATCGGCGCGATGTTGATCTCCTCGTACTTGTTCTGACCCACGTCGGCGATGTAGAGAAGCCCGTTGGCGCGGTCGAACGCGAAGCGCCACGGATTGCGGAGGCCAATCGCCCAGATCTCGCCCCTTCCTCCTCCCGCAGCGTAAGGATTTCCCGAGGGGATCGAATACGGATCGCCGCGGTCGACGTTGATGCGCAGGAGCTTCCCGAGCAGTGCGTTGCGATTCTGTCCGTTGCCGTGCGGATCGCCCTGGCTGCCGCCATCCCCCATTCCGATATACAGCATTCCATCGGGTCCGAAGAGATTGTGCCCGCCATTGTGATTCGAGTACGGCTGATCGATGGCGAGTATCAGTTTCGCGGAAGCGGGATCGGCGG
>JBBQAV010000092.1:0-11195 GCA_038316775.1 Gemmatimonadales bacterium | reverse complement strand
GTGGCCGGAACCGGGCGCGAAGAAGAACGCCGCGCGCTCCATTCGGCGCTAGACGCCAAGGAGCTCGCCGAGGAAGTCGTCATCGATTCCGATGGACTCATCGCGATGTACGACGCTTTCGACGACCGCGCGGGTATTCTGCTCGTTGTGGGCACCGGCTCGATTGCATACGGCCGGAGTCCAGCTGGAGAGGTCGTCCGCTGCGGCGGTTGGGGGCCCACGTTCGGAGATGAAGGCAGTGGTGGCTGGATCGGGCGACGCGCGTTGGGAATCGTCGCCGCATCGAGTGACGGTCGCGAGCCCCCGACGGCGCTGCTCTTCCCCATCCTTGCCGCCACTCAGTGCGAGGATGTGCAGGATCTCATACCGTGGGCCGCCGCGGCCGATGCGCGCGCCTTCGCGTCGCTCGTCCCCGTTGTGTTCAGCACCGCCGCCGCGGGAGATCCGCGCGCCAATGCGCTTCTTACTCTCGCGGCGGAGGAGCTGGTGCTCCACGTCCGCGCGCTGTCACGTCAGTTATTTACCGACGAGCGAGCTGCTGTTGCGGTGGCGTTGAGTGGTGGATTGATGGAGCGCGGCTCGCCGCTCAGGAAGCGGCTGGAGCAGCGCCTGAAGTCCGCGGTGCCGGGAGCACAGGTTCGATCGGAAGAGGTCCTTCCGGCCCGGGGAGCTCTCCGGGCTGCAGCTCGACGAATTCACCTTCCAACCTAGCCATCACCACCGTAGCAAGGCAGTTCCCCACGAGATTGACGCTCGTGCGGGCCATGTCCATCAGCTCGTCGACTCCAAGAATTATCGCGATTCCCTCGAGCGGCAGGCCGAACGTGTGAAGAGTGCCCGCCAGAATGACTAATGATGCGCGCGGTACGGCCGCCACTCCTTTGCTGGTGAGCATAAGCGTCAGCATCATGATCAGCTGCTGGCCGAACGTGAGCGACACTCCCGCGGCCTGAGCGACGAACATCGATGCGACTGCGAGATACAGCGTCGACCCATCGAGATTGAACGAGTAGCCGGTCGGCATGACGAACGCCACGATTCGCCGTGGAACACCGATTGACTCCATCGCCTGCATCGCGCGTGGCAGCGCTGCCTCCGACGAAGTGGTCGAGAACGCGATGAGGGCTGGTTCCTTTACGGCCGCGATGAAGCGGCGCACCGGAACGCGGAAGATGATGATGATCGGCACGAATACAACCAGGACCAGCACTATCAGCGCCCCGTAGAGCGTGAGAACAAGTTTCCCGAGATTGAGGAGTACGCCGAGTCCGCTGTGACCAACGGTGACTGCGATTGCGGCGCCGATACCGATCGGCGCGTATCGCATCACGATCGCTGTGAACTTGAACATCACCTCGGCCAGCCCTTCGCAACCGGCGAGAACGATCTCCTTCGGACGACCCCTCACTTGCGATAGCGCCACCGCGAAGAGAATCGAGAAGAAAACAATCTGAAGGACTTCGTTCTTGCTCGCGGCCTCGAAGAAGCTCTGGGGAACGACGTGCTCGAGGAAGCCCATCCCGGTCGGTGTCGCCTGGGCGAGCTGTTGTCCCTGCTCCGGCGACGCATGGATGACCACGCCGACACCGGGCTTCACGAGATTGGCGGCGCCGAGTCCGATGAAGAGCGCGATCGTCGTGACGATCTCGAAGTAGATGATGGACTTGAGCGCGAGCCGCCCGACTCGCTTCATGTCGTCGCCGTGCCCCGCGATGCCAACCACGAGAGTCCCGAAGATGATCGGCACGATGATCGACTTGATCATCCGGAGAAAGACAGTCGACAACGGCTTGAGCGTGATCGCAAAGTCGGGGAACGCCCAGCCGACCACCACGCCGATAACCATGGCGATGATGATCCATGAAGTGAGCGAAACGCGCCTCAGTCTGCTGAAAATCATTCTCGGTTTTGCTGCGGCGCGGGGATCAGCCGGCGCGGCTGGCGGGAGGCGGGCCTGAATCGACTGCTACCGGGCCGGTACCGCGCCGTAGCGTTGAATTCCGGTAGCCGTAGGCTATGTACGACGCGAGGCCGATCAGTAACCAGATCCCGAAACGTTCCCACGCTCGCGCAGGCAAGCCGAACATGATGTAGATGCAAGCGGCCGCGCCGAGGATCGTCACCGGCCAGACGAAGGGCACGCGGAATGGGCGCGGCCGATCGGGCTCCGTGTGGCGCAGGACCAGCACCCCGATGCACACGATCGCGAATGCCGACAGCGTTCCGATGTTGGTGAGATCGTAGATCTCGTTTTCGTCGGCGAGCAGTGAGCCTACGGCGACCGCGATACCGGTTACAAGAGTCGTGATGTGGGGAACGCGCGTCTTGGGATGAACCTTCGCCGCCCACCGCGGCAGAAGCCCGTCACGGCCCATGGCGAAAAAGATTCGCGGCTGTCCGTACTGGAACACGAGCAACACGGCTGTGAGCGAGACGACGGCGCCCAGCGAAACGATCCAGCTGGCGGTCGAGAGTCCTGCCATCGTCAGTGCCTTGGCGAGCGGGTCGGCGGCTTTGAGCTCCTGGTACGGAACCATGCCGGTCGCCACCGCTCCGACGATGACATAGATCACGGTGCAGATGGCCAAGCCGCCCAGAATACCGATCGGCATATTGCGCTGCGGATTCTTGGTCTCTTCCGCCGCGGTCGAGATCGCATCGAATCCGATGTAGGCGAAGAATACAATCGCGGCGCCCTGGTGAATCCCGCGCCACCCATTCGGCGCGAACGGCACATAGTTCGACGTGTCGATATGCATCGCGCCGACGACGACGAACAGCGTGAGCACGAGCAGCTTGATGACGACCATAATGTTGTTCGCCCGCGCGCTCTCCCTCACTCCGCGCATCAGCAACCACGTTACCGCCATCACGATGAAGAACGCCGGGATATTCACCAGCAGCGGTATTCCCGCGATGCGCGGCGCGGTTTCGAGCAGCGAATGCACGGCGGGATCGGAGCTCAGTAAGGCTGCCCTGTATCCGTGAGTACTCCACGCGGGGAGTGTGATGTTGAACGCGCTGAGCAGTGACACGAAATAGCCGCCCCACGCGACAGCTACTGCCACGTTGCCGACTGCGTACTCGAGGATCAGGTCCCAGCCGATGATCCAGGCTACAAGCTCGCCCAGCGTGGCATAGGAGTACGCGTACGCGCTGCCCGCCTGCGGAATCATTGACGCCAGCTCGGCGTAGCAGAGCGCGGCGAGCCCGCACACCAGTCCGAGCAGAAGGAACGAAATGACGAGCGCCGGCCCGGCACCGTAGCGTACCACCACTCCGCTGGGGAGAATCTCTCCGGCTGCCGCCGTCCCGATCGAGGAGAAGATGCCGGCGCCAATCACCGCGCCGATCGCGAGCATGATCAGGTCCCCAGCGCCGAGAGCTCGCTTGAGCGAGTTCGGGTGACCTTCCTCCGCCAGCAGCTCGCTGATCGGCTTCCGCGCTAACAGTGACCGGATCATCTGGAATGGAAAAAAGTTACCGTGACGGACCGCCTGGCCCGCCACGGCACGTTGTCATTCGGCAAAACTATGCGGCATCGATCCTCGGCACCCGCATGGCGTAGAATGAGCGCCAGACGAACGTCACCGAGATGAGGAAGAACACCGCTGCCAGGCTGCGCGTCAGGAACGCGCCCTTGTCCGCCGTGAGCGAAACCGCGAGCTCCACCGCGAGCAGTCCGAACAGCGTAGTGAATTTGATGATCGGATTCAGAGCGACCGACGACGTGTCCTTGAATGGATCGCCCACGGTGTCGCCGACAACTGTCGCCGCGTGAAGCGGAGTTCCTTTCTGCTTCAGCTCCACTTCCACGATCTTCTTGGCGTTGTCCCATGCACCGCCGGCATTGGCCATGAAGATCGCCTGGAACAGTCCGAACAATGCGATTGAAATCAGGTAACCGATGAAGAAGTACGGCTCGATGAACGCGAAGGCGAGCGTCGCAAAGAAAACCGTCAGGAAGATGTTCAACATTCCTTCCTGCGCGTACTTGGTGCAAATGTCCACCACCTTCTTGCTGTCGGCCACGGAAGCCTTCGCCGTGCTCTCGAGGTGAATGTTGGCCTTGATGAACTCCACCGCTCTGTAGGCTCCGGTCGTGACGGCCTGCGTCGATGCGCCCGTGAACCAGTAGATCATCGCGCCGCCGGCAATCAGTCCGAGCAGAAATGGCGGATGCAAAATCGACAGGTTGGCGATGAACTCCGGCTGCAATCCGTGCGTCAATCCGAGAATGATCGAGAAGATCATCGTGGTCGCGCCTACGACCGCTGTTCCGATGAGCACCGGCTTTGCCGTCGCCTTGAAGGTGTTGCCCGCGCCATCATTTTCCTCGAGCAAATGCTTCGCCCTCTCGAACTGTGGATCGAAGCCGTATTCTGTTTTCACCTTCTGGTTGATGCCGGGAATCTGCTCGATCTGGGAAAGTTCGAAGACCGATTGGGCATTGTCGGTGACCGGTCCGTACGAATCGACGGCGATCGTGACCGGTCCCATTCCGAGGAACCCGAACGCGACCAGACCGAACGCAAACACCGCTGGAGCAATCATGAGCGCTCCAAACCCGAGGGTGCTCACGAGGAACCCGATCGACATCAGGAACATGATCGCCATGCCGATCCAGTAGGCGCTGAAGTTCCCGGCCACGAGTCCCGACAGAATGTTGAGCGATGCCCCGCCCTCTCGCGATGACACCACGATTTCCCTGACGTGCCGCGAATCGACCGATGTGAATACTTTGACCAGCTCGGGGATGATCGCTCCCGCCAGCGTGCCGCAGGTGATGACCGTCGACAGCTTCCACCACAGCGAGCCGTCTCCGAGGTCGGGCAGCAGCATGTAGGAAACGAGATAGGTGAGCGCGACAGAAACCAGCGACGTCAGCCAGACCAGCGACGTCAGTGGCGCCTCGTAATTCATGTCGTCGGCGTTGACGTACTTCGCCTTGGCGAACGCTTCGTTCACCAGGTATGAGAGTCCGCTCGCCACGACCATCATAATGCGCATCACGAAGATCCAGACCAGCAGCTGCACCTGCACCGCCGGGTCGCGCACGGCCAGCACGATGAACGAGATTAGAGCCACACCGGTCACGCCGTAGGTCTCGAAACCGTCGGCGCTCGGTCCGACCGAGTCTCCCGCGTTGTCGCCCGTGCAATCGGCGATCACGCCCGGGTTCCGGGCATCGTCTTCCTTGACGTTGAAGACGATCTTCATCAGGTCGGCGCCGATGTCGGCGATCTTCGTGAAGATTCCACCAGCAATGCGCAGCGCCGACGCACCCAATGACTCACCGATGGCGAAGCCGATAAAGCACGGTCCCGCGTAGTCGCCCGGTATGAAGAGCAGGATGAACAGCATGATCACCAGCTCGACGCTGATGAGGAGCATTCCAATGCTCATTCCCGCCTTGAGCGGAATCGAGTAGCACGGATACGGCTTGCCGCGAAGGCTGGCGAACGCGGTGCGGGAGTTGGCGAAGGTATTGATCCTGATGCCGAACCACGCTACGCCATAGCTGCCGGCGATGCCGACAAGGCTGAAGAACAGGATGATCGCGACTTTCATCGGCGCGAGGTGAACCAGGAAGGCGAAGTAAAGCAGGATCACGAAGCCGATAAACACTTCGAGAATGAGAATGAACCATCCCTGCCTGATCAGATACGTCTTGCACGTTTCGTAGATCAGCTCAGAGACTTCGAGCATCGACTCGTGCACGGCCATGCGCTTCAGCTGGCTGTAAAAGACGAGCCCGAACAGAAGTCCGAGGGCGCAGATCACGAGTCCGCCCATGAGAAGCGATCGTCCGTGAATTCCTCCCAGGAAACTGACCTGCGAGAGGTCCGGAATGACGAGATTCGCTTCTCCGCCTGCCTTGTGCGCCACCGGAACCGCCTGCGCCACGCCTGTCATTGCTGCCGCGGCCGCGCTGTCTGTGCGATTCTCGGAGACACCCTGAGCGCTCGCGCCAAGGGGGCCGAAGATCGCGAGCAGCGACAAAACGAGAGTGAGCGTGCTGACAACTACTCCAAACTTCCGATTCATTCTTTAATTCTCCAAGGGTGAATAGAGACCGTTCGGCGCGGGAACGGGCTCGTGCTCAACGCGCTGGTGCAGATTCCACCTTGCGCCAGATGAAATAAACTGGAACGCCGAGCAGTACGATCACGAGCCCTGAGATGGCCTGAGCTCGCGTCTGATTCGCTATCAGCAGAATTACCGCGATCGCCGATGCGAGAATGATGTACAAAGCGGGCAGTACGGGGTATCCGACAACTTTGTACGGGCGCTCCGCGTCGGGGCGGAGCTGGCGGAGCCGGAACAGGCCCACAGTCGTCAGCGCGTAGAAAATCAGCGCTGCGAAGATGACGTAGTTCAACAGCTGCCCGTACGTCCCGGTGAGACAGAGAAGGCTGGTCCAGATCGATTGTGCGACGAGAGCCGCGGCGGGCACGCTGTTCCTGTTGAGCGTTCCAGCTTTACGAAAGAACAATTTGTCTTTGGCCATCGCGTAGTAAACACGCGCACCGGACAAAATCAGTCCGTTGTTGCAGCCGAACGTCGAAATGAGAATCGCCACGGCCATGATCGACGCGCCCACCGGCCCGAAAATCGTCTCGGCTACCGCGCTGGCAACGCGATCCTGCGTCGCGAACTCGATCCCCCGCTGCATCACGGTCGCTCCGTCTTTCACACCGTGCATCGGGAGGACGTTCAGGTACGAGACGTTCGCGAGGATGTAGAGAATGCTGACGAGCCCCGTGCCGTAGATCAGCGCGCGGGGAAGATTTCTCTGCGGGTTGTGCACCTCGGCCGCGGCGAAAGTGACGTTGTTCCACGCATCGCTCGAGAAGAGAGAGCCCACGAGCGCCGCGCCGAACACGATGATGAACGCCGGAACGAACGCGACCGGATTGAAGTTTCCGTTCGAGAAGTTGGCGGCGATCGCTTCGGGATGACGGCCGATGGTGAGACCAAGCAGGATCAGGGCGGCGAGAGCTCCGGTCTTTACGACCGTGAGCGTCGTCTGCACGAGCTTCCCCTCTTTGATCCCGCGAAGGTTGATCCAGGTCAGAATCCAGATCGTGATCAGCGCGATCAATCGCTGGGGCGTCAACCCCATTTCAATCGGTGCGCCCGACGTGGTGAAATCCGTCTGCGGAAACCAGCCAAATCGGTCGGGCGTGATGCTCGGCCACAGAACGCCGAGGAATCTGCCGAACGCGACGGCAACGGCGGCGATGGTCCCGGTCTGAATCACGACAAACAGCGTCCAGCCATAAAGAAAGCCCATGAGCGAACCCATGGACTCTCGAAGGAAGACGTACTGGCCGCCGGCGCGGGGATACATTGCCGCGAGCTCTCCATAAGACAGGGCGCCAAAGATCGTGATGATGCCCGTGATGAGCCACGCCATCAGGAGCCAGAAGGGTGAGCCTACCGTCCGGGACATCTCCGCGGAGACGATAAAGATTCCCGAGCCGATCATCGAGCCCGCGACCAGCATCGTCGCGTCGGTCAGCGTCATCGCCTTGACGAACTCGCGCGACGCTGGGGGGGTATCGGCCGTGGCAGTCGTGGTTGTCAACGCTCTCCCTCAGTGCTGGTTAACGCCCGGTGTCTTCCTCCTGCTTTGCGGGCAGAATGTATTGTCGCACAGCGGATTTTGCTAGGGAATCGGGCTAGAAAATAATCTCGATTTCAGCCGTGTCCCGCTTCGCCGTCCCATCGGCATGGACGCCGGGTCTGAAGCGCATCGATCTCAGCACTTCCGCGACGCGCTTGTTGTAGTCGCCATCGCGCGTTGCATTGAATCCGATGAGTTTTGCGTTTCCCTTTTCGTCAACGTCGAAAAATGCTTTCATGTGAAAGCCCTTAACGGCCTGCGGCGCCGGCATGGGCGGAATGAATAGATCTCTCACGGTCGGCGGATAGTCCTTTCCGGGACCGCCCCCAGTTCCGGGACCGATGCTGCTGCCCTTACCCGTGCCTTCGCCGGACCCAACACCTCCGCCGCTGCCGGGCCCGGCGCCCGTTGTTCCGGCGTTGCCCGTTCCCTCCCCCGAGGCGGATGCGTTGACCTGCGCGGTAATCACTTGCTGCGCCGGCGACACCGGCGATTCCACTGGCGGCTTCGGCTCCGGGGGTTTCACCGGTGGCACCATTCGCGGCGTGACTCTCGGCATCGTCGTCGGGTCTGCTTTCACGCGTACGAACTCGACGCGCTCCTCGCGAGATCCCGGACCGTTGATCCCGCCGCCGCCGCCGCCGGCGGGACCTTCACCTCCGCCGCCAAGGACGTCCGGACGCGTGAAATCAACCGAGCCGACGATGGGCGCGAGAATGAGAAAAAGGATCAGTGCGTGCACCAGCAGCGACGCAATGATCCCTTTCCACGATTCCTGCTTCCTGCGCGGTAACTGCAGCCGCGGCGTGCGATACCGCGTGACTACTTCACATCCTTTGGCGTCGTGGCAATCACTTTGACGCCAGCACCGCGCGCGATATCCATTGCTGCAATGACCTCAGAATACTTCACAGCCGTATCGCCTTTCACGAAGATGATCTTGTCGGGCCGTGGGTCGTAGATCTCCTTGAGCTTCCTTGCGAGCTCAGCCTTTGGTGTGAGCTGAGAGTTGATCTTGAATGTATTTCCCGGGAGCACCTCGAGCACGATCTGCGAGGGAGGCGGTCCCGAATTCGAGTTGTCCGGCGTCGGATCGGGCAGCTGAAGATCGATTGCCTTCCGCGACATCGGTATCACCATCATGAAGATGATCAGCAACACCAGTAGCACGTCGATCATCGGCGTGACGTTGATGTCGTTCGTGAGGCCCCTGCCCCCTCCTCCTGACATGGCCATTATTGCTTTCCTCCGGGTGGTGCGGCAGGTGCATTGAACATGTTGTCCGTCTGAATAGCGGAGATCGTACCCGGCCGCTGATCAGTGATCATCCCGGTGACGCGGACATCGTTGTGGGCCGCGATGTCGAGCGCGTCGAGCACCTTGCCGTACTGAAGATCCTTGTGCGCCTTCACGTAGAGCAGCTTGTCCGTCTCGCGGGTCTCGAAGATCGCCTTGAGCAGGGGTCCGAGCTGCGCGTTGGGAATCGCTTTCTTGTTCAGGTAGTACTGGCCATTCGCGTCGATGCCGAGAACCTGATCCTGATCTTCCTCGGGGTGCGGCTTGAGATTGACACCCGTTGGCGGGATCGCCTGGAATCCAGCCGAGATCGCGGGGATGACCAGCATGAAGATGATCAGGAGAACGAGCATGACGTCGATCATCGGCGTCACGTTCGGCTCTGCCTTTACTCCGCTGCCACCCGCTGACATTGCCATAGGGACCTCCCCTTACTGCGAAATGGGAGAATTGCCCGCGGTCGCTGTCGTGTTGAACTCACGCGTGAAGCGCGAGCGGCCGAACTCCCCGGTACTGGTGATGTTCTTGATCATGTAGTCGATCATCTCCTTCGAGGTGTACGTCATCTCGGCGGTAAGATTGTCGATCTTGATCTGGAAGTAGTTGAAGAGCCACACCGCCGGAATTGCGACGATGAGACCGAACGCCGTGGTGATGAGGGCCTCGGAGACACCAGAGGAAATCGAGGCGAGTCCGCCGGATCCTGAAGCTGCCATGGCGGCGAAGGAGTTCACGATTCCCATAGTGGTTCCCAGAAGTCCGACGAACGGAGCGGTCGCGCCCGTGGTTGCCAGAACGCCCAGACCGCGCTTCAAATCGGTGATCGTCATCAGCATCTCGCGCTCGATTGCGCGCTCAGCCGAGTTGATGTCGCCCACCGTTACCGAGCCATCCTGGATCAGCGGCCGAATCTCGGTGAGCGCGCCGCCGAGGACCCGGGCGACGTGCGACCTCTTGTATTTGTCGGCGAGAGTGACCGCTTCGGCGAGATTATCTTCCTCGAGGAACTGCGAGAACTCGGGAGCGAACTTGCGGGTCTCTTTCTGAGCCGCGCGTAGGTCCCACCATTTCTTGATGGCGATTGAAAGGGTCCAAATAGACATTAGGGCGAGGACATAAACGATGCCCTTCGCGAAGGTGCCCATCTGGTTGTAGATGTCGAGCAGTGACAGCTGCATGGTTACTCCGGAGGTTTGATGTTAACGCGGAACGGCGAACTGGAACGATTGCTGGACTAGCTGGTTAACCGGTTTTCCGCCGATCATCGCGGGACTGAACCTCATCCTCGGCAGAACATTTTTGACGGCCTGAGTGAACAGCTCGTTGGTCGACTTCAGCACCTTGAAGTCTTCCATGCTGGCTTTGCCATCGCTCTTCACCACGAATTGTGCCTGAACCTCTCCAGCGATGCCGGAGCTCTCGAGAACCGACGGATATTTCGGTTTTGGACTGTCCTGCAGCATCTCCGCGGGCTTCTCGACCTGGAATTCGAAGTAGGTCTGATTGGTGACGGGGCCCGTGCCACCGACGACCCCGCTGCCGGTGCCGCCCTTCACACCTTTGCCGCTGAAGTCGCTTTCATTAGTGATGGACTTCGACAGATCGATCTCGGGAATCTTGATGTCGATCCTTACCGGCGCCCGAAGCACCTGGAATCCTTTCGGCGGAGGTGGCTTGACCACGACCTCTTTCGGCGGCGGCTCCTTCGGCGGCTCCTTCGGCGGCTCCTTCTTCACCTCGACGAACTGAATCTTCTCGGACTTCGACTTCTCGTCCTTGACACCAGCACGCGCGGTCGCGTAGACGGCAGCGGCGATCAGGAGCGTGTGCAACACGATGCTGAACACGGTGCCGCCAGCCATCTTCTGCTTCTTAGCGCTTGACTCAAGAAGTTGGTTAAACATTCCTCACCCAGTGGGTAGTCGTGAACGAAAAGTGTTCGCAATCAGAATGCGATGGAATAGGCTCAAGATTAAGAATCAATGAAATAGTATTAAGGAACGTTTAACTACCTGGTCAGCGTAAACACGAACGGCATTTGAACCAGCTGCCTGACTTTCATCCCACCGACCTCGGCTGGAATGAAGCGCATACGTCCGAGCGCAAGTCTTACCGCGCTCTCGAATAGCTGGTTGTCCGAGCGCAGAAACCGGAGACTTCCCCCTTCCGCGTGCCCGGTCGCGTCGACGATGAACTGCGCGATCACCCGTCCCTCGACGCCCGCGCTTCTCAGGGTCTCCGGATATCGGGGTGGCGGGCTGCCAGGAAC
>JBBQAV010000091.1:0-11298 GCA_038316775.1 Gemmatimonadales bacterium | reverse complement strand
GATCAGCTCGCTCGATTCGAGCACGTGACCTTTCATCGCTTTCTCAACGTCTGCCTTCGTCGGCGCCGACAATCCTGATAACATCGTGTCGAGCGCATAAAGCTTGAAGAAGTAGCGATGGCGTCCGATTGGGGGACATGGGCCACCATACTCCGCTTTGCCCCAATCATTCTTGCCCTGCCCTGCCCCCTTAGGCAAACCAATCTTCGATGCGTTTTCCGGAAGCGAGGTTACCGTAACGGGAATGTTGCAGACGACCCAATGCACATACACGCGCTGCGGCTTGGCCGGGTCGGGCGCGTCAGGGTCGTCAACTATGAGCGCGTAGCTCTTTGTATTCGCGGGTCCACCAGACCAGGAGAGCGGAGGCGACGCATCCTTTCCTTCGCAGGTGTATTGGGACGGAATGGCTCCGCCTGGCTGAAACGAGGGCGACGTGATTTTCAACGCCATTGAACAGCTCCCCGCTGGGGCGGAGGTCAGTTAGCCGAGGAACGACTCGAGCGACCTTCTCCGTGAATTGTGCCGCAGCTTGAGCAGCGCCTTCTCCTTGATCTGACGCACTCTCTCACGCGTGATCTGGAGCAGCGTGCCAATATCCTCGAGCGTCATCGGGTCCGCGCCATCGAGTCCGAAATACAGACGCAGGATCTTCGACTCGCGCTCCTTGAGCGATGCAAGTGATTCCTCGATCGCCTCCGACAACGCCTTCTCGAACGTGATCTCGTCCGGAGTCGGGTTCATATTGTCGGGGAGATAATCGAGCAGACGGTTGTCTTCGCCCGGAGTCATCGGCGCATCGAGCGACAGATGGACCTGCGAGATCATCATCGTCTTCGCGACTTCGTCCTCGCTGATGTCGAGGCCTTCGGCGATCTCCATGTTGCTGGGCTGCCTGCCGAGCTCCTGAAGGAGACTGCTGGCGCGCTTGCCGATGCGATGCAACGTGCCCGCGCGATTCAATGGAACGCGCACGATGCGCGACTGTTCTGCGAGTGCCTGCAGAATCGATTGCCGAATCCACCACACCGCGTACGAGATGAACTTGATGCCCTTCGTCTCGTCGAATTTGTGCGCGGCGCGAATGAGGCCCAGGTTGCCCTCGTTGATCAGATCTGAGAGGGAGACGCCCTGATTCTGATATTTCTTGGCGACCGAGACGACGAAGCGAAGGTTCGAGCGAACCAGCGTGTCGAGTGCTTCCTGGTCGTTCTGGCGGATGCGCTTCGCGAGCTCAACTTCGATCTCGCGACTGATGAGGGGAAAGACGCTGATGTCTCTCAGGTACTGATCGAGCGATCCTTCGTCGACGGTCGATTTCCGATTCGTCGAAGCCTTCATAGCGATTGCGTCATCCTCTCCAAGTACGAGAGACCAGCCAAAACTCCGAACTGCGGACTTAATATCCGAACTGCGGACTTAGTGGACAATCTCTCCGAAGCGCTTCCACCGTAAACGTGTCAGCCAATCGAGGCGGTCACCGGTGTCAGGCGCGTAGCTATAATAGACCACTATCGGCTGGCCTCGCACAAGAGAGTCCGCGACGAAGCCCCAATACCTCGAATCCGACGAGTTGTCGCGATTATCTCCGAGGACGAAGTAGTCATGAGGAGGGACGACCAAAGGGCCCCAGTTGTTACGCGATGGACGGTAGCTCTCGACTTCCGCATTGCCTGCCAGATAGGCCGTTTGCCAGCGGAAATCGTCGTCCGTCTGGTCAGCCTCCGCGGGAAGGTGCTGGGCGTAGTTCTCCTGCACTACCTGGCTGTTTCTAATCAGTATCCCGCCACGCATTTGGAGTGTATCGCCGGGAATCCCGACGATCCGCTTCACGTAGTTGAGCCGGGGATCCACCGGATACGTGAAGACCACGACGTCGCCGCGCCGAGGGGCGTGGATGGCGGGAAACTTGTGACCGCTGCCGGGGATGCCCGCCCCATATACAAGCTTGTTGATGAGGAGAAAGTCACCCTCGAACAGCGTGTGCTCCATGCTGCCGCTCGCGATCTTGAACGCCTCTACGCCAAAGGCGCGGATCACGACGAAAAGGGCCAGCGACACGATTATGATCTTCGCCCAATGCGCGAAGAACATGAGCTTGCCGCCCCTCTTCCTCTTGTTCGCGAGATGAAGGGCGCGAGCCCGGATTTGGTCGGATACTTCCATGGTGCGTCTATTTACCGCGGTAATTAGTCTGGCGTTCCCAGGTAGGTGTCGATCTGAGCGCGTTGAAGCGTGCCTGAGAAATCGGCGTAGCCGACCTTGGTCTCGGAGTAGAACTCGTAGACCTCCCATCCACCTTCTCGGTGCCCGTTTCCAGTCTGCTTCACGCCACCGAAGGGGAGATGAGCCTCCGCTCCAATGGTCGGTGCATTCACGTACGTAATGCCGTTGTCGAGCTCGTTGAGCGCGCGGAACGCAGTATTCACGTCCCGCGTGTAGATCGACGACGACAACCCGTACTTCACATCGTTGTTCACCGCAAAAGCCTCGTCCACATCCTTTACGCGAATTACGGAAAGAACCGGACCAAAGATTTCTTCCTGCTCGAGACGGCTTCCTGCCTTCACGTTTGTGAAGATCGTGGGCTCGAAGAAATTCCCCTTCGACAGCTTGCCTGGCCTCTCGCCCCCTGTAACGAGCTTCGCGCCCTCTGACTCGCCGATGTCCACGTAGGTCTCGACTTTTCTGACTGCATCCTCGTTGATGAGCGGACCGACATCGGTCCCCTTCTTCCGTCCGTCCCCCAGTTTCAGAGACTTGGCCCGGTCCTCGAGCATGCTCACAAACTTGTCGTGCACCTTCTTCTGTACAATAAGACGACTGGTAGCGGTGCATCGTTGCCCGGTCGTGCCAAAGGCGCCCCAGAGGGCACCCTCGAGGGCCAGATCGAGATCGGCATCATCCAGCACTATCTGCGCGTTCTTCCCTCCCATCTCGAGCGAGAGCCGCTTGTGCATGCGTCCACAGGTCTCGCCAACGATGCGGCCTGTTTCAGTCGATCCGGTGAAGGAGATGACCGGGATTGACGGATGCTCGACGATCGCGGCCCCAACCTGCTCCCCGCGACCGTGGACGAGCTGAATCACCTCGGGAGGAAGTCCCGCCTCGAGTAGGATCTCTACCAGCAGCGTCCCCGTATGAGGAACGTCCTCGGCCGGCTTGAAGATCACAGCGTTTCCGCAGACCAAGGCCGGGAACATCTTCCAGGTCGGGATCGCCATCGGAAAGTTGAAGGGGCAGATGAGGCCCGCGATGCCGATCGGCCTCCGGTAGCTCATCGCCCACTTGTTCCGCAGCTCGCTCGGTACAGTCTTCCCGAACAGGCGCCGCCCTTCGCTCGAGGCGTAGTACGCCGTGTCGATCCCTTCCTGTACGTCGCCACGCGTCTCGGTGAGAGGCTTCCCCATCTCGCGCGTCATCGCGTCGGCGATCTCTTCCTTCCGCTTGGTCATGAGGTCGCCGACCGTACGCAGCACATCTCCCCGCCCCGGCGCCGGCGTGCGCCGCCATTGGGCGAAGCCGCGCTTCGCGCTCTCGACGGCGCGCTCGACATCGCGCCTGTCGGAGAGTGGAAACTTCCCGATCACGTCCTCCCGATCGGCGGGATTTCTGTTGTCGAAGTATTCGCCCGATTCGGGCGCGACCCATTTACCGCCAATGTAGTTGTTGAACTTTTTCATTTGGATTTCTTGGTGTTGTTGGCGTGAGCTATCAGTCAGCTATGCTCACGCGACAGCGAATATCGCTCGATCTTCTTGTATAGGTTCGACCTCGGCATCTCTACCGCACGCGCGGTCTCCGACACGTTCCAGTCGAACTCGCGCAGCTTGTTGAGCAGGAAGGCTCGCTCTGCTGCGTCCTTGAACTCCTCGAACGTGCGGCATTGCGTGAGCGTCGCGAGCCCCGCGTCGTCGAGAGCGCGCTGGCCCGCGAGACGGTCGATGTCCCGCGCCGCAATCTGCGTGTCGGGCGCGAGAATCAGCAAACGCTCGACAGTGTTTCGCAGCTCACGCACGTTACCGGGCCAGTCGAGAGAGCTGAGTCTCTCCAGCGCATCCGCGGCAAAGGTGTGCGGTGAAATTCCCTCGCGCGCCGAGAGGGTCGATGCGAAATACTGGGCGAGCATGTTGATGTCCTCGCGCCGCTCGCGGATCGGCGGGACGTGGATCGGCACGACGTTCAGGCGATAGTACAGGTCCTCGCGGAACTTCCCCGCGGCGATCTCATTCTCCAGCGTCTTGTTCGTCGCCGCGATCACGCGCACGTCCACGGAGATTGGCTTGGCGCCTCCGATGCGCGTGATGACGTTGTCCTGCAGCACTCGCAGCACCTTCGCCTGTGCGGCGAGACTCATGTCCCCGATCTCGTCGAGGAAGAGCGTGCCTTTGTTGGCCTGCTCGAACTTTCCCGCCCGGTCGGCGATCGCTCCCGTGAAGGAGCCCTTCATGTGGCCGAACAGCTCGCTCTCGATAAGCTCTCCGGGAATCGCCGCGCAGTTGACCTCGACGAACGGCTTGCCCGCGCGCGGCGACATCCGATGGAGCGCTCGCGCGACGAGCTCCTTCCCCGTTCCATTCTCTCCGGTGATCAGAACTCGCGCCGGACTGGCCGCGACTTTTTCGATCTTCTCCATCAGCGCGCGCATCACCGGGGTCTTGCCGACGATTTCGAAGGGAGCGTCGATGGATTCGCGGAGTCTCGTGTTCTCTTCCTTCAGGTCGAGACTCGAGAGAGCATTCCGGAGCATCACCAGGATGCGATCGGTATCGAGCGGCTTCTCCAGTATCTCGTAGGCGCCGAGCTGGGTCGCCTGGACTGCGGTGCGGATGGTGGCGTGGCCGCTGATCATCACCACAACTGCATTTGGATCGAGCTCGCGGAGCTTCTTTAGCGCTTCCATCCCGTCCATCCCCGCCATCTTCACGTCAAGGAAGACGAGATGCGGCCGCCATTTCTGGTATTCCGCTATGCCATCAGCAGCGTTGGCGAGCGTGTGGACTTCATACCCCTCGTACTCGAGCAGCTGGCCGAGGGCCGCGCGGATTCCCTGCTCGTCGTCGATAACGAGAATCCGTCGACTCACCGGACACTCTTGTAGAGGGTGATCTTGCCGTTGGAGATCCGCACGTCTGAAATGTAAGAGGGCATCACCATCGGCAGCCCGTTCTGGGAGACTCCCTCAACCGCCTTGCCCCGCTTCATCTGGCTGAGGATGCGCGGGATGAGCGCATTTGGAACATCGAGCTTCCCGATCTTGACCTCCTGCACGAGGAACTCACCCAGGCCGGGCCGCAGCATGTTGATCGTGCCGCCGAATTTGACGCTGTCGCGCTCGCCCAAGAGCACCCCCAGCGGTCCGAGCGACTTGGATCCTCCGAAATCCTTCATGTCCACATCGGACCGAACGTAGAGCCGGTCGCCGATGATCGCCGCTTCGGCGTTCTTTGCGGACGGTGGTAGCTGCTTTGCGACCACAGTGAAGATGTACGACGCGACCTCGGCGGGAGTCAGATTCGCGAAGACGGGCCCGGACTGCCTTCCAAGTGATTCCACCGCGAGCCGTCCGCGTTCCGCGTCGGCGGCGGTAAGGGGCTGCCATCCTGAGCTCACCGAGGCTGCTGTTCCACCTGCGGGCGCGTTGGCGGTCGCCGTTGTATTGGGGACACGGGCGTACCAGTACCATACGGCCCCAAGGATGACGATGATGACTACAAGACAGCCGAGGCGGCGAAAGAAACCAGACATTTTATTAGAGCGTGAAGGTGAGGTGACGAGGGAGAATACCCTCGCACAACCCATGCACGCTAGTTGCCTGGGCCGCCTCTTCCGGGTCGCGGGCCCTCGCCGTCGCCGCGCCTCAGGCCTGGCGATTTGATGCTGTCCGGAACCTTGGCCCACTGCGCGGGCGTTAGAATGGCCTTCGCGTCGTTTATCGCCTGCGTCGTGAGTTTTCTGCCTTCGGTCATCGACGGCTGCAGCTTGGCGAAGATCGTCATCGGGTCCGGACTCTTGACCGTCGAATCGCCGAGGATGTTCGCGACTTTGTCGATCAGTGAATCCGATTTCACCTTGAACGCATCACCCGCGGTCTGAAGCTTCGTGACCTGATCAGACGTGAGCTCGAGCTTCGCGGAATCATTAATGGCGATGATGTCGAGGAAAGCGTTGGGCACGAGACGCGTCATGCGCGCCTTGAGCGCTTCCGGATTCATCCGTCCACCCGCACCTCGGCCGATCGCGTTGTTGAACTGCTGGCGTGCGGGATCCGTCCCGAGCGTCAGACGCCCCTGAATTGCAAGCTGAAACGGGACACGAAATGCGTTCCTCGTTCCATTGGAGACGCCAAAATGCTCGTTGACCTGATACTTGTAAGTATCGGTCGCAGGATCGAATCCGCGCACATATAGCAGTGTGCGATCGGGGAATGACGGCTGTCCCCAACCGTGAAGGTTGTCGTTGCCGTGGAGAAGCTGATCGAGGCCGGTGAGGGTGTTGAGCGCTATTACAGAAATCGTGAGCCTGCGATCCAGGCCGAAAGCCGCGGGCCGTATGTTGGCCTGAAGATCGAGAGCCGGCGACCACGGGCTCGAGCAGCTGCTGCGCGATGCGACCTTGTCCAGCTGGCTCGTGAGACAGTCACGCGCGCGCGGCGACGCGTTGGCGAGCAGTCGCGTCATCCCATTCGCGAGAGCTGTGTCGCCCGCGATGGCCGGATTTGCAGGATTGAAGACGAATGCGCGATCGTTGTTGCGTCCGTCGCCATTGATGTCTCCGCCGACGAGCGGAGCGAAGTAGCTGCCCGACGTCGCCCTGGCGATCGCGGTGAGCTCCAGCACCGGCTTGATCGGATAGGTGATGCTCGCGAGGATCGCATGGCGCCGACCGTTATCACTCCGGCCCCACTCGGAGAGATTGGGATTACCCGCGGTCGAGCCGGTGCTGCCGCCCAAGCCCTGGGAGAATCCCTGAGACTGATCGTACGAGCTCGTCATCGTGTATGACGCGTTCAAGAGAATCCCCTTCGTCGTGATTCCATTCAGGCCGAACGTGATCTGCTTTGTGTCGGACCTGAGATTCGACTGGATCTGGCTCACGACTCCGAATTGCTGGTGCAGGCGCGAGCCGAGCACGGAGACGGCGCCCGTGGCCGGCACGATTGCGTTCGCGGGCGCGTACACCGGGCGATTGCCTTCATTCGCCAGCGTGAATTTGGCTACCGTGTCGAGATTGATGTCCGTCGATCCGGTCTGCGCTATGCCGCGCGCGTAACCAGCGTCGATGGAGAACGAGTAGCGATCCCAGAAGCGCCGGTTGAGTCCGAACGATGCCCGCCATGCCCTCGGCGCCTGGAAGTCAGGATCAAAGACCGTAACGTTGCGGCGCTGATTCGCGAATATCGGCGTGCCGCCGTTGCACGATGTGGGGATCGTCGAGGGATCGGCGAGGTACGCTGCCCAATCCGGCGTCGGAGCCGACGGCCCTACGCATGTCAGCAGCGACTGCCCGTTGTTGAGACCCGTCGCGTTGAGCGCCGATGCGAACAGCTGTGGGGGCGCAGTGCCGCGAAATTCTCCGAAACCACCGCGAAGCGTGAGCGGCGGCGGACCGAACTGCGATTCGCCGATGAAGGCACTGAACCCGACGCGCGGGCTGACGTGAATCTCTGACGACAGATTGTCAGTGCGCCGGCCGAACGCAGTGTCGACTTCCGGATTGTACTCCGGCTTGTTGGGGTAATGTGATCCTTCTGCTCTCAGGCCGTACGTCACCTGAAATTTCGGGCTAACGCGCCATGAATCGCCGAGGTACGCGGCGAGATTTTCGGTGGCCGACTGCTGGTCTCGCGCGAACAGCGTGCGTGTGAACTGAGTCGGCGTTCCCGCCTCGAAATCGGCGAGGGAATTGAACGTGAATGTGCCGAACCTGTTGGGGACGAACCCGACGGAGCTCCTTTGCTCATTGACGAGTCCGCCCAGCTTAAAGCGGTGCCCACCGGCGGTGGTGAGTCGCGAAATCTCATCGCTCACCTCCAGCAGGCTCGACTTCGTCTCCTGGGGAAGCGATGGGTTTCCTCCGAACTGGAGCGTGGAGATTGCGCTCGTCCCATCCTCAAGGACCGACGCGACCACTACGCGTCCATCAGGGACAGACAGATACCCAAACGTGTTGCGCTTGTCGACTGATTTGTATCCTCGGAGCTCGTTGATGAACATCCCAAAATGCGATGTGAGCGTCATCATGCCGCCGCCGCCCGATCCTTTGAGATCGCCGCCGCTGTGCGGCAGCGCCAACGCGTTGAGACGCGAGCCGAGCTGCGAGCTTCCCCGCCAGTCTCCGCGCAGCATAAGCGAGTGGTCTTCGGCGAGGTTGTAGTCGACTCTCACGAGCGCCGACGTATTGTTGTTGAGCCGTTCGTCGGGGGTGAGCGGAGAGGTGAGCGGAAGACCGAATCCCTGGACGAGATTCAGGAACCGATTCACCGAATCCAGACTCGTGCCGAGCCGTTCCAGTGTGAGCGGGTCAGCGGCGAGAAGGGACAGGAGCGGATCGGTGCGCCGCGTGAATGTAAGAGCGCCAAACGTGAAGAGCTTGTCCTTGACGATAGGCCCGCCGGCGCCGACGCTGATCTGGTTCTGCGTGTACTTCTGGCCGAACGTGGGATTTGAATCATCGACAAACTCGAGGCTGGGATCGCGCAGTGAATAGCTGACGGCGCCCTGCACGTTGTTCGTTCCGCCGCGCGTCGTCGACGCGACCTGTCCGCCGGTGAACTGTCCGCGCGCGACATCATAGGTACTCGTCACGATCCGCGTGTTGCGAAGCGCTTCCGACGGAACGCTTCCCGCGCCGAAGGTGAGTCCATCGAGTGTGATGTTGTTCTGATTGGCCGGCTGGCCCGCCACGTTGAAGGATGCCTTTGTAGTGTCGGTGCCAGGAACCACGATCACGCCGGGTGCGAGCGCCGCGAGAGCATTCAGATCGCCGGCATCGAGCGGGAGGCGATTGATTAGATTCGGGTTGAGACTCCGCTCGGTGTTCCCCGGCTCGGGACGCTGATTCGGATCGCCGCGCCTCGGCGTCGCGCGCACCTGCACCGTCGCAAGCTGCGTGGCTGTGCGACCCATGTCGAAGTCGGTGATGAGCCGGTCTTCGTCGCCCTGTCTCTGGATATTCCGCGTGACAGGCACCATTCCAATCGCGCGCACAGTGAGGCGGTAGGTGCCACCCCCGTCGGGAAAAATGATCGTGTAGCGGCCATCGGCGCCTGTGGTCTTCGCGCGCGTTATCCCCGTCTCGACGGACGTCGCTTCGACTCGCGCGCCGGCAACGGCCTGGCTATCGAGCCCGGAGACCTTGCCCATCAGAATGTCGGTGGTGGATCCAACCTGCGCCGCGGATGGAGCGGGATTCAGAAGCGCGAGGGCGCAGCACAGCGCCGCGAATCCGAGCAACTTCGACTTCATTCCAGATAACTCCGTGCGATATGACAGCTGGCGTTGGCGCCTCCATTACTTACGCGCGCCGCGCGGCAACTGCTGAAACTGTTTCAGGCTGGTACCTCCGGGGCGAGAGTTGCGGGTCCAGGGCTGCTCGACCTCAGCAGAGGCCTGTAACGAAGAGCTTCGCCGATGTGAGTCGCCGCAATTTCTGCGGAGTCCTCGAGGTCGGCGATTGTACGGGCGACCTTGAGCACGCGATGATATCCGCGCGCCGAAAGCGACAGTTTTTCGGCCGCCGTCTGCAGCAGTGCGCGCGCACTCGCACACACCGGCGTGTGGGCATCGAGCCATCGGCCGCTCGCGAACGCATTGCAAGAGATTCCCGTCGCCTTTGCGAAGCGTTTGCGCTGCCTGAGCCGCGCGCCCTCTACTCTCTTTCGAACCGTCGCGGATGGATCTCCGGTGTTTGTGCCGCTCAATTCCCGCAACGCGACTGCTCCGACCGTGACGTGCATGTCGATGCGATCGGCGAGCGGGCCGGAGATGCGTGCGGAGTACCGATCGATGTCCCTCTGCGCGCAGCTGCATGCGCCCGATGGATCACCCGCTCGACCGCATGGACACGGGTTGGAGGCTCCGATGAGCGTAAAACGCGCGGGATACGTAACACTCTGGGCGGCCCGCGCGATCACGACCTTCGCGTCCTCCATTGGCTGCCGCAGTCCATCGAGAACATGCCGGGGAAACTCGAGCATCTCGTCGAGAAACAGCACCCCGTGATGAGCGAGGCTTACTTCTCCCGGCCTCGGCGACGGTCCTCCGCCGATCAGGCCGGCGCTCGATATCGTGTGATGTGGAGCGCGAAACGGCCTCACTCCTCTGCTTACGCTCGAATGGTCGAGAACTCCCGCGACCGAATGAATCGCGATTACCTCGAGCGCTTCGTCCTCGCTGAGTGAGGGAAGAATGGTCGGCATTCGACGCGCGAGCATCGTCTTCCCCGCGCCTGGCGGCCCCACCAGCAAAACGTTGTGTCCGCCGGCAGCGGCGACTTCCAGCGCGCGTTTCGCTCCCTGTTGGCCGATGACATCAGCGAAATCCGTGACGTCGGTCGCGCCAACGTTGCTGCGCGAGTCCGGGCGCGCCGGAGTCAGCGCTCCTTCTCTCAGCTGCTGCACGAGCTCACGCAGAGTTTGCGGTGCCGACAAGGCGAGCGTGCTCACACGCGATGCCTCGGCGACGTTGGCGGGCGGAAGAACCAGAACGGACTGCTTCGCGCGCAGCGTATGCCGCGCAACCGATAGCGCTCCCCTGATCGTTCGCAATCCGCCGTCCAGGCCGAGCTCACCGACGAACAGGCGGTTTTCGAGGGAGATGGCCTCGAGCTGACCAGTAGCAGCGAGGATTCCGAGCGCAATCGGCAGATCGAACGCCGTCCCCTCTTTCCGAATGTCGGCCGGCGCGAGATTCACCGTGACACGCCGCGGTGGAACGTCGAATCCCGAATTCAGCAGCGCAGCACCGACTCGCTCGCGACTTTCCTTCACCGCGCCGGCCGCGAGTCCGACGATCGTCCATTGGGGAAGACCCGGTGCGGCGTCGACTTCGACGATCACATCGTAAGCGTCTATTCCAACGAGGGCAGCTGAGCGAACGGCGGCGAGCATACGTCACCGTAATGCCCACCGCCGTCAAATGAAAAACCGTTATCGGTCGCGCGGCATCACCGCCGCGCGCCCGCCGCTACGAACCTTCCTTACCGACCGCCTTTGCGGCCAGGGTTGCCAGGCGTTCCACCGCGCTCGTCGTTCGACGGATTGCGGTGGTTCGAGTTGCCCGGATCGCAGCCCTCGGG
>JBBQAV010000090.1:0-11418 GCA_038316775.1 Gemmatimonadales bacterium | reverse complement strand
TGCCCGCGACCGGATCGAGAACGTAAGCGCGCTCATAAACGGCGCCGCCGAAACTGTCATTGACGATGGAGGCGAGGTCGGGCTCACACCGCTCGACCATTTTCTGCAGCGGGCGATGCTCGTTGCTGGCGCCGACGCGCTTGATCCGTCGGCCGACGCGGTCACGCTGATGACACTCCACAACGCAAAGGGACTCGAGTATCCCGTGGTTTTCCTGACCGGACTCGAGGACGGACTATTTCCTCTCTCGCAGTCGTTCGACGATCCGCCCAAGCTCGAGGAGGAGCGACGCCTCTTCTACGTCGGAATCACGCGGGCGGAAGAAAAACTGTATCTCTCCCATACTGAGATGCGCCGGCGCAACGGAGAACTACTGCCGTCAATCCAGTCGAGATTCCTCCGCGAGGTCGCGGGCGCGCATCTCGACGAAAAGAAGACGCTGCGCGTGACCACAATGGGCCGCGGCAGAGGACCCGCTGGACGTGATTCCCTGGGATTCAGCGGCGCCTATCCCGCGCGGCGCACCCACGACGTTCCGTCGTGGCGGAAGCCGACTCCAATCGCCGAAGCCGAGATCTCTCAGGACGAGCCGCGCTACGTGAAGGGAGAGCGGGTCAAGCACAAGCTGTTCGGCGACGGCTCGATTGCCGAGCTTACCGGCGTCGGTCGTGAAGTGAAGGCGGTAATCGACTTCGACGACGAGGCAGTGGGGAGGAAGACGATCAAGCTTGCGTACACGACTCTCGAGCGGGGGCAGGAATAATGGCAGTTACGCGTGAGGATGTGCTTCACATCGCCGAGCTCGCTCGCCTGGGTGTCGATGATGCGCGAGCGGATGAGCTGACCAAAGAGCTGAGCGCGATCCTCGCGCACATGGAGGTGCTGTCGCAGGTCGATACGGCGGGAGTCGCCCCCACCGTTGAAATCGAGGGTGGAGGCACGCCGCTTCGTCCTGACACTGGCGCGCCGTCTCTCATGGAAGGGACACTCGAATCCTTTGCGCCGTCGATGCGCGATGGGTTCTTCATCGTGCCTCGTCTCGCCACCCACGAGGACTCCAGCGAGAGCGGAGCTTGAGTCTCGAAAACTTCGCGAAGCTCGGCGCGGCGGCCATCGCGTCGAGCGTGCGCTCCGGAGAAGTATCGCCGTCCGACGTGATTCGCGCGTCGTTCAACCGCGCGCGGGAGATTGGCGCCGGCCGCGACGCGCTCAACATTTTTCTTCACGCTGACGAGAAGGCATCCATCGAAGAGGCGGACGTGATGCGGACGCGCGTCGAGAGCGCGTCGGACGCCGGCGTTCTGGCGGGCGTCCCTGTTGCGATCAAGGACAACATCGCCTCCCTCGGCTTGCCAACGACCTGCGCCTCGAAAATTCTCGAAGGCTACGTCAGCCCGTTCGAGGCCACGGCTATCTCCCGTCTGCGTGCGAGCGGCGCGGTGATCGTCGCCAAGACGAACATGGATGAATTCGCGATGGGCTCGTCGACAGAGAACAGCGCTTACGGACCAACGCGAAATCCGCACGACGTCCGACGCGTCCCAGGCGGATCCTCCGGTGGATCCGCGGCCGCTGTCGCGGCTGGAATCACACCGATCGCGCTCGGCTCCGAGACCGGCGGCTCGGTGCGGCAACCCGCGGCGTTCTGCGGCGTGGTCGGCGTGAAGCCGACGTACGGCAGGGTGAGCAGGTATGGCTTGGTGGCGTTCGCCTCGTCCCTTGATCAGATCGGAGTGCTCGGTCGAACGGTGGATGACGCGGCTCTCGCGCTCGAGACCATCGCTGGGTACGACAAGATGGATTCGACGAGCTCTGGTGAAGACGTTCCGATCTACCGGCTCTCGGCGCTCGGGAAGCCGGCGCCGGGAGCGCGCGACCCTGAAGCGGAAGCGATTCGAATTGGAAGGAGCCCCATTCCGCTGCCTCCGCCTCCGAGCGCAACGACGCTGAATGGCATTGTCATCGGAAAGCCAAAGGAGTATTTCCCCGATTCGCTCGACGGGAGCATAAGAGATCTTTGCGAGCGATCGTTGGATCGCTTCCGGTCGATGGGTGCGACGGTCCGTGACATCTCACTCCCTCGGTCTCCGCTGGCGATTCCCGTCTACTACATCCTGGCCCCGGCGGAGGCGTCGTCCAACCTCGCGCGATTCGACGGCGTGCGGTACGGGCTGCGCGTCGATCCCGGGAAGGGTCTGAAGGCGATGTATGAGGCGACGAGATCGCAGGGCTTCGGCCGGGAGGTGACGCGTCGGATACTGCTCGGTACGTACGTGCTGTCCGCCGGCTACTACGACGCGTATTACAGAAAGGCGCAGGCGGTGCGCACGCTCATCGCGGACGACTTCCGGTCGGTATTCGCGAGCGGCGTAAACGCGATCTTCACGCCGACCACGCCCACTCCTGCGTTTCCGGTTGGCGCAATCAGCGACCCCTATGAGATGTATCTGAACGACATCTTCACGGTGACCGCGAATCTTGCTGGAGTCCCGGCGATCTCGATTCCAGTCGGCCGGATGCGCAACCTGCCTGTGGGCGGACAGATCATCACCGCCCACTTCGACGAATACACGATGTTTCGAGTTGCCTACGCTCTCGAAGCAGCGCTTGGCGCCGAGGCCCACCAATGAGCCGCGAGCGCTACGAGATGGTCGTCGGGCTGGAGGTGCACGTTCAGCTCAAGACCCGGACGAAGGCGTTCTGCGCCTGCTCAACGGATTTCGGCGCGCCACCCAACGTCAACACGTGTCCCGTGTGCCTGGCGCTACCGGGTGCTTTGCCCGTTCTGAACGAGCGCGCCGTGGAGCTCGCCACGAGAGCGGCGCTCGGACTTGGATGCAAGATCAACCCGCTTTCCGTATTCGCGCGCAAGAACTATTTCTATCCCGACCTCCCGAAGGGATATCAGATCTCGCAATTCGATCAACCGCTCGCGACCGGCGGAACGATCGCGATCGGTAAGGACGTAAACGGGGCCGAGGTCCGGATCGGCATCACTCGGCTGCACATGGAGGAAGATGCCGGGAAGTCGATCCACGATCGCTTTCCCGGCGCCACTGCCATCGATCTGAATCGGGCCGGCGTTCCTCTCATCGAGATCGTAAGCGAGCCTGATATCCGAACATCCGCCGGAGCCGGAGCGTATCTGCGGACGTTGAAGCAGATCCTCCAGTACCTCGACGTCAGCGATGTGAGCATGGAGGAGGGGAGCCTCCGCGTCGACGCGAACATCAGCGTGCGGCCGTATGGCCAGGCCAAGCTGGGGACCAAGACCGAAGTCAAGAACATGAACTCCTTCTCCGCGGTCGAGCGGGCGCTGGAAGTGGAGTTCGAGAGACAAACCGCGCTCCTCGATTCGGGTGGCAGGGTGGAGCAGCAAACGCTCCTCTGGGACGGAGTCCGCGAAACCGTCCGTACCAGCAGGACGAAGGAGGGGAGTCATGACTACCGGTATTTCCCGGAGCCCGACCTGCGGCCGCTGGTGCTCGACGAGAAGTGGATCGGGGATGCGCGCAAGCATCTTCCCGAGCTGCCGGATTCGAGAAAGAAGCGATTGGCCCAGGAGTATTCGCTCGCTCCGGTTGAAATCGATCAGCTGACTGCGACCCCCGCCCTCGCGGAATACTTCGAGGCGGTGGCGCGCCAATCAAAAGACGGAAAGGGCGCTTACAACTGGGTGATGGGTGAAGTGCTCGCGACGCTAAAGACGTCGGGCGACGAGATCGAGCATTTCCGCGTCCGGCCGGCCGACCTCGCACAGCTTCTCAACCTCGTGCGCGATGGGACTATCAGCCACACCGCGGCCAAGCGCGTTTTTTCACTCATGGCCGAAACCGGCAAGCCGGCGGCGCAAGTTGCGGCCGATGAAGGATTGCTACAGGTGGGCGATGAGAGCGCGATCGCAAGCTGGGTCGACGAAGTGCTACAGGAGCACCCCGAAGAGGCGAAGCGATTTCTCGCCGGCGAGAAGAAGCTGCAGGGTGTGCTGGTTGGTTTCGTTATGAAGAAATCGAAGGGCCGCGCGGACCCGAAGCGCGTGAATCAGTCGTTGTCCGCGCGGGGCGGGTAGAGGGGCTCGGGCAAGCCGGAAGAGTACTTCAGCACCGAGCGCGGCATCCCGAAATGATGCTGCGCCTGTTCGCGAACGTGCTCCTCGCCCCCTCTGCGGAGCGCGGCGCGACGGACTTTCTTTGCCTGGCGTAGGGGAAGAGTGCCGGCCGGATCGAGCCTGTACGGTTCCGCGAGATCCATTCGTGTGAGAAGGTCGATGATGTAGTCGAACGCCCGGGTCATGTAGACCTCGACCTCCGCGTCAGTCAGATCCCAGCGGCTCTTTTCCTGGACGAGGTGAAAGATGCGCTGCCACGATTCCGTATCGGCGACGTAAACCATCCCGCGGAAGATTCGCCTGTTCGTCGGAGTGCTGAATATCGTCGGACTCAGAATCCGATCGAGGTGCTCGTCGGAGTGCGTGTGATCGCGCAGGATCAGCTGCTTGGCGGTGCGGCTGAATCGCTCGCCGATGTGGGTGTCGAACCGGCTCTCCCAGTAGCTGTGCCCCAGCGCCGAAGTCGACGATGTGATCGTGAGCTGATGCGGAACGAAGTAGTTGTGAGCGACTGCATCAGCGGCGAGGTGAGCCAGGTAGCCCAGTCCAAACGCGCGGAGCGGCTCCGATTCCGCGTTGTCGTGAATCTCGACCCCGACGTTCCACGAGTGGCAATGCCGTCCCGTCGCGGCGTATTTCTTCGCGATGCTCGTGTCCGCGGCGATCGAGCCGTACAGAAAATCGTACGGATACGCGGACAACAGCTCGGCGATACTCGAGGGAACGAGTGCGAGCGAGCGCATGACCGCTTCCCCGAGGAAGATGTGAGTCCCTGGAGTCCACGCATGCGCAACGGCCGGTGCCAGCACTAGCGCCAGCAGGACTGCCAGCGCTACGCCACCGGCCGAAATTGCGCGCGATGAGGCGCGCGGCATTCGGCGCTTCCTAGATCCCGATGCGCTTACGCTGCCGGCGAACCGCTTTCCGGAGGTCGTTGAGCTCGTCCTTGACCACATCGTTGATCGCGTCTCTGGCGGTATCGACATAGTCCCGCACCTGCTCGACCATGTCATCGACTGGAATCCGCTCGATCAGCTCCTCGCCGCGATCAACCGCTGTTCTGAATCCACGCTTCGCGCGTGGGGCTGCCCAGCGTGCGCCTTCCGCGGCACGACCGCCGGCCCAGCGAGCGCCTTCGAGTCCTCGGGCTCCAGCCCACTTCGCGCCGTCGACTCCGGCAAGCCCCGCAAGCGCGGCGCCTCGGCCGGCGTAGCGCATCAAAGGTCCGACCGGACGGCTGCCCGACGGGCCCCGTCTCAACAGCAGTGTGATTCCTGCCCCTACCGCGGCTCCAATCAACGCCGCCGTCAGCAGGTCGTACTGCTGCTCACGCTCCTCGTCCAGTTCCGTCTCTGGGCCTGACTCGCGGGCGCGGTTTCTCCCAATCGTCGGCTCTGCTTTCGTCGTAGTCCCCATCGTTCCAGTCCTCCTCGTCAAATGCCTGATTGATTCCCGTTTGCACGCCGCGAATGGTCGAAGCGGTCGTTACGAAGGCGGACTCCGCCTCCTCCTGCACGACTTCCAGCAGCGCATTCAGCTGGTTGATCCTGTCTTCCGCCGCAGAAGCGGCTTGCTGCAGCCGCTGATTCACCGCGGCCACCGTCTGACTCACCTGCTGGATGTCGACGCGGATCGCCGTCGAGATGTAGTCGACATTATCGGCGATCGCGCTCGCATGCCGCATGAGCGGATTGATGTCGCCGTAAATCTTGTCCAGCATGTCGCCGACTTTCTTGTAGCTCTTCCTGAAATTCCACGCCGCGGGCACGAGCGCTACGGTCAGGACGATCACGGTGATGGTCATGACCCCGCTCGCTATGCTCACGACTTTTTGCCACAACCCCGGCTCGGCGACGATCTGTTTGGTGTAGACCGTGTCCGGAAAAGCGCGAGCCACCTGCAAGAGCAGCTCAGCGCCGCTACCGATCCATCCCGTCATGTGAGTCAAGTGTGCAAGGGAGAGGCCATTTACCGAGTGAGTTTATCTCACGGTACAAAGAGTGCTCAGTGCGATATATTTGCGCAACACGCATTCACCACCGACCGTAATCAACATGCCAGCAGTTCAGTTCGTCGTCGAGGGCGGAAGACCCCTCAGCGGCTCCATTCGTCCCTCCGGAAACAAGAACGCGGCGTTGCCGATCGTGGCCGCCGCCCTCATTTCTCAAAGCAAGGTCCACCTCGAGAACGTACCGCGCATCCGCGACATCGAAACCCTGGTCGAGCTCATTCGCTCGGTCGGCGCGTCGATGGAGTGGGTCGGCCGGAACTCGCTCGACGTCCACGCAAAGGATCTCCGACCGGCTGATCTCAACCCGACTCTGTGCGCCAAGATCCGGGCTTCGATTCTTCTCGCGGCCCCGCTCCTGGCCCGGTGCGGCCAGGTAACGCTTCCGCCCCCCGGCGGAGACGTAATCGGACGGCGCAGGCTCGACACACATTTCCTCGCCCTGGAGCAGCTGGGGGCTTCATTTACACATGGCAAGATGATCGAGATGCGCGTCAACGGATTCCGTGGCGCCGACGTGTTTCTCGACGAGCCGAGCGTCACGGCGACCGAGAACGCGCTGGTGGCGGCATCGACCGCGACGGGCACCACGGTCCTCCGGAACGCCGCGAGCGAGCCCCACGTCCAGGACCTCGCGCATTTTCTCATTGCGCTGGGAGCGCAGATCGAAGGAGTCGGCACGAACACGATGACGATTCACGGCAACCGGTCGCTCGGCAGTAAGCCGGTGACGCACACGATCGGTCCCGATCACATCGAGGTCGGCTCGTTCATCGGACTCGCCGCGGTCACGAAATCAGAGCTGAGGATCGAGAACGCGGGCATCGAGCACCTGCGGTCGACCCGTATGGGATTCTCTCGCCTGGGCATCGAGTGCGTGGAAGACGGTCCTGATCTCATCGTCCCTGCCAAGCAGTCGCGGCAGATTCAGGCCGACATGGGAGGGCACGTTCCCAAGCTCGAAGACCAGCCGTGGCCCGCGTTCCCGGCTGATACGATGTCGATCGCCATCGTCACGGCCACTCAGTGCGAAGGACTCATCCTGATGCACGAGAAGATGTTCGAATCGCGCATGTTCTTCGTCGACAAGCTCTCGACGATGGGAGCGCGTATCGTCCTCTGTGATCCGCACCGCGCGCTGGTTCACGGACCGTCGCGTCTGAGGGGAGCGTTTCTCGAATCCCCCGATATCAGAGCCGGTATGGCGCTGCTGCTTGCCGCTCTTTGCGCTGAAGGCACGAGCTACATCAACAACGTTGGGCAGATCGAGCGAGGCTACGAGCGCATCGATGAACGTCTGAATGCTCTCGGCGCCTCTATCACCCGCGTTGACGATCGGCGCCAGTAAGAGTGAGTGAAGTACCGAAGGAGGTAATCCCCGACTTCGAGAGCTGGGGTATTCGGGCGTTCACGACGACGCGCGATGCGGGCTCCTTCGGGCTCGCCGGGACGGATCCCGTCAACGAAGTCATGGGCCGTTGGTCCGCCGTCCAGCATGAGCTTTCCGAGACGGCGCGTCGTCTCGCGTCGATCCGTCAGGTACACGGGACGCGCGTGCTCGTACACACCGGCGGGTGGGAGGGCTGGCTGCGCGGCGAGGAAGCCGACGGCCACATCGCGTCCGAGAAGGGGATCGCCCTCGCGGTCGGTGTAGCCGACTGCGTTCCCGTATTCATTGCGCACCCCTCCGGCGTTGTAGCGCTGCTCCATTCCGGCTGGAGGGGGACGGCCGCCGGCATCACCACCGAAGCGATTTCCGCGCTTGCCAGGTACGGACTTCCGCCCGACGAGCTCGCGATCCATCTCGGTCCGGCAATCTGCGGGCGCTGCTACGAGGTGAACAGCGAGGTGCGGGAACAGCTGACGGGACAGCCGGCGACACGGGCGGGCCACGTCGATCTCAGGTCCCTTATCGCCGAGCACGCGACGGAGACGGGCGTCCAGAAAATCACCGTCAGCTCCTCGTGCACCCGGTGCGACAACGACCGCTTTTTCTCGCATCGAGCGGGTGACAAGGGCAGGCAGATAGGAGTGATCGCAGCCCAGGCGTAGCCGGGCTGGCCAACTTGACTCGCCTCAGCCTCCTTTCTACATTGTATAGGGCGTTCAACTCGGCGGCCAACCGGAATGTGGGGATCCCCCCACATTTTTTTGTCTCTGGAAGAAACCTCGAACCTGCATGAACGAAACGCTGGAAATTCTTGTGGCGTCGGAAATTAAGCCACTTGGACTAGAGCTTTTCGAGTTGAAGGTCGGGGGCAGTAAAGGCCGGGCCGTTCTCGACGTTCGTGTCGAGCGCGAGGACGAAAAAAAAGTGACGGTCGAAGATTGTGCGGTAGCGTCTCGCGCGATCGAGGCCAGGCTCGACGCCGAAGATTTTGGCGGCAAAAGATACGTGTTGGAAGTCTCGTCTCCGGGGATAGAGAGACCGCTCCGGAACGCGAAGGATTGGAAAAAGTTCGTCGGCAGCAACGTGGTGGTAACGACCAACACACCGGGCGATCCCGCCGGCAGGCGGACGGACGAAGTTGAGATAGCCGGTGTCGAAGGTGATGCCGGACAGGAAATTCTGATAGTGTGTAACGAGCGCGGCGATGAGCGGCGCTTTCCGCTCTCCGCGGTCGAGAAGGCGCGGCTGGCGTTTCACTGGACAAGGTAGGGGTTGAGGACATGGCGGCTTCGGTAGAAATCCTGACGGCGATCCGCGAGTTGACAAACTCGAAGCAGATCGATCGTGCAGAGCTGCACGGGCTTCTGGCGGACGGCATCAATGCCGCCCTCGCCAAGAAGCACGGGCCAACGGTAAAGGCTGAGGTTGATATCGACGAGAACAAGGGGGCGATTCGCATCGTCCTCCTCAAGACCGTCGTCGAGGAAGTGACCGACCCGGCCGCGCAGATCTCGCTGGAGGAAGCGCGGTTCGAGGACGAGGAGTACCAGGTCGGCGACCAGATGGAGATTCCCGTCGATTTCGCGGAATTCGGAAGAACCGCGGTTCAGGCCGCGAAGCAGCGCATCATCCAACGAGTCAGGGAAGGCGAGAGAACCAAGATCCGCGACGAGTTCTCGAGCAGGGTCGGCGACCTCCTTTCGGGCGAGGTTCAGCAGATCGAGCGCGGGAAGCTCGTCATCATGCTCAACAAGTTTCGTGAAGCGGAAGCAATCATTCCGTACCGCGAGCAGAATCACCGCGAGCACTTCCATCAGGGCGACCCGATCCGCGCCGTTCTCAAGCGCGTGGAAGAGACACCAAAGGGCCCTCGCCTTGTATTGAGCAGAGCCGACGCTCTCTTTGTGAAGGCGCTGTTCAAGCTCGAGGTTCCCGAGATTCAGCAGAACCTCGTCGAGATCCGGGCAAGCGCGCGCGAAGTTGGAAGCCGCACCAAGATCGCGGTTTTCTCACGTGATGATTCGGTCGATCCGGTGGGCGCTTGCGTCGGGCTCAAGGGCTCGCGCGTTCAGGCCGTCGTCAACGAGCTCGGTGGAGAGCGCATCGATATCGTGCCCTGGTCGGCCGATCCCGAGCGGTTTGCCAAGCTGGCGCTCGCGCCGGCGCGCGTTGCTCGCGTGTTCAGCGATCCGGCTACCAAGACGATTCAGGCCATCGTGGACGAGGATCAGCTGTCACTGGCGATCGGACGCAATGGTCAGAACGTGCGGCTCGCGTCCGAGCTGACGGAATGGAAAATCGAGCTCTACTCGAGTCGCGAGTGGATGGAGCGCGGCACCGATCAGCCGATCTTTGCTCCGCTTCCGGCCGACGAGCCTGTCTCCGGAGTCAATCCGCGGCTGGCCGAGCTCGACGGAATGCAGCCGGCGACGGTTGCTGTTCTCGAGGAAGCCGGCTACCGGACGCTCGACGACATCATAGACCTGGAGCGCGAGGATTTTCTGCGCCTTCCAGGCATCGCACCGGAGGAGGCAGATCGTCTCATGGCAATCATCGACGAGCTCACGACGGACGAAGCACCTGAGAGTCCCCAGGAGGCAGTGGCTACGACTGAAGCCGATGCCGAAGCGAGCAGTGAGATGGCGTCCGAGGGCGGCAACGCAGCAGCGCCCGATGTGACGCCGGACGCCGAGGAGAAGGGCAAGGGCAAGGGCAAGAAACAGGAGAAGGAAGAGGAATAGTTCCGGTGGACGCCATTCAGCAGCGCAAACTCCTTGGCCTGATCGGGCTCGGTGTTCGCGGCCGAGGGGCGGTCGTCGGAGTTCAGCGAGTCCGTGACGCGGCACGGCGCGGCAAGCTGCATCTGGCTATTGCGGCGCCCGATGCTTCGAGCAACAGTTTGGACAAAGTGCTTCCGCTGCTTCATGCTCGCGGAATTACGGTTATCGCAGGACCGCCGGCCGCTGATCTGGGTGGGGCAGCTGGTCGTGAAACAACCGCAGTAATTGGAATTGTAGACAAAGGTCTGGCAAAGGGTATTCAGGCGCTGAGCCTGACACGCATGCCGGATGTCCGTAAGGAGGAGTTGGGTTGAGCAAGCTTCGAGTACATGACCTGGCAGGCGAGTTTGGGGTTCCGACCGACGAGGTGATCAACCTCCTTCGTCAGATGGACGTTCCTGTCCGCAGCCACCTCAGTCCGTTGAGCGACGATCAGGTCGCACGCATTCGCGCCCGTTGGGAACGCGAGAAGCGCGCGCGTGTCGCCGCTCCACCGGCTGCGGCGCGCCGTCGTCGCGGAACGGCTGCGGCCACTCCTGCACCGGAGCCCAAAGCCGAGGCAGCAGATCCGGCTGACAGCTCGCCCGCCAGACGTCGTCGACGTGCGGCAACCGAGCCAGTAGCAGAAGCACCGATAGTCGGAGCGCCGCCCGCTCCAGAAGTGAAGGCTCCGGCTGTGGCGCCCGCGACTCCGGCTCCGATCGCTGCCTCGATGCCCACTGAGGCTCCAGCGGCCGAGCATCCAAGGACGCCGTCGGCTCCGGCCCGGCCCGTAACTCCGCAATCCACGACACACTCGACGCCTGAACGCAACGAGGGTCGAGAGCGGCAGCGGCCGCAACCGGTTGTGCCTGGAGCGCCACGCGCGCGTCCAGTCGCGACCGGCGCGCCCTATTCTCCGCCGCGGCCCGTAGCGTCCGCCGCTCCCGGTGCCGGCAGTGCACCCACTCGGCGCGATGACCGGAGCAGCGGCGGTGGCGGAGGAGGCGGTGGTGGACGGGGCGAGGATCGTGGCGCCCGCCGCGGCAAGAAGGGCAAGCGCGGAGTCGATCAGGAAGCGGTATCGGCGAACATCGGCAAGACGATGGCGTCGATGCGCGGTCCCATTCGCCGCGGCGCAGCGCGTCGCGCG
>JBBQAV010000089.1:0-11672 GCA_038316775.1 Gemmatimonadales bacterium | reverse complement strand
GGCGACAACGTTCCGCTCGCCGATCCAGCGATCTTCGACATCGCGCCCGTGCTCGGCATCTGCTACGGGATGCAACTCATTGCGCACATCGAGGGCGGGCAGGTGATTCGCACCAACCGTCGGGAGTATGGACGTGGCGAGATGAAGGTGCTGGAGCCCAAGGGCTTGTTCGCCGGATTCTCCACCTCTGAGCCAGTCACCGCGTGGATGAGTCACGGCGATCACATCGAGCAGCCGCCCAAAGGATATCGGGTGACGGCGGAGAGCAACGGGAATCCCATCAGCGCATTCCGCCACGAGACTCGGCCGATCTACGGAGTTCAGTTCCATCCCGAGGTTGCGCACACGCCGCGCGGCGGCGAGGTGATCTCGAACTTTCTCTTCTCGATCTGCAAGGCCGAGCCGACGTGGACGGCGGGTGCATTCATCGAGGAAGAAGTCGCGCGGATCAAAAAGCTCGTCGGGAAATCCCGCGTCATCTGCGGCTTGTCGGGCGGCGTGGACTCATCGGTCGCTGCCGCTCTCGTCCACCGCGCGATAGGCGATCAGCTCACCTGCATCTTCGTTGATACGGGACTGCTTCGCCTGCACGAGCGCGAACAGGTCGAGCGGACATTCCGTGCGCACCTGGGGATCAAGCTCATTACGATCGATGCGGAGAAGCGCTTTCTGAAAGCGCTCGCTGGCGTCGAGGATCCCGAGAAGAAGCGGACGGCGATCGGCCACACGTTCATCGATGTCTTCGAGGACGCGGCCGCGAAGGTTGGCGATGACGTCGATTTCCTGGTGCAGGGGACTCTCTACCCGGATGTCATCGAGTCATTCTCCCCGCGCGGCGGTCCGTCGGTGACGATCAAGACGCACCACAACGTGGGCGGGCTCAAGCCGGGGATGAAGTTCAAGCTCATTGAGCCGCTGCGGGAGCTGTTCAAGGATGAAGTGCGGAACGTCGGCCGTGAGCTGGCGTTGCCTGAGGAGATGGTTGCGCGGCACCCGTTCCCCGGGCCTGGCCTAGCGATTCGCGTGTTGAGCGATGTGACGAAGGAAAAACTCGATCTGCTCCGGCTAGCCGACGCGATTTATCTGGAAGAAATTCGCGAGGCGGGACTCTACGACGAGATCTGGCAGGCGTTCGCGGTGCTGCTTCCGGTGCGGAGCGTCGGCGTGATGGGGGACGAGCGGACCTACGATTACGTGCTGGGCCTGCGCGCGGTCACGAGCACCGACGGGATGACGGCCGACTGGTTCCCGTTTCCGCACGATGTGCTGGCGCGGATCTCTAATCGGATCATCAATCAGGTTAAAGGCATCAATCGGGTTGTCTACGATGTCAGCTCGAAACCGCCGGCTACCATCGAGTGGGAATGAACTGCCACTGAAGACTACCTGCCGAGTGCTATCGGCGGAGCGGCTGAAGGCTACGGGCTGCGGCTAGATGCGATTAGAGTCGGCCCGCGGCCAATCGCTGGCCCGCACAGGGCACTTGGCAGGTAGTCTTCAGTTGCAGTTCTAGAGGCTCTTTTCTTCGAGGAGCTGCATAAACTCGCGCGGCGTCTTGATCTTCAAGAGTCTCTCCGGAACGTCCGCCTCCTTGCTGAACTGCGCGATTTTGCCGAGCACAGGGAGATACTGGTTGGAAACTTCGAGCGGCGGCGCGACGATGAGGAAGAAGAAGTAGACCGGCTTCTCGTCGATTGCCTTGAAATCGAGTCCCCCGGTTTTTCGTCCGAACGCGACGCGCAGTTTCGAGACGACGAGCGAGCGGCAGTGGGGAATCGCGATCCCGCGACCGATGCCGGTCGAGCCGAGATTCTCGCGGCGCTTCAACATCTTGAACAGCATTCCTTCCGATTTGTCGTCGAGGCCGAGGAGGCCGATCAGCTCCTTGAGAATCTCGTCCTTCGTGGTTCCCTCGAGCTCCAGCTTGATCGCGTCTTCAGAAAAAAAATCGCGTAGTTCCATCAGCTCCCCGACGGTGGCCAGTTCATGCGCGCGAAGGCAGGAAGTTACGCGTGCCTGGTGCGAGAGTCAAACCACGATGTTGCAAGCACTTGGGCTTCTCACTTAGCTTGTATTGATATGAAGTTTCCGTTCGCGGTGCGCGACGACATCCCGCTTTATTTAGCCCCGATGGCCGGTGTGTCGGAGTCTCCCTTCAGGAGGCTCTGCCGCCGCTTTGGCGCGGACGTCGTCGTCACCGAATTCCTGTCCGCCGAGGGAATCCGCCGCGAGAACGCGCACACGCTCGACAAGCTTCGCTTCGGAGCAGACGAGAGGCCGATCGGGGTGCAGATCTTTGGCGCCGACCCGATCGCGATGGGTGAGGCGGCGCGCCTCGTCACCGATGTATTCCAGCCCGAGTTCATCGACATCAACTTCGGCTGCCCGGTGAAAAAGGTGGTGAAGCGGAACGGCGGCTCGGGCTGCCTCAAGGATTTGGGTCTCGTCGAGTCGGTAATCAAGTCCGTGTCCGCTGGCACGCACCTGCCGGTGACGGTGAAAATCCGGAGCGGATGGAATGAGGAGACGCGGGATCCCGTGAAGATCGGCTTGCGTTGTCAGGACGCCGGCGCGAAAGCCATCGCGCTACACCCGCGCACGCGAACGCAGATGTACAGCGGCAGCGCGCGATGGGAAGAGATCTCGGCCCTCAGTGCCGCGCTCGAGATCCCGGTGATCGGGAACGGTGACATCAAGACGGCCGAGGATGCGGTCCGGATGCAGCGTGAGACCGGCTGTGCGGCGATCATGATCGCGCGCGGATCATTCGGGCAGCCGTGGATCTTCGATCAGACCCGGGCGTTGCTCGAGGGCAAAGCGAAGCCGGATGCGCCGCCGATCGAGCGTCGGTTCGAGATCGCGCTCGAGCACGCGCGTATGGCGGATGAGTACGAGGTAGACCCGCGAGGTGCCGCTATCGAGTTCAGAAAACACCTCGGCTGGTACGTGAAAGGTGTGCCGGGATCGGGCGAGCTGAGGCGGAAGCTGCACGCGGTGGTGAGTCTGTCGGAGGTCGAGGATGTGTTCGCGTCATACCTGGCGAACCCGCACCGCTACGACGATGGCCGCGTTGCAGCAGCGGGAGGCGACGAAAGCACAGAACTCGAGTCTGAGCCAGCAGCTGCTTGAACGGCGTCTCGTAAGATACGCCGCTGCAGGGAATTAGCGGCTCCGTCTCAACCACATTATTAAATCGATTTACATTGACTTCCGCGCCAGTTCGGGCTATACTTTATGAACGGGGGCGACTGGCTTCGACGGGGTTAGTGAAGCTGTGGCCGCGTGCCCAGGTACTCAGGTCCTGGTAAAACCTCTGGGGAATTTTACAACTGCCAACCAAAACTTGGCCCTGGCTGCGTAACTCTTAGGAGTTGCTGCACCTGCCCTGATTGAAGCCCTCCTGAGGCGTCTTTAAGGGTATCGAAAATTCGGGATAGTCGGCTGGTGCGTCTTCCGGCAGCCGGCGAAACTTTAGGAGACTTGTCCAGCAGTGGGCGGTCCACTGGCCAGCGGCTGGAGACCTCAATCGGTGGAATACGCACGTAGACGCTGTGGTCGATCTTGTCTCGGACCGGGGTTCGAATCCCCGCGCCTCCACTAACAAACTGTCTGCTGGAATCAAACGGCGCCCAAATGGGCGCCGTTTGGCTTTTCGGTCACAGGAGAAATCGAACTCCGCTCGGCTGTGCGACATATGCAAGCGACCCCGGACAGTTCGAGACAAGATCTCAGTCTTCGCCCGGAGTCTGTTAGGCAGAACTATCCTCGTTAATCCCTGCTAGCGTCACCTAACTCTGACTTGCGTTACTTTCTTGAACAATTCAACGTCTTGTAGGTACAATGCAAATGCATTACAATAATGGAAACGCATTGTCTCAGCTTCTGAGGGGCTAAATATGGGCATGCTGACGAGCAAAGTGACGACCAAACTGCAAACGACTCTCCCTTCCAGTTTGGCGAAAATACTTGGAGTACATCCAGGCGAAGAACTGGGCTACATCGTCGAAGGGCCGGGTCTAGTTCGTTTGGTAAACGCCTCTCAGTTAAGTGAGGAGGACCCAACGATAATGGCATTTCTTGACCTGCTTAGCCGAGACCTACAGGACCACCCGGAGCGCCTCGAGGGTCTTGGCTCCGGGTTGCTGGAGCGTGCGCGTAGCCTCACCGCCCGCGTAACCATCGAGCATGATGACCCGATTCTCGGACCGGTCGGGCTATAGCTGCACGATAGCGAGGCCCGCCTGATCTATGTCGGCTGATCGCCGGCGTAAGCGGACTTCGCCCGGGGCGCGCTCCCGGGGGAAGTTAGCTGGAGCTCCGCCAACCGTTGTCGGGGAGTGGACGATCCTCGCTCATCCCTTATTTCTGGAACAGATCGCCAATCTCGTGAGGGCGACCGAACAGGAGCAAGCGAAAGCAACGTTCGGCGGTGGTGCCACGTCGCCCGGACCGAGCGAAAAACTACTCGGCCACATCCTTGACCTCATATTCGAGAAGATACCGGCAAATCCCGGCAGCTCGGCCTTTCGATTGGGGCACACGCTCGGATCCGATTACGCACACTGGTCGCGGGCGAAAACCGGCGGCGGAAGATTCCGTTTGTTCTTCCGCTACAGCTCCTCAAACAAGCTGATTCTCCTTGTTTGGATTAACGACGACACGACACTCCGAAGCTACGGGAAACGCTCAGATGCCTACGGGGTTTTTTCGAGAATGCTCGCGGCCGACAATCCTCCTGATAATTGGGAGGGTCTTCTAAAGGAAGCGGAGGACGCGAAACAGTCGGTGGATTTATTTAAGCTCCATGGCATGCATACCGCGAAAAAGAACGTCGAATAATTAGTCCGATCGAGTACTGCTGTGGGCAACCTTAGGTAAAACCGACGAACTATCCGAAGGAGTGCAGCGATCGCGGCGATGCTGTCAGGGAACCGAGGTTCCGCAAATGACGCTCGATGGTCAATTGCGGTGACGGCCATCATTCCTCTGGCCGGGTTCACCTCTCAGAGTAGGGTATTTCGCAATGAGTTGGAAGGGGATGTCTTACTTAAAGTTTTCGCCAATCCCGCCGGCTCTGCGATCAGCTTTTCGTAGCTGATCGGCATTCGGTTACCAAGTGTACTATCCATGCCACCGCGCTGAAAACTCAAAGGGCACCTTGCCAGGGTGCCCTTCGAGTTGCTTTCACAGCGAGGATGATGTTACGGCGCGATGCCCCCGATTGTGAACGTGTTGAGCGTAAAGGTGCTAGCCGCTCCCATAACTGCCACTCCACTCGCATAGCGACTGCCCCTGCCGAACGACAGGCCGACCTGCTTGACCTTCTTCATGGCGTTTGTGAACCCGTCATATGGCGATCCTGCAGGATCTGTCCCATCCACGCAGTTTGGTTGAGCAGGATATATGGTTGCGTCATCTGCATGCTGGCCACAGAGATTAGTCCAGAGGGTACGGTTAGTGAGTGCAGCCGTCAGAGTGCAGGGAACCGCGCCGTTTAGGTCGCAGTTGACGGTTGACCACCAGTAGTCACTGGAAGTGTAGGGGCCGGACGCAACGTCCTTAAACACAAACCGCACGTACGCTCCGTCGGCGGCAGAGCCACGGGTTACGAAGAGACCTGTGGCAGTCCACGCCGCGGTCGCGTTGAAGGTCTGGCCGGTAATGTCGACGTTGTAGTTGTTGAGCAAGTAGACAGCGAACGAGCCGGTCGTCGGGGAGTCAAACGTGTTGATCGGGAAACTCCCGACGTTTCCGTCCGAGGCATCCAGCTGGTTGATATCCCATAGCTTGCTGGTCGCAGGAAGAATGTTGTAGACCTTCCAATTGGTGTTCGCGGGCGCCATCGATGCCATCGACGCGATGCCGGGTGTCTTCGTGGGACCCGTCGTGTCGTTGGAACAGGCCATGGCCAATGCAGCCACGGCAAGTGCCGCTCCTGCGAGTGATAATCTTTTCAAGATTTCCCCCTTGTAAGTTGTGCTGGCTCAGCGATTGTCAGCGTGCACCCGGTCAGCGAGGTGGATACGCAAGAAAGGCGGGATGAACAACTTTGAAAATTGGTTCAATAGGTGGTTCAGCATTGTCAGGGGTAACCCCTGAATGGTTGTCGGGGTAACCCCTAGTCAACTCCGGGATGACGCCCTCGGGCCGCTTTGCTTTTCTCACCGTCCCGCGCGCGTGCGTTGATTCTTCGAACATCCGCGCGTCCCTTGCGTGGATATCGTCTATTTGATGGGCCGGAGTAATAGCTTACGCTCGGCGAGCAATTTTTCAGAGGAGGCGTAGATGCCGAATGAGCACGCTATCGGAATGCGCGCTGACGAACGCGGGCACCTCATAAGCGACATTTCCCGCAATTACCTCCCGCCCGAGGTCATGGAGCGCCTACGCCGCCGCATCGCGCTTGCCGATCCTCACCGCGAGATGGCGCCCGTGCTCGCACCCTTCACGGGTGGCGTGATCGGGACGATTCCCGTCGGCGTTCCGGCAGACGTGAACGAGGCGATCCGACGCGCGCGGCAGGCGCAAGGCGGCTGGGCCGCGCGCCGCGCCTCGAGCCGAGGTAGCGTGCTCGTGCGCTTTCACGATTTGTTGCTCGCCCGCCGCGAGGAAGCACTCGACCTGATCCAGCTCGAGTCAGGGAAGGCACGGCTCCACGCACTCGAGGAGATCCTCGATACCGCGCTCGTGGCGCGCCACTACGGGTTGCGCGCCGCGAAGTACCTGCGTGTCCGCCGGCGTGCGGGCGCGCTACCGGGCCTCACGGTGACGCGAGAGTATCGGCAGCCGGTTGGCGTGGTCGGGATCATCTCGCCATGGAACTTCCCATTGATCCTGGGCATCACCGACGCGCTCGCGGCGCTGGCGGCGGGGAACGCCGTGGTGCTGCGCCCGGACGAGCAGAGCTCACTCACGGCGCTCTGGGCCGTCGACCTGCTCTATGAAGCGGGACTTCCATCAGACGTCCTGCAGGTGGTGACCGGACCGGGACCCGAGCTCGGGCCGCCGCTGATCGAGGGCACGGACTTCACAATGTTCACTGGAAGCACGCGCACGGGACGAATCGTCGCGAGGCAAGCCGCCGAGCGGCTGCGCGGCTTCTCGCTGGAGCTGGGCGGGAAGAACCCGATGCTGGTGCTCGAGGACGCCGACCTGGAGGCAGCAGTGGACGGCGCGGTGCGCGGCGCGTTCGTGGGCGCGGGGCAGGTGTGCGTATCGATCGAGCGGCTGTACGTGCACGATGCGCTGTTCGACCGCTTCTCCGAGCGACTTGTGGAGCGCGTGCGCGAGATGAAGCTGTCGCCGGCGTTCGACTACGACGCCGACATGGGCTCGCTCACGGTGCCGCGGCAACTCCGCACGGTGGATAGTCACGTGCGCGACGCCGTGGAAAAGGGCGCCCGCCTGCTGGTGGGGGGACGGCATCGGCCGGACATCGGCCCCCTCTTCTACGAGCCGACGGTGTTCACCGGCGTCACTCCGGAGATGAAGATGTTCGCCGAGGAGACGTTCGGGCCGGTGGTGGCGCTTTATCGCGTGGCGAGCGACGAGGAGGCGATCGCCCGCGCGAACGACACGCGATACGGATTGAACGCCAGCATCTGGTCGAGGAGCATTCGGCACGCGGTGCGAGTGGCGAAGCAGCTTCAGACCGGCACGGTGAACGTGAACGAGAGCTACGGCGCCACGTGGACGGCCACGTCGGCGCCCATCGGCGGGATGAAGGAGTCGGGGTCCGGCCGGCGCCACGGTGCGGAGGGTATCCTCAAGTACACCGAGCCGCAGACGATCGCCATCCAGCGGGGGTTGCCGCTCGCGCGCCCACCGTTCATCCCCGCGCGTGCGTACGCGTCGCTCATGCCTCGTCTGCTGCGGCTCATGCGGTACATTCCCGGGCTACGTTGAGTTCTTATGGATGCGATCCTGTTCACCGGATTCCCGTGGTATCGCTTCTCGGGATCGAAAGACCGTTAGGACATTTTGCGTGGAGCGCGGATTCTGGCGAGGCCGCAAATGTCGATTTCATGTCACGCCCTCATCCGACCGCGAATCTCGCGTTGTTGCCGAGTGTCGGTTCTCTATCACGGACGTACAATGGCGCGAAGCTCGTGGCAAAGTGCGAATCCTGCGGGTTGCGACGCGCACCAATGTTCAGGTGGACGAGATTCGGAAGCGCGTATGCAGCCTCGTCGACAAGATGAAGGCTGACGGTGCTCCGCCGGAGAAGGTTGTCGTCGCGGTCAAGACAGCAGTCCTTTTCCTGCGCTCACATGGTGTCTGGAGCAGTATTTCGGGCCGCAAACTACGCCGGACGACGTGCGGCGTTAGAGCCGCAACTAGATTCTGGCCGGGCGCAGCACAAGCTTCGTTGCAGCCCATCCCGCGGCAGGGATGAGGATTATCACCGCCGGCCACATCCACACCGGATGTGGAATCGCAGCGAGATTTGCAACCGTCGCGATGAGAACGAAGCCCGCGACGATCATCCCGTGATTTGCGCGCGCATAAGTGGCGAGACGTGCAGTGACGTACGCGCCAACTGCTGCCGCGAGAACCCAGCCCGTGAGCAGGAGCATGAACGCGGTTGTTGGCAACGCTGCGACGGCTCGCCGCAGGCTTTCTGGATCCCTGGTGTCAACTCCGGCAGGAAGTGGGAAGATTCGGCCGGCCAGCCCATCCAATAGCGTCACGACGCACACGGCGACGATGACGCCGGCGAGCAATACCAGCGCGCTTCGAATCATGGGATGCACGCGCTGCTCCGGCGACGGCCGCGGCGTTTAGTGCGTAGCGCGCGCGAACTGGAATCCGATCTGGACGACGTCCGGCACCGGTTTACGATCCGGGCCCCCACGCGCCGGCTCGAAGCGCATCCCCGAGATCACTCTCTTCACCGCATTTGTCAGCAGCGGATGCGGAGACCTGAGCACCGAGATAGTCGAGACGACTGGAACCCCGTCAGTGTCGACATTGAACTGGACGCGAACTTCGCCTTCGACATCCACGACCTGAGCGGGAATCCGCGGTATCGGCAGATCTCCGATCAGACGGGCGCGTACCGGCCCGCTCGACTGCTCCGTATCCTCGAACGTGGCGCGCCGATTCCCGGGGATAGGCGCCGGCTGGACGGAATAGACATCGTTCTCATGCGAATTGGAGCTCGCGGCTTTCGACGCTACAGAATCCAGGCTCGCAAACACTCCTTTCTGCATCGTGGGAATCGCAATTGCTTTTCCTTCCGGCTTCTTCTCGGCCGCCTTTTTGGGCGAGGATTTGTCTTCCACCGGGCGGGGATGCGCAACTGGTGCCTTCACGCCGCCATTCGCTCCAGCCGCCGCGGAAACGCTCAACACATCATTCGTCGTGAGTGCGCCGGCTGATGCTGAGAGAGGCGCGGAGCTGGGTGATTCCGGAGTAGCCGCGGGTGCTGTTGCGGCCGCCTGATTGACCTCCCCGAATGCGTGCGCGCCAGTGGCTACAGCGATAACCAGCAATGCTATCACGCCCACGACACTCGCCACCACGACCTGTTTGCGCCCAAGCGCGGTGAAAACCGATCCAAGAAAGTCGCTGGCGCGCTCGCCCAACGTAACGCCCTCGTACGGATTCTCGAGCTCTTCGCGAATGGTCTCGAGGACAGGCAGATACGGCATCGTGTCCGGCGGTTGAGATGCCGCGGGTTGGGCCCGAGCCGGTGCCTCGTTCTCTGTTGCCGGCAGATCAGCGAACGGATGGTCGATCACCACCGTGGCCCTTTTCACTGGAGGCACGACGGTTTGTTCACGCGGCGCAGGTACCGCCGCTTCAACAGTCGTGACAGGCGCCGCGGCAGGGACCGACTCTCCAGAGAGAAGCCGGAATCTCCCTCGAGCAGGGATCGGTTCCGGGCTCGCCGGCTCGAGCGAATCCTCAGATTCTTGCAACTCAAGATCTGCGATTCGTTCCTGAGCCACTCTCACGCTTGGGTGTTCGCTGCCCAGGGTGCGGTCGCGAATCATGAGCGCTCGCTCGAACGCAGCCAGCGCTTCCCGGACTTTGCCGCGGGCAGCGCACGCGTCGCCCAGCCGCTCGAGTGCGGTCGCGATCGCGAAATGGTTGGGCGCGAGAGTGCGCTCGCGAATGTCGAGCACCCGCCGCCACAGCTGTTCGGCGGATTCGTGGTGACCGAGCGACTGCCTTACGCTTGCGAGGCTGGCGAGCACCGTCGCAACCTCGGGGTGATCATCGCCCTTGCTCCGCTTCATCTCGAGCAGGCGAAGGAGCAGTGGTTCAGCGGACGCATACGCGGACTGCCTCAGGTACAGGCGAGTCAGATCATTGAGCAGGAAGTTCAGCTGGGGGTCGTCCGCTCCGAGAACGCGGTCACCGATCTCGAGCGCTTTGCGGAACAGCTCCTCGGCCTCCGCGTCGCTTCCCGTTTCCAGCTTTTGTTTTGCGAGCTGGATCAGCGTCGCTATGTCGGCCTGATGGCTGTCATTGGAGTCGACCGGCAGGATGGCGGAGCGGGATTTCCGGTCGGGCGAGCCGCGATTCCCGCTTGCGATTGGCGAGTACCCGTTTGGGTCGATGTTGCGCTCGAGACCTGTTGCGGAATCGGCCATAACACTGGAGCCTCCAGCGGTCGTTTTCCGAAGGCGAGAACCAAGCCCACTCGCGCCTTCAGCGGCGCGTTGACCGGGGGTGCCGCGCCGTCCCAAACGGGGGCAAGTCGGAGACCATATGCCGCACGCGTTTACGCACGTTTACGGCTCGGGAAAGTGTGTCGTGGACGCAACACTGCCCGGGACCGTTGCGCTGACGCAACAGTCCCTTTCCGGGGGAAGACGACTACGGTCTCACGCCCCGTTCGGTTGAACCAGACGTCAGCAGTGAGGGATTTACGGCTCAGCCTTTGCGCATGTCGTTGTCAGCTGGATCCCAGATGGGGCCGCACCTCACGACCCGTTTGGCGATCCGGCACCACTCAGCCACCTGACCGTCATTGGCGCTCATCCAATTCACGGGGACCGGGGCGAGACGACGCTTCTCCTCCTGACTCGAGAAACAGAGCCACCCCGAGCTGAATTCCGCGGAGACCGGGCCGCGGGTTCCGCTGTGCGCGCGACGATCACCGAGGACGCGCAGCTCGATGAGGGCGACCGCATTCTCCACGCGGGACCGACGCTCCATCTTTCGCCTCTCGATCGAAGATGGGTGCACCATCCACACTTCCCAGACTCGCCCTCTGGGGTCCAGGAACGTGCGATAGCCGGAGTTTTTTGCGGTCTGCGCCTGCACGTGAATTCCGCGAAGAGTCGATGGTTTCAAGTGCAAGACACAATCCAGTAATGAGGCACGAAACGGCCGAGTTGACATCGTCCGTCGTGTATATTTGGAGTTAATGAACAAGCTTGCATTCCTGCTCCTTCTTCCGCTTTCGAGCGCGAGCCACATCGCTTCCTCCGGCCCGAGTGACATGACCGGTCCAGCGAGCAGCTCGGTTGGCTCAACGAGCGAGCTCTCACTTCGGCCCGTGAAATGGAGCCTTGTTGGAGGGAGCGCGCCGCGTGAAGTCGTCTCGGGCAGGACAGTGGCGATCACTGTGCGGGCCGACATAGCCAAGGGCTGGCACATCTACTCGCTCAATCAGAAGCCGGGCGGCCCAATTCCGCTGCGTTTCGAGCTGCTCGGTC
>JBBQAV010000088.1:0-11673 GCA_038316775.1 Gemmatimonadales bacterium | reverse complement strand
CGAGGCCAAGACGGGCGACACCGTCCGCATCATGGAGACCCGGCCCTTGTCAAAGGACAAGCGGTGGCGCGTGGTCGAAATCATCGAACGTGCACGTTAACGGAGACGACCAGTGATCCAGCAGGAATCGGTGGTCAAGGTAGCGGACAACTCGGGCGCGAAAACGGCGCTCGTGATCCGCGTGCTCGGCGGGACCCGGCGTCGCTACGCGTCGCTCGGCGACGTCGTGATCGTCGCCGTGAAGAACGCGCTCCCGAACGGCACCGTCAAGAAGTCGGACGTCGCGCGCGCGGTGGTCGTGCGCACGGCCAAGGAGACGCGCCGCAAGGACGACTCCTACATCCGCTTCGACGAGAACGCAGTCGTGATCATCAACGAACAGGGTGAGCCGCGTGCGACCCGCATCTTCGGACCCGTGGCGCGAGAGCTCCGCGAGAAGAAGTACATGAAGATCGTCTCACTGGCTCCAGAGGTTTTGTAAAGTGAGAATCCTCAAATACAAGAAAACTGCCGGAAAGCGCCTTCACGCGCGTCACGCGGCGAACGCGGAGCGCATGAATGTGCACGTGTCGAAGGGCGACACCGTGCGCGTGGTGCGCGGCGAGGACAAGGGCAAGGAAGGCAAGGTGCTTCGCGTTTTCCTCAAGACCGGCCGCGTGCTGGTCGAGGGCGTGAACATCGTCAAGATGCATCGCAAGGCGCGGACGGCCGAAGAGCAGTCGGGAATCCGCGAAGCGCCGGCGTCGATTCATTCATCGAACGTCATGCTCCTCGATCCGAAGTCGGGACAGCCGACGCGGACCAAGGCCCGCATCGACGAAGACGGAACCAAAGAGCGCGTCAGCGTCAAGAACGGGGAGCCAATCCCCCGCGTGCGCTGAGCGAGGACTAGATAATGGCAACGAAAGAGAAGAAGGCACCGAAGAAGCGCGAGGTTCAGCAGCAGGTCCAGGCGGAGCACGCCGGAAAGGACCTGCCCGTTCCGCCGCCGCGCCTGCACGTCTACTATCTGAAGACGGTGCGCGACCGGCTGATGTCGCAGTTCGGTTTCACCAACGTTCACCAGATCCCGACGCTCGAGAAGATCGTTATCAACTGCGGAGTCGGCGAGGCGATCAAGAACCCAAAGGTTCTCGACACCGTCGTCTTCGAGCTGAGCATCATCACGGGCCAGCGTCCGGTGCGGAAGAAGGCGAAGAAGTCGATCGCCAACTTCGGACTGAGGGAGGGACAGGAGATCGGCGCGGCGGTGACGCTTCGCGGTGCGCGGATGTGGGAGTTCCTCGACCGGTTCGTCACAGTGGCGATTCCGCGGATCCGTGACTTCCGCGGCGTCAACACGCGCTCGTTCGACGGTCGAGGGAACTACACGCTCGGAGTGAAGGAGCAGATGATCTTCCCCGAGATCAACTACGACATGGTCGAGCAGATCCACGGAATGGACATCACTTTCGTCACCACCACGAACAAGGACGATCAGGCGTTCGCGCTGCTGCGCGAGCTCGGGATGCCTTTCCGTGGCGACGACAAGCCGATCATCACGCAGAATCAGTAAGTGTCAACCAACAGCCAAGAGAGACCGTAATGGCGCGTAAAGCCATGGTGGAGAAGAGCAAGAGAAAGCCGAAGTTTCCGGTGCGGCAGCACAATCGCTGCGGACGTTGCGGTAGATCCCGTGCGTTCCTGAGAAAGTTCGGACTCTGCAGAATCTGTTTCAGAGAGATGGCGCTCTCGGGTTATATCCCGGGCGTCCGCAAGGCGAGCTGGTAACCATTCATTTCTACGCGTCCCGGCGACGGGATACGGTAGAACAGAGGAAGATCATTTAATGAGTATGACCGATCCGATAGCCGATATGCTCACGCGCATCCGCAACGCCTGTGGGGCGAAGCACCGTCGCGTTGACATGCCGCTTTCGAAGGTGAAGGTGGAGATCGCGAAAATCCTGAAGGAGAACAACTTCATTCAGGACTTCAAGACGCTCGAGAACGAGGACGGCAGGCAGCTGCTGCGCGTGATGCTCAAGTACGCGCAGGGCGGCCAGCCGGTGATTCGCGAGCTCAGACGCGTTTCCACGCCCGGACTGCGTAAGTACGTCGCTGTCGCGGAGATTCCGCGCGTTCGCAACGGCCTCGGCATGGCGATCCTCAGCACGTCGCAGGGCGTGATGTCGGACCGTCAGGCGCGGCAGGCCCGCACCGGTGGCGAGCTTCTCGCCCTGGTCTGGTAAGGGAGATAACGACAGATGTCGCGAATTGGAAAGCATCCCGTAGTCGTCGGAAAAGGCGTGACCGCGACGATCGAGGGGAACAAGGTTCATGTGAAAGGGCCGAAGGGCGAGCTCGAGCGTACGCTTCATCCTGAGATGAAGGTCACGCTCAAGGACGGCCAGATTCTGGTCGAGCGTCCCTCGGATGAAGACAAGCACAAGGCCCTTCATGGCCTCAGCCGCACGCTCGTCGCCAACATGGTCGAGGGCGTGACGAAGGGTTTCAAGAAAGAGCTGGAGCTGGTCGGCGTCGGCTATAAGGCGGAAGCGCGTCCGTTCGGGTTGCAGCTCGTTCTGGGCTTCTCGCATCCGGTTAAGTACGAGGCGCCGAAGGGAATCAAGCTGAGCGCACCCGCGCCGACGCAGATCGTGATCGAAGGCGCGAACAAGGAAATCGTCGGCCAGGTTGCCGCGGAGCTGCGGAGCCTCAGGCCACCCGAGCCGTACAAGGGCAAGGGAATCAAGTACGTTGGAGAGCAGGTCCGCCGTAAAGCGGGCAAAGCCGGTAAGGCGGGAGCCAAGTAATGCCGAAGATGGCCAGACCAAAGTCGCGCGATCAGCTTCGCACGCGCCGTCACTTTCGCCTTCGCAAGAAGGTGATTGGAAGCGCAGATCGTCCGCGTCTCGTCGTATATCGTTCGCTGAAGCACATCTATGCGCAGCTCGTTGATGACGCGACGCAGCGGACAATCATGACCGTGACCGATTCGGGTCTCGCGGGAAAGCCGACTGAGAGATCGGTCGAAGTTGGGAAGCGCATCGCCGCCAAGGCAAAAGACGCCGGCGTCAAGCGAGTCGTATTCGACAGAGCTGGATACAAATATCACGGCCGCGTGAAAGCAGTGGCCGACGGAGCCCGCGAGGGCGGGCTGGAGTTTTAATAAATGGCAGAAAACGAGAATCCCCAGGGTTCGGCGGAAACGCCGTCCGAGCAACCAGCGCCAGCGCAGGAGCGACCGCGCACCGGCGGCAGCGCCCGTAGCGGCGGCGGCGCCGGCGGACGTGGCGGTCGCGGTGGTGGTGGACGCGGCGGTCCTGGCGGCGGTGGCGCCGGACGCGGACGTGGGTCCGGCGGCGGTGGTGGTGGAGGCGGTGGCGGACAAGGCGGCGGCGGCGCGCGCGGCGAAGGTGGCCAGCGTGGCGGCGGTCGTGGCCGTGATGGCAAGAGCCGCGACCGCGACGGCGGGCGCGGCGAGGGCAGCGAGCTCGTCGAGAACGTGATCGCGATCAATCGCGTTGCCAAAGTCGTGAAGGGCGGACGCCGCTTCTCATTCAACGCGCTCGTCGCGGTTGGAGACGGGCAGGGTCGCGTCGGATTCGCGACCGGCAAGGCGAACGAAGTCTCTGAAGCGGTCCGCAAGGCCGTCGACGGAGCACGCCGCAACATGGTCGCGATCCCGATGACCGGCGGAACGATTCCGCACGAGGTCGTTGGAACGCACGGCGCCGGGAAGGTTCTCATGAAGCCCGCGGCGCCGGGAGCCGGTGTGATTGCCGGTGGAGCGGTGCGCGCGATCATGGAATGCGCCGGCATCGCCGACATTCTCACGAAGAGCCTGGGCTCGACCAACCCGCACAACATGGTGCTGGCGGCCCTGAATGGTCTTCAGCAGCTGACGACCGTCGAGCAGATCGCTCGCGAGCGCGGCATCGAAGTGTCGAGCATCGGATACCGCTCGCGCGCCAAGTCGAAGGAGGCAGTCGCACATGCCTAGGACTCACGTGTGGTGGAGAACGAAGGGACCGAAGACGACCCCCAAGGACACCATCACGAAGGGAAAGGTTCGGATCAAGCAGGTGAGAAGCGGCATCGGCCACTCGTGGCGGATGCGGCTCACGCTCGAGGCCCTCGGGCTTCGGAAGCACCAGGCTGTCGTGATCAAGCAGGATTCACCCGCCTTGCGCGGACAGATCAAACACGTGCGTCACCTCGTCGAAGTGACGCCGGTAGAGGATTAAAGAGTGGCAACCAAACCAGCACGCACAGCTCGTCCCGCCCGCGCGGCCCGGGCCGCCGGATCAGATGGCGTCCAGAAGATCGGACTGCACAATCTGGCTCCAGCACCGGGATCGCACCGCAATCGCAAGAGAATCGGACGCGGTCCAGGCTCCGGCACCGGTAAGACATCGGGCAAGGGACACAAGGGAATCAAGGCGAGATCGGGCCACCACGGTCCCGGTGGCGGCAAGCCGCACTTCGAAGGCGGCCAGATGCCGCTCACTCGCCGTATCCCAAAGCGCGGCTTCACGAATATCTTTCGGATAGAGAACCAGGTCGTCGGATTCGACGACCTGGCTAGGCTGCCCAAGGGCGCTGAAGTGACGGAAGAGACTCTGGCCGAAGCGGGATTGATCCGCAAAGGAAAGGGTCCCGCCAAGCTTCTCGCGAATGGCGATGCCGCAAAGGGCGTCACCGTGCGCGGCGTGAAGATGAGCGCCGGTGCCCGGCAGAAAATCGAAGCGGCCGGAGGCCGGGTAGAGAACTAATGGCGCAATCAGCCCCAGCGGCGGCAGTAAGCAACATCTACAACACGCCGGAGTTGCGGGACAAGATCGTCTTCACGTTCATCTGTCTCGTGATCTACCGGGTCGGAGCGCACATCACGGCTCCGGGAATCGACGTCGTTGCGCTCACCGATTTCTTCGCCAACCAGGGTAAAGGCGGACTCCTTGGGCTCTACGACCTGTTCGTGGGCGGCGGACTGTCGCACGCGACGGTGTTCGCGTTGGGCATCATGCCCTACATCTCGGCCAGCATCTTCATGCAGATCGCGGGTGTCGTTATCCCGACGGTCGAGAAGATGCAAAAGGACGAAGAGGGCAGAAAGCACGTGACGCAGTGGACGCGCTACATCACCGTTGTGCTCGCCGCGATTCAGGGGTGGGGATTTTCGATCTTCACGGCATCGCTAGAGAATGCGGTGATCAACCCCGGGTTCGGATTCAAGGTGCAGATGGTCCTTGTACTCGTCACCGGCGCGATGTTCGTCATGTGGCTGGGTGAGCAGATCACCGAGAGAGGTCTGGGCAACGGCGCTTCGCTCATCATCTTCTTCTCGATCGTCGAGCGGTTCTGGCCGGGAATCTTCAGTACCTTCGGCTTCGTCAAGACCCAGGCGGTCGGGCCGTTCTCGCTCGTCGTGCTCGGACTCGTGATGGTCGGCGTCGTTGCCGGCACGATCGCTGTCACGATGGCGGCGAGGCGTGTGATGATTCAGATCCCGCAGCGTACGATGGCGCGCGGCAGACAGCGTGAAGCCGCGAAGAATTTCATTCCGCTCCGCGTCAACGCGGCGGGCGTCATGCCGATCATCTTCGCGTCGTCGGTGATCGTCGTGCCTGGAGCAATCGCGCAGTTCAGCGGCAACGAGAACGCGCGGATCGCCTCGGAGTACTTTCAGCCCGGGACCTGGCTCTACTACGTCCTCCAGACTATCCTGATCGTCTTCTTCACCTACTTCTACACATCGATCATCTTCAATCCGGTCGACATCTCGGAGAACCTGAAGAAGCAGGGCGGATTCATTCCTGGTGTGAAGCCCGGCGCCAAGACGGCCGAGTACATCGATCACGTTGTGTCGCGCATCACGTTGCCGGGTGCACTTTTCCTGACTTTCATCGCGCTGTTGCCGGTGTTCATCGCCGACATAATCAACGTGCCCTTCAGATTCGGCGGAACGTCGCTGTTGATCGTCGTCGGCGTCGCGCTCGACACGATGGCGCAGATCAACCAGCACCTGTTGCTGAGGAAGTACGACGGCTTCATGAAGAAGGGTCGAGTGCGATTCCGTGGCCGCGCCAGCGGCAGCGGCGGCGCCTCTTACTAGATTAGATCGGAGGAGCCAAAAGCTCCTCCGACTCTTTTGCGGGTATCTCCGATGATCATCGTGCTGCTGGGCCCGCCCGGGGCTGGAAAGGGAACGCAGGCGGACAAGCTTGCGGAGCGATTGGGGATTCCCAAGATCGCGACTGGAGACGTCCTCCGCGCCGCGGTGCGCGACGGAACTAAGCGTGGCCGCGAGGCCAAAGCCTACATGGATCGGGGTGATCTCGTTCCCGACTCAGTCATCCTCGGTATTCTCCAGGATGTGATGACTTCGCCGGCGACGAAAAAGGGCGCCATCCTCGATGGCGCCGTGCGGACGGTCCCCCAGGCCGAGGGCCTGGGCATCACTCTGGGCGAGATCGGCAAGAAGGTCGATAAGGTGCTCCTGTTCGACGTGGACGACGACGAGCTCGTGAAGCGGCTCAGCACCCGGACTGTGTGCGAAGGCTGCCAGACGCCCTACATGGGGCGCGATGCCGGCAGTACATGCGAGAAATGCGGTGGGAAGCTCGTCCGCCGGAAAGACGACGAGCCCGAAGCCATTCGCAACCGGCTCGAGGTGTACCGCACCCAGACTGCCCCCGTTATCGACTGGTACGGCGACCACAAGATGAAAGTGCTGAAGATCGGCGCCGACGCTCCGGTCGATGAAGTGACCGCGCGCGCCGTGAAGGCGCTCGGGAAATGATCCAGATCAAGTCGCCGCGCGAGATAGAGATCATGGCGCGCGGGGGCGAGATACTGGCAGCGACGGTGCGCCTGCTCGAGGAGAGCGTGCACCCGGGCATGACGACGATCGATCTGGACAAGATCGCCGACGATTTCATCCGGTCGCATCCGGGCGCCACTCCGGCTTTCAAGGGACTTTACAACTTCCCCGCGAGCATCTGTACCTCGATCAATCAGGAGATCGTGCACGGGATTCCGTCGAAGAAGCGAGTGATCGAGGAAGGAGACATCGTCTCGATCGACATCGGCGTGAGGCTCGAGGGCTACTACACCGACTCGGCTACGACCGTCCCCGTTGGAAGAATTGATCCAGAATCGAAGAAGCTTCTGGACGTCACGAAGCAGTCGCTAGCCGCGGGCATAGAGGCGGCGACGGCCGAGAATCATATCGGCGACATCGGAGCGGCGGTGCAAGGAGTCGTTGAGGCGGCCGGGTTCAGCGTCGTCAGGGATCTGGTTGGTCACGGCATCGGCGTCGGATTCCACGAGGAGCCGCAGGTGCCGAACTACGGCAAGCCCAAGCGGGGAGTACGGCTGCAGCCCGGGCTGACGATCGCGATCGAGCCGATGGTTAACGTCGGCAAGCCTGGCACGCGCACGATGCCCGACCGCTGGACGGTCGTCAGCGTGGACGGAACACGCTCGGCGCACTTCGAGCACACGATTGCGATCACGGAGAATGGGCCCAGGGTTCTAACGACGCTGGCGCCTTAGCTGCGAACGCCTGGTCCCCTTTAAGGATAGGGGATCCAAGTCTTGAGTGGTCAGTGTGTTAGTTGGTCAGTTGTCGGTGGTTGCCAGTGGTTGGCAGAACAAGCGGAGCCGAACGCCACTCGAAACCACTGACCGACTGACAACTAACAACTGTCCACTCAGAACTTGGATCCGCCCGGCCCAACCTGGTAGCACACAATCACCCCGGGAGCGCGCGCTCCACGATGGATGTGGTTAGTTCCGCCAGCTCCCCAGCCTTTTTCACCAATACCTCCGCGTCTCGCGCCAGGCTCTGCCCCTTCGATTTGTCATCCAGTGCCTGGACGTTGACTCGAACGTTGTAAGCGGCGCCCCTCGCTGCGGCCTGAGCGAGCAGGGCGGCGACGCCCGCGTCCGTCACTGCGTTCGTATTCCCCTTTTCCGCCACCAGAAGTGCGAGCTGCGCGACGTCGACCGCGGCACGCGCTGTCTCGAGCGGAACTTCGGCGGCCTTGAGAAGGGCGTTCGTCACTGCCTCAGCGCGCCGGGCAAGGGCCTCGGCTGGCTCCTTAGGCAGCTTGTACGCCTCGGAGACGAGTGCGTATGCCTCGGCGTCGCGCTTCACGAGCGCGGTGAGCTGATTCCCTAGCGCGACCGCCTTGAGCGCTGCCTCCTTCATCTCGGCGTCCACGGCAGCGTATTTCTTTTTGCCGACGGTAAGGCCGGCGACCATTTGTGTCAGCGCAGCCGCGAGTGCGCCGGCGTGCGCGGCAACGCTCCCTCCACCTGGAACCGGATTGGATGACGCGACGCTCGCGAGGAATCCGCTCACACTCTCGCCGCCGCCGATCACTTCGCGGACCTGTCGCTCGAGCACCTGGGCCGGAGTGAACTGTTTGAGCTGGAGATGACTGACCGCTGTGTCGAACAGCACTCTCTCCGGCACGAGGCCGACGATCTCGCTCCACGTCACCTGCGCTCCCTCCGCCTCGGCGCGCATCTTCACGAAGTCGAACGCGTTGTGGAGTGGCGTCTTCTCAGTGTCGACGAGGTTCATGGACACCTGAGCCTGACCGTCAACTTCGAGGCCGAGCCCTTTCACGTATTTGAAGCCGCCGGATGATCCGCGCACCGCCTTCGCGATGTTCTTTGCTATCTGGAGATTGGACGCCGGGCCGAGGTACACGTTGTAGGCGACGAGAAACGGTCGAGCACCGATGGCTATCCCACCGGCTGTCGGATGGATCTTGTCTGGCCCGAAGTCCGGCTTGCGCGCCGGATTCTTTCCCAGCTCGTCGCGCAATCCTTCGAACTCGCCGCGCCGGACATCGGCAAGATTCTCCCGCGCCGGAGTCGTCGCTGCGCGCTCGTACAAATAGACGGGGATTTTGAGCTCACGTCCGACCTTTTCGCCGAGTGCTCGCGCGAGGGCAATGCAATCCTCCATCGTCGAGCCTTCGAGCGGGATGAACGGCACGACGTCCGTCGCGCCGATGCGGGGATGCTCACCCGAGTGCGTGCCGAGATCGATTCGTTCCGAGGCCGCCTTGATGCCGGCGAAGGCTGCATCGACGGCCGAGTCCACCGGCGCGACGAAGGTGATCACCGATCGATTGTGTGATGCGTCGGACGATACGTCGAGCACGGATACTCCTTCGACAGCTGCGATCGCGTCGCGAATCGCATTGACGACTTCGGGACGCCGTCCCTCGGAGAAATTCGGAACGCATTCTACGAGCTTCATTCAGATTGTCCTTTGCTCATGTTGGCACGCCTGACTGTCTGGAGCAGCCACGCGTGCATCGCGGGGTTCCCCGCGACAAACGATTGCGCGGTGACCTGGGCTGGATTGCCGGCGATATCCGTGATGATGCCACCCGCCTCCTGCACCATCAGCATTCCCGCCGCCACATCCCACGGGGCGAGAACCAGCTCCCAGAACGCGTCGAATCTACCGCACGCGACGTTCGACAGGTCAAGCGCCGCCGATCCGGCCCGGCGTATTCCAGCGGTGCCGCGCATCACCAAGCTGAACTGCTCCATGTATTGTGGCAACATCTCGATATTCTTGAACGGGAAGCCGGTCCCAATGAGCGACCTGCCCGGCTCTCTCAGGCTGGAGACTCGGATGCGCTTTCCGTCGAGAAATGCTCCTGCGCCGGCTGTCGCCGAGAAAGTCTCGCCGCGCGCGACGTTGAGGACGACACCGGCGCGCACCACTCCGTTGCGCGCGATCGCGATGGATACCGAATACTCCGGGTACCCGTGAAGAAAGTTGGTAGTACCATCGAGTGGGTCGGCGATTACGACCACTCCGCTGCTCGCGATGGCGGTCGGTGACAGCTCTTCGCCCAGGACGGTCGCCTCAGGGAGGCGGCGGCCGATGATGCCCACGATCTCCCGCTCGGACGCCTTGTCGACCTCGCTCACGAAATCAGAGCGGCCTTTCGTCTCCCAAACCAGCTTGTCTCGCTGCGCGGTCGCATCGCGGATTACCCGCGCGCCACCTCGAGCCGCCTCCAGCGCGACGTCGAGCAATTCGGCATCGGTGATATCTGTTTCCGGAATTGCTTGCAACTCCTCTCTCTCGCTCTTTAATTTTGCCCAATGGCCCGCATCTTCAGCGGCATTCAGCCCTCAGGCTCCCTGCACATCGGAAACTACCTCGGCGCCGTCAAAAACTGGGTTGAGCTGCAGCACAAATACGAATCGTTCTTCTGCATCGTCGATTACCACGCCATCACGGTTCCGTACGAGCCCGCCGACCTGCGCGCCCGTATCGCCGACATGGCGTTGTCTCTGCTTGCCGCTGGACTGGATCCCACGAAGTGCACGCTGTTCGTGCAATCGAGGGTGCCGGAACATACCGAGCTAGCCTGGATATTCAACACTCTGACTCCGCTGGGCGAGCTGGAGCGGCAGACGCAGTTCAAGGAGAAGGCGAGCCGCGAAGAAAGTGTTCCGGCGGGCCTCCTCAATTATCCCGTGCTGCAGGCGGCCGACATTCTCCTCTACCGTGCCGAGCTCGTCCCGGTCGGCGAGGACCAGCTTCAGCATTTGGAGCTCTCGCGCGAGATCGCGCGGAAATGGAATGCGCGCTTCGATGTTCGTACTCCGGCACGTCCGAAGGCGAAATCGCAGAAGGCGGGCAACGCGGGGCGTGACGAAGGCGAAGCCGGATTTTTTCCTGAGCCGAAGGGACTTCTCACGCCTACGCGCCGCATCATGGGACTCGATGGCCAGGCGAAGATGTCGAAGTCCCTCGGAAATACAGTGGATTTGCTGGAGGATCCGGCTTCGATCTGGGAGAAGCTGCGTCCCGCGGTCACGGACCCCGCGCGAGTGCGGCGGACGGATCCCGGGACTCCCGAGGTCTGCAACATCTATCATCTGCACAAGGCGTTCAGTCCGCCCGCGACGGTGGAGCACGTCGCGGTGCAGTGCAGGACAGCCGGCTGGGGGTGCATCGATTGCAAGAAGGTGCTGCACGAGTCGATGGAGAAGGAGCTCGCTCCCATTCGCACGCGAGCCAAAGACCTCGCCGGGGATCCGAAGAAAATGCAGAAGGATCTCGCAGCCGGCGCCGAGCACGCTCGGTCTGTCGCGCGTGAAACGATGGCCGAAGTGAAGAAAAAAATGGGACTAGCTTAAGCCCGTTATGGCCGATGCCGAGCTCGTTCAGCGCGCGAAGGTCCTGCTCGACAAGCTGAGCGAGAGCCCGAGATTCGCTGGAAGCGAGGAGGAGGCAAGGGCCCGCGAGCTTTGCCGGAAGGAGCTCGAGCTCGCGGGGTTCAGCTGCAAGGAGGTGCCGTTCGGCTATTCCGAATGGCCGGGCCGATGGGGTCCGCCGATCGCCGCGGCCGTTCAGGCTGCAACAATTATCGTCGTTGCTCGTATTGCCATAAGCGGGAGCGCATGGTCAGCCCTTCTGACCGGAGCCGCGCTGATGGTCGGGCTGTTTTTTGCCGACGCCGACGTCAAGCGCCGCTGGATCCTGCGGTTTCCCCTTCAGCGAGCGAAGTCGGTGAATCTGGAAGCAAGACGTGGATCGCCGCGCATATGGCTCGTAGCGCACCTGGATTCGAAGTCCCAAACGGTTCCAATGCTCTTTCGCATCGGGAGCTCGGTGGCGCTCGCGGCGGTCATGTTCCTGACC
>JBBQAV010000087.1:0-11798 GCA_038316775.1 Gemmatimonadales bacterium | reverse complement strand
TGATCCTCATCGACACCGGTGCCGGCAACAAGGAGAACGAGAAGTTCAAGGACATCTACGGCATCGAGAACGAGGGCGCCGATGGCCTGACGCTTCTCGAGGATGGTTTGGCCCAGATCGGCGTCACGCCCGCCGACATCGCCATCGTGATCAACACTCATCTCCATTTCGACCACGCGGGCGGGAACACACGCAACGCGCCCGACGGCTCACTCGAGATCACCTTTCCCAACGCGACCTACATCGTGAAGCGCGGAGAGTACGACTACGCGACTCACCCCAACGAGCGAACCGCGGCCAGCTACTTCGACCGCAACTACGTCCCGCTCGACGCGGCGGAGAAAATCGAATGGGTCTCGCGCGAGAAGGAGATCGTGAAAGGGATTCGCGTGGTCCCGACGCCCGGCCACACCCCGTTTCACCAAAGCGTCCTTATCGAGTCAGGCGGGGAGCGGGCGTTTTACCTGGGCGACATTGTGCCGACTCAGGCGCACCTTCCGTTGCCATGGATCATGGGCTACGACGTGGAGCCGCTGGTGACTCTCGAGACGAAGCGAAGGATCCTGAAACAGGCGATCGACGAGGAATGGCTGGTCATATTCGAGCACGATGCTACGGTCGCCTGGGGCAGGGTGGAGCATGATGGGAAGGCGTACCGGCTCGCCCCGGATTCGCAGTAGGTCACAACTGCGGCGGCACATCGAATACAAAAGTTGGGAGCTCCAAGCTTTGGCAGCTGACTAAGCTTGGAGCTCTCAACTTCAGTATTGTGGGTGCAATTCGGAGCGCGGCCGAGCCGCCGCGACTAATTTAGAGGTTGGTACAACTCGATCCGATTGCCTTCGGGATCTTTGATCCAGGCGAACCGCCCATAATCAAAATCTTCGGTCTTCTCGATCGCGATCCCATCGCCCTTGAGCTGCGTCAGAAACGACTCGAGATCACGAACCCGATAGTTGATCACGGCCTCGTGCCGGTCCGGGGGCAGCGTGGTCTTGGACTGGGAAATCGAAAAGACAGTCGAGTCTACTTTTGAGGAGTCGCCGAGCCGGCGATACTTGAACTCGGTGCCGTAGACCTTGCCATCTTCGTAGGTCTCCAGCTTCAGCCCGAAATGGTGGGCGTACCAGTTGGATAGCGCCTTCGCGTCGTTGGCGTAGAGGAATACGCCCCCGATGCCGTCGACCGGGATTCGCTTCTCGACCTTGCCTCCGATGACTTTCTTTGGCATGAGGCGAATCTAGGCCTCCGGGGATGCCGCCGGAAGCTCGCAGACAGCTTGCGAGTGTTGCCCGATCGGTCTATCTTACGTCCTCACAATGCGATAAGCGGGCGATCCGGGCGGATCACCCCACCCTCTGGCCCTCGATGTTTTGAGGCGTGCTAAAGGAGTTCCAGCCACAGGATGCGTCCTCTCAAGGGGAGCATCTCGTCGCGCGGACTCCGAAAAAGGGGTCCGCGTTTTTGTTTTCCTCGAGTAAGGGGCTCGTATCCAGGACACAACCAAACGCGTACGCGTCAACAAACAGATCCGCATCAGTCCCATCAGGGTCATAGCTGCCGATGGAGCGCAGCTCGGAATCATGGATGTCGAAACGGCCCTGGCCGCGGCGATAGAGCAGGGACTGGATCTTGTGGAAGTCGCACCGATGGCGAGGCCGCCCGTGGCCCGCATCATGGACTACGGGAAGTTCAAGTTCGAGCAGGCGAAGATGGCTCGCCAGGCCAAGAAAAAGCAGCACGTCATCCACTTGAAGGAAGTGAAGTACCGCCCGGGAATCGAGGAGCATGATTTCATGACCAAGACCCGGCACGCGCGCGAGTTTCTGCAGGAAGGCAACAAGGTGAAGGTGACGCTGATGTTCCGGGGCAGACAGATCGCCCACCCGGAGCTCGGACGTCAGGTCGTAAATCGGGTCGCTCAGGAGCTCGCCGACGTGGCGAAGATCGAGGCCGATCCGAAGTTTGAAGGAAAATTCATGACCATGATCCTCGCCCCCAAATAGGGGCGAGGGACAGCTCGACATAACTCAGGAAACTGCAATGCCCAAGATGAAGTCGCACAAGGGCGCCAGAAAGCGCTTCAAGATCACCGGTTCCGGCAAGGTCAAGCGCATGAGAGCGTTCAAGAGCCACATTCTCACCAAGAAGTCGCCGAAGAGAAAGCGCCGTCTGCGTCAGGCCACGACGATCACGACGCCGGGCGAAATAAGGCACATCAAGCGCCTACTCCAGGCTTAGAGGAATAGACCAATGCCACGCGTCAGATCGAACGTCGCGCGCTTGAAGCGCAAGAAGCAGGTGATGAAGGCAGCCCGCGGAGCCTTTGGCGCCCGGAGCAAGCTTTGGAAGGCAGCAAAGGAGAACGTCGAGCGCGGCTGGAAGTACGCGTATCGCGATCGCAAGAACAAAAAGCGCGATTTCCGGAAGCTCTGGATCGTCCGCATCAACGCGGGCGCTCACCAGAACGGAATGTCGTACTCGGTGTTCATGAGCGGCCTCAAGAAAGCGGGGATCGAAGTGGACCGTAAAGTCCTGTCCGACCTGGCTATCCACGATGCGGCAGCGTTTACCGCTCTCGCCGAAAAGGCGAGATCCGCGCTAGACGCCGCGTAAACATCCCGCAAGGATTTCAAAAGGACTCTACCGGCGCTAATCTCAAGGCAGCGCGGTGGAGTCCTTTTGCTTTCCGCGCTGGCTCACCCAATCCCTGACTCGTGACGCTCTCGGAATTCCAGCAACTCGTCACCGCTATCGCCGCAGAAGGCGAGCAGCTGATCGACCTCGCGACGACCTCCGGCACCCTCGAGGATGCCCGGACCTCGCTGCTCGGCCGAAAGTCGGGAAGGCTGCCTGATCTCTTCAAGCAGCTGCCGTCGCTCGCGCCGGCGGAGCTCCGCGAAGCCGGCTCGCTGATCAACGCCGTCAAGGCCAAGCTCGAGACCCGGCTGGAAGAACGCCGGCTCCAGCTCGACGCCGCGAGCTCCTCGAAAAGAAAAATCGACCTCACGATGCCGGCCCGCCGGCAGTGGCTCGGATCGAAGCACCCAGTCACGCTCGTGATCGAGGAGATCGAAGACATTTTCCGCGAGCTCGGCTTCACCGTCGCCCTCGGGCCGGAAGCCGAGACGGAGTGGTACAACTTCACGGCGCTCAACTTTCCGCCGGACCATCCCGCGCTCGACCTGCACGACACTCTATACCTGGGCGAGAACGTGATGCTCCGCACGCACACGTCACCGGTTCAGATCCGGACGATGCAGAAGTTCAAGCCGCCGATCAGAATACTGAGCCCGGGGAACGCGTATCGCCGCGATTTCTTCGACGCGTCGCACGCGCCGATGTTTGCGCAGATCGAAGGGCTCGCCATCGACGAAGGAGTGAGCTTCGTCGATCTCAAGGCGACGCTGACCCATTTCGCGAACCGCTTTTTCGGCAAGACGAAGACGCGCTTCCGGCCGAGCTACTTTCCGTTCACCGAGCCGTCGGCGGAAATGGACGTGGAGTGCCAGCTCTGTCATGGCTCCGGCTGCCCGAGCTGCAAGGGCACCGGTTGGATGGAGATACTTGGCTCGGGGATGGTGCATCCATCTGTGATCAACGCAGCGGGACTCGATGCCGACCGCTACACCGGTTGGGCGTTCGGCATGGGACCGGCGCGCATAGCGATGCTGCGCTACGACATCCCCGACATCAGGGTTCTCTACGATTCGGACGTGCGGTTCCTCTACCAGATCGCGAGATGAACGCTTCGTACGAGTGGCTCCGCGCCTTCGTGCCGTTCACCCTCACGCCGACTGAGCTGCGCGATATTCTCACGTCGCGCTGCGCCACTGTCGACGATCTCATCTCGCGCGAGGATCTCAAGGACATTGTGATCGCTCGCGTGGCCGAGGCGGTCCGTCACCCGAACTCGGATCACCTGTGGCTGACGAAAGTCGATGCGGGGACGGGAACTCTGGTGGACGTCGTCTGCGGCGCGGCAAATGTCACCGTCAATGCTCTCTACCCATTCGCGCCCGTTGGTGCGGTGCTTCCGGGCGGAGTGAAGATCGAAAAGCGAAAGATTCGTGGCGAAACTTCGGAGGGCATGCTGTGCTCGGCGAAGGAGCTCGGGCTGGGGCAGGATCAGGAAGGGATCATGGCCCTCGAGATCGACGCCAGGCCGGGGACGAAGTTCGTCGAGGCGATGCCGGTTGGCGATACGCGTCTGGTGATCGACGTTCTTCCGAATCGCCCCGACCTTCTCTCTCACGAAGGGCTCGCGCGCGAGATCGCGGCCGCGACGGGCGGCACGGTCAACCGGCCGGAGATCAAAGAGGAAAAGCCGTTCGTCATCCGTTCCCACACGGTCAAGGGAACGGCCGGCAAAGTGGGTGATGTGACAGTGCGTCTCGAAGACACCGACGGATGTCTCCGGTACGCTGGCGCCGTCATCACCGGACTGAAGGTCGGGCCCAGCCCGGACTGGCTCGTCCGGCGGCTCGAGTCGGTTGGATCGCGATCGATCAACAACGTCGTCGATATCACCAACTACATGCTCCTCGGCTTTGGCCAGCCGATGCACGCGTTCGATCTGCAGAGGATCGCGCACAGCACCGTCGTCGTGCGCAAGACACGCGGCGAAGAGCTGATCAAAACGCTTGATGGCGTCGACCGCACACTTCCTCCAGGCTCGGTCGTGATCGGAGATGCGGAGAGAGCACAGGCAATCGCCGGAATCATTGGCGGCAGCGGAAGCGAAGTGTCGGACAGCACTACCGAGATCTTTCTCGAGGTTGCGGCATTCAATCCCGCGCGCATTCGTGCGGCGCGCCGCAAGCTGGGCATCTTGACGGACGCCAGCTACCGCTTCGAGCGCGGAGTTGACGTCGATGCGATTCCCGGACTCGTCGACTACGCAGTCAGGCTGATTCTTTCGGTCGCGGGCGGAATCCCTCAGGGGAATCCCATTGATTTGTATCCTCTGCCCAAGCGTCCGTCGCCAATCTCACTCAAGCTGCCGCGCGTCGCGCGCTTACTGGGTGAGCCGGTGGAGGCGCCGGAAGTCGAAAGGAATCTTCGCACGGTCGGTTTCAGGATCGCGCCGGAAGCAAAGGACGTTCTCAAAGTCTCACCCCCCAGCTGGCGGCACGACGTAAAGACCGATGTGGATCTCGCCGAAGAGATCGCGCGGCTTCGCGGCTACGATACTTTCTCTTCCGAGCTGAGGCCGTTCAGAGCGAGCACGGTACCTGACGCACCGCTCGTCGCGGTGACGAAACACGTCCAGCAGGCGCTCGTCGCCGCTGGTCTCAACGAAGTCCGTCCGATGCCATTCGTGGCAGAGGGGAAAGGCGGGACTGTTCGCGTCACCAATCCGCTCGCGGAGGATGAGGCGTATCTGCGCGGAGACCTGCTCACTACTCTTGCGGGCCGCGCGGAGCACAACCTCGCCCACATGCAGGGCAACGTCCGTCTGTTCGAGATCGGTACGGCTTTCTTTGCGGGTGAAAGTCCGGGTAATGGGCCCGGTCCGAAGAAGGCGGAATTACCACGCGAGGAGATGCACGTCGCCGCGCTCGTGATGGGGCAGCGCGCGCCGACGCATTTCACGAAGGCCATTCAACCCAGCTACGACGAGTGGGACATCAAGTACCTCGCGGAGCTGGCGGCGTCGGCGGCATTTCCCGCGGTTGCGATCAAGCTGATACCCGCGTCCGCTGAAATACTGTGGGAGATCTCCGTCGATGGAACAGTCGTCGGCTCGGCGCGGCGCATGAAGCTTGATGCTCCGGTATGGGCGCACCCCGCGTTCGGGTTGGAGATCAACCTGGAAGCGATTCCGCAAACGACCGTGAAGAGAACGGCATACCGCCCGATTCCTGTCACTCCCCGCGCACAGGTGGATCTCGCTCTCGTGGCAGCGACGAGTGTCACTGCCGCGCAGATCGAAGCGATCATCAGAAGAGAAGCTGGTGAGCTGCTCGAGACACTCACGCTCTTCGATGAATTCGTGGGCCAGGGAATTCCGGAAGGATCGCGGAGTCTCGCGTGGGCGTTGACGTTCCGTCATCCCGAGCACACACTAAAGGACAAAGAAGTGCAGGGGAGAACGGAAACGATCGTCAAAGCACTCGAGGGAGAACTAGGTGTCAGACAGCGTACTTCCTGAAAGAGCCGCATTTGCGGAGCTCGAGCAGCTCGTCAAGCACCTGGGTGACGAGCTCGCCTCGTTTCGGCGCCGCGCGCTCCAGGCCGAGGCGCGTCTGAAGACTCTCGAATCGACCGGCGTGAAGGGAGTCGTGTCGCCCGAGCGCGTGCAATTCCTGGAGCGCGAGAACGCAGGACTCACAACCCGTCTCGATGCGGCCCGCGCCAGAACGCAGCAGATGATCGACCGGGTACGGTTCCTCAGGCAGCAGCACGAGGGAGCGGCACCCCGTTGACCACAAAAAAGAATGTCGTCCGGGTCACCATCCTCGGTGACGAATACTCCATCAGAAGCGACGCGAGTCCCGAACGCACGAGGGCTGTCGCCGAGCACGTCGACAACATCATTCGTGAGACGATGCGCGCCGGCAACATCGTGGAAGCCCAGAAAGCCGCGATCCTCGCAGCCCTCAGCATCACCGACGAGCTTTTCGATGCGCGGGAGGCTGGTGAGGATCTCGCCGGATCCATGAAGAGACTGAGTGCTGAAATCCGGCCCTGGCTGCCGCCGGCAAAGCGAAAGGACTAACCGTGCAGCTCTTAAGCTGTTTAGCTCTTCTACTGGCGTTCTGAGGAGGAGGCCATCCCATTTTCCCGCCCCGAGAGTGGCTATGAAACCTGAGATCCTGCCGCCTCGCTCTCGTTGAGCCCCGATATGAAAGCTGTCTAGCTCCCAGCGGCCAAGCTTAGAGCTCCCTGCTTCGGTATTGTGGATGTCGAGGCTGCACTATCCCGTCTCCAAAAAAAGTATCTAGCCGGAAGTCCAGTAGGAGCATTACCTTAACGCTCATCTACGCGACGACTTTCCGGCGCGATAGGGGCCGCCTGTGGCTTTGCCGCGGGCCCAACATAGATCAGGATATGACGAACGCGGCTTGGTTATCCGTAGCTGGCATACTTCTGTTTATTATTGCCGGCGCGGTTTTTTTGTTTATTGGCCGGAAGTCGGGACAGCGCGCGGAGCTGAAGCGCCAACTGCAGGCGCGGGCGACCGCTGAAGAGACCGCGAAAAGAATTCTGGGTGAGGCCGAGCGCGAATCGGAGAGTCTTCGCAAGACCGCGGTACTCACCGGCAAGGAAGAGCTGATCAAGCTCCGCGAAGAGTGGGAAGTCGAAGTCCGCGGCCGCCGCGAAGAAGTGGAGCGCGAGGAGCGGAAAGTCGACGACCGCGAGAGCCAGCTCAATCGGAAGTACGACCTCCTCGAACAGCGCGAGCGCGAGACCAATCGCCGCACAGAGGCGATGTCCGCCCAGGAAAAGGCCCTCGGCCAGCGCGAAACGGAGCTGGACAAGCTCCTCGGTGAGGAGAGACGCCGGCTCGAGCAGCTGGCAGGAATTACCGCCGGCGACGCGAAGGCGGAGCTGATACACCGCATGGAAGAGGAGGCGCACGCAGACGCCGCAAACCTCATCCGCGAGATCAGGGAGACGGCGAAGCGGAACGCCGAGCGTGAGGCGAAGAAGATCATAGCGCTGGCGATCCAGCGCATCGCGGCCGAGCAGAGCGTCGAGGCCACAGTCTCGGCCGTTTCACTTCCAAATGACGAGATGAAGGGGCGAATCATCGGCCGCGAAGGAAGAAATATCCGCGCGTTCGAGCTTGCCACGGGAGTCGACGTCATCATCGACGACACGCCCGACACCGTCGTGGTCTCGTGCTTCGATCCGGTGCGCCGCGAGATCGCGCGTCTGTCGCTGGAGAAGCTCGTCGCCGATGGTCGCATCCACCCCGGCCGCATCGAAGAGGTCGTCAACAAGTCGAAGCTGGAAGTCGATGCATCGATCGTCGAGACCGGTGAGCAGGCCGCCTACGAGAGTGGCGTCCACGGACTTCACCCCGAGCTCGTGAAGCTCATTGGGCGCATGCGTTGGCGGACGAGTTATGGCCAGAACATCCTCAATCACTCGAAGGAAGTCGCGTGGCTGGCGGGAATCATGGCAGCGGAGCTCGGACTGGATGTCGCTTTGGCACGCCGCGGCGCGCTGCTGCACGACGTCGGTAAAGTTCTCACGCACGAGCACGAAGGAACGCACGTCCAGCTCGGGGTCGAAGTCGCGACGCGCTACGGCGAGAATCCGCTCGTTGTCAATTGCATCGCCGCGCACCACGACGACGTGCCTCACGAGACCGAAGTGTCTGTGCTGGTGCAGGCGGCGGATGCGATCTCCGGAGCGCGTCCAGGCGCCCGGCGCGAAGCATTCGAGACATACGTCAAGCGCCTCGAGGGTCTGGAGAAAATCGCGTCGAGCTACCGCGGCATCGAGAAGGTCTTCGCGATCCAGGCCGGTCGCGAAGTCCGCGTGATCGTTGTGCCCGAGGAGGTGGATGACCCGCGCATGGCTACTCTCACCGAGGAGATCGCGCGTCGCATCGAAGCGGAGCTGCAGTATCCCGGGCAGATCAAGGTCGTGCTGATCAGGGAGACGAGGTCAGTGGACTTTGCCCGCTGAGCTGATCGACGGTCGCGCGATTGCGAAAAGGGTTCGCGCGGATGTGGCGGAGAGGGCGAAGAAACTCATAGCACGCGGCGTCAGGCCTGGCCTCGCCGTCGTACTCGTCGGCGACGATCCCGCGAGCGCTGTGTACGTGAGCGCCAAGGGGAAGGCCGCGGAAGAGGCGGGGATGTACAGCCTCAACATCCGCCTGCCGGCAGAGACTTCGCAGGCCGACCTGCTCAGTCGAGTGGACGCGCTCAACGCGGATCCGAAGATTCACGGCATATTGGTACAGATGCCGCTCCCGAAGCAGATCGATCCCGACACCGTGATCAGACGAATCGATCCTGCCAAGGATGTGGATGGCTTTCACCCAGTGAATGTCGGAAAGATGCTGGTCGGCGAGCGCGACGGATTCATTCCTTGCACTCCCGCGGGAATTCAGCTGCTGCTCAAGGAATCGGGTGTGAGTACGCCGGGGAAAAACTGCGTGGTGATCGGGCGCAGCAACATCGTTGGGAAACCGATGGCAGCACTCATGATGCAGGACAACGAGAATGCGAACTGCACTGTCACAGTCTGTCACCGTCACACGGTTGATTTGAAGTCGCACACTCGCTCCGCGGACATTCTGATAGTCGCGGCGGGCCGCCCGCGGATCGTCAAGGGCGACATGGTTAAGCCGGGCGCGGTGGTGATAGATGTTGGAACGAACCGCGTTGTCGACGCGACGGCGAAAAATGGAACGAAGCTGCAGGGCGACGTCGACTTCGAATCAGTGCGCGAAGTGGCGTCGAAGATCACTCCCGTCCCTGGTGGAGTCGGCCCGATGACGATCGCCATGCTGATGTCGAATACGGTTCGCGCTGCAGAGATGACGCTCCGATGAGATCCGTGCCTTTCGATCTGTTCGCCACGCCGCGGCCCAATTCGGTGATGGGGAGCGCCGCTGACAATCCGATGTCTGTGTGCGACCTAGCGCTCCAGACGCGCCAGGTAGTGGAGACGCGGTTGCGTCCCGTCTGGGTTCGCGGGGAGATCGCCGATTTCAAGCGCCATCGGAATGGGCACTGGTATTTCTGCATTCGGGACAACGCTTCCCAGATACGCTGTGTCGTGTGGTCGGGCGATCAGTACCGTGTGCCGGCGCCGCCGGATGACGGGATGCAGGTCGTCCTCTACGGTCAGATGACCGTCTACACGGCGCGCGCCGATCTTCAGCTCAAAGTCACGCGCATCGAAGCTGAAGGCGACGGTCTTTGGCGCAAGGCGATGGAGCTCACGCTCGCCAAGCTCCGCAAGGAAGGATTGCTGGACGAGTCGCGGAAGAGAGCCATCCCTCAGTTCCCCAAGCGAATCGCGGTTGTGACGAGCGCCGATGGCGCGGCCCTTCGCGACATTGTGTCGGTCATTCGTAAGAGAAGCACGGGAGTTCAGCTCGTGCTCTGCCCGGTGAGGGTGCAGGGAGATACCGCGGCGGGAGAGATCGCGGCGGCGCTCAAGCGCGTCGCGCGCTGGGGCAAGGCTGACGTCGTGATTGTCGGACGCGGCGGCGGCGGGAAGGAAGATCTCTGGGCGTTCAACGACGAGCGCGTCGCTCGCGCGGTCGCGGCGTGTCCGGTTCCGGTGATCTCAGCGGTCGGACACGAAGTGGACATCACTGTCTGCGATGCCGTCGCCGACCTGCGGGCAGCGACTCCGAGCTCGGCTGCCGCGGCGGCGTGCGCGTCCCGCGATGAAGTGCGGAAGTCACTAGTTCAGGCGAGTCGTGATTTGTCCGGCGCCGTGGCGGGGAGAATTCGCGTGGCGCGTCGCGAGATCGCTACGATCGGCCGTAATCTCGCCTCATCGTCCGCACGCATCGTGTCGCGCAAGAAGGGACTGGTTGCAACGTTGGCCGGGAAATTGAACGCGCTCAGCCCACTTGCAACTCTTTCGCGCGGCTACGCTGTCGCAACGGACTCAAAGGGTCGAGCTCTGACGTCCGCGAGCCAGTTCGCGGTGGGTCTCGAGTTTACTTTACTGCTTCACGATGGACGCATCTCGGCGGACACGAAGGAAGTTTCCACCAATGAGAGCTCTGACCGCACAGGAAGGTCGCTGACCGAGAGAGATTCGGGCGGCACAGCATGAGTCTGTTTCTCACTTTCATCACGAGCCTCATGCTCGGCATGCGTCACGCGACCGATCCGGATCACATCGTCGCGGTGACGACAATCGTGAGCCGCGAGCGTTCGGTCGTCAAAGCGGCGAGAATCGGAGCGGTGTGGGGAATCGGGCACACGCTGACTCTGCTGCTCGTCGGCGGCGCTATCATCGCGTTCAAAGTGGTATTCGACGCGAGGCTCGGCCTCTCGCTGGAGCTATCTGTCGCGGTGATGCTCATCGTACTCGGGCTGCTGAATATCTTCGACGTACGGGCGCGGTCTGGCGGGCCAGGCGCGTCGCGCCCGTTCTTCGTTGGCGTCGTGCACGGCCTCGCCGGTTCCGCCGCCGCAGCGCTCCTGATCGTTCCGTTGATCGACGATCCGCGGTGGGCGGCGCTGTATCTGTTCACCTTCGGTCTGGGTACGATCGTCGGCATGACGCTGGTAACGATCACGATCGCGGCGCCATCACTTCTCGCAACAGCTCACTTGCCGAGTTTCCAGCGCTCCCTGCGCGTTGTTTCGGGAGCGGTGAGCGTCGTATTCGGGCTCTACCTCGCCCACAAGATCGGCTTCACGGACGGGCTGTTCACGTCCGATCCGCGCTGGACGCCGCGATAGCTAGAGCAGCTGCTGGTTGCACATGAGGAGCACCACCCTGACCTCCTCCACTCCCGTTGCGGCAACCACCTTGCTCGAATAGTAGAACGGCTCACCTGGCCATTTGGCTTCGCCAAAGACGAGGACCGAGTCAGTCTGGGTCACCGTGATCTCGAAATCACCATTCCCGTTGCTGGTTGCGTATCCCATGGTCCTGGTCTTTCTGACCTGCGACAGGAGTCGATCATACTCCCTTGAGGCTGCGCGCATCGCGGCTGGATCTCCCGCTTCCCACTCGAGGGTATCCAGCACGTAAAGCGACTTGCGGATCGCCGGAATCTTTTTCGCATTGAACGCATAGACGTGGACACCGGGCACGCCGGACGTCGTCTCCTTTACATCCGCGCAAGGCTGGGCACTGCC
>JBBQAV010000086.1:0-11814 GCA_038316775.1 Gemmatimonadales bacterium | reverse complement strand
GGTCGCGCTGTCGATGTCAGTTGCCAGCATCCTCCGAAAGTTGCCCGGCAACGCTGCCCGGGGCAAGCTATCTTTCGGCCTCCCTACCATGCCCCAACGCTCCTACACCGACGTATCCGACCAGCAGGTGGTCGTCTTCGCCCAGGAAGGGCGCGAGGACGCCTATCGCGAGCTCGTGAAGCGTTATGAGCGGCCAGTTTTCTCGCTCATCTTCCGCATGGTGCGCGACAAGGAAACGGCCGAGGACCTCGCGCAGGAAACGTTCATCAAGGTGTTGAACAATATCGACCGCTACAGGCCCGAGTTCAAATTCTCGAGCTGGCTGTTCAAGATCGCGAACAACATCACCATCGACCACCTGCGCCGCCGCCAGGTCGACACAATCAGCATAGAGGGATCGCCAGATGCCGTGACTGCCGAACGCGCGCGAGCGACGGCGGTAACGGTGACGAGCGGGGGTGAATCTCCCCTCGAAGAGCTCGAATCCAGAGAGCTGGGCGCGTCGATCGAAAAAGCGATCGCGAGGCTTCGGCCCGAGTACAGAGCATGCATCATCCTGCGCCACATCGAGGATTATTCGTACGACGAGATCGCTGAAATCGTGAAACTTCCTCTCGGCACGGTCAAGACGTACATACACCGCGCGAGGCAGGAATTGAGGGAGTATTTGGGGGATCTACGGTGACCCATTGGGCCCCCTTTTCAGAGGCAAAAAAAGACCGACAAATGGCTGAAACTTCTCCCGTACCCATCCCGTAAGTCTTCACGTGAGGAACCCATGATCGAGCATGATTTTGACGAGGAATTCGTCCCCATTGCCGCCGAGCTGCAGCGATTGCCCTACCTGTCGCCGTCTCGGGATTTTGCCGATCGGGTAATCGCCGGAATCGACCGTCTGCAGCCCGCTCGGGGAGTGGCTCCTGTGGTAGCCTCCAGGCATCTGGAGCTGCACCCGGGTGGACAGCAGGCGGTCGCCCCTCGCCGCCGCGTCGGTGTCATGCGGGCGACAGCAAGGGCAACTGCAGGCGTCGCTTTGATTGCAGCGGCCGCGTTCATGTTCCTCGAGATCGACGTCTTCACGGCGATCCTCAGTGCCGCCGCGGCTCAATACGCCTTCGCGATCGCCGCTGTCGGGACAGAGATCGGCGCGTTCGTCCTGGGTCCCTCCGCGGCCGCTTACCTCCAGGCGGGCGCTCTCGAAGCTGTTCTTCTCTACATGACCCTCGTAGTCGGATTGGTCGGTGGCTACGGCGCGATCCGCACTGCGGCTCAAATCGCCAAACGCAAGGCAGCTTAATGAAATCGATCCTGCTCGGTCTTTCCTGTGTCATTGCGGCGGCGGCCGTGCAGGATGCGCATGCTCAGCAGGTCGGTAATCTCAGCTTCCATGGATTCAGGAAGTACGCGCAAGTCACCACTGGCGATCTCGTGATTCCCGCCGGCACTACGACCTCCGGATCGGTGCTGGTCGTGAGGGGAAACCTCGACGTCTATGGCAACGTCGACGGTGCAGCCACCGCAGTCCTCGGCGACGTGATCGTGCATGAGAGCGGAAGGGTTCGCGGAGGCGCCGTCGCGCTGGGAGGGCACGTCCGCAACGAAGGCTCGATCCTCGGCGTCATCAAGGATGTCGGCACGACCCACAGCAGATCGACTGTAAGCTTTGGCGGCCGGCCGCGCACGACCGTTGGATCTCTGGTCGCGGCAATCGTGTGGCTCCTCGTGCTTCTTCTCGTCGGAACGTTCGTGCTCTTCTACATGCGCGACTACTTCAAGCGCGCGGTCGAAGTCGTCACCAACGACACGGGCCGCTCGCTGCTGACGGGAGTGCTGGGCGGACTTGCATCGATTCCGGCTCTCGTCGCGCTGGTCGTCGCGATGGCGATCACGATCATTGGAATCTTCTTCATTCCTATTGGCGTCGCCGCGTTCCTGGTGGCGGTGTCGGGCATCGCGATCCTCGGATTCCTCGCGGTCGCGCAGGTGGCGGGAATTGCGATCGCTGGAAAACGCGATGCGGAGACTCCCGCCGGGCAGGAGCTGCAGTATCTCTATACCGGGATTCTCGCTTTCAGCGCACTGTGGATCGTTGCCGCGGCATTCACGTGGTTCCCGATACTCGGCGCGATACTCCGCATGCTCGCGTTCTCGGTGACCATCGTAGCCGTCGCTACCGGATTCGGAGCTGTGATCCTAGCCTGGTGGCGCAAGAGAGCCAAGAAGAACGCAGTAGCAGTCTAGCGGCCGCTTTAGACGCGGGCCGTTTCACCAGTCGAGACTAGTCCCACAAGCCTTCCCGCAAGCTCGAACAGAGCCTGGGCGGCCGGCTGCGTTGGCTCGCTGACGACAATCGGCTCTCCCCGGTCGGCACCTTCGAGTACACCACCAAAGAACGGGATTTCCGCGAGCAGCGGAACCTCGAGCTCATCCGCCAGGCGCTTTCCGCCCCCGCTCCCGAATATCCGATGCTTGTCGTTGCAATTCGGGCAGATGAAATAGCTCATGTTCTCGACGACGCCAAGCACCGGCACCGCGACGCGCTGGAACATCTTGGCGCCACGAAGCGCATCTCCCGCCGCGACTTCCTGCGGAGTGGTGACGATAATTGCGCCGTCAACCTTGGTGGCCTGCACGAGCGAGAGCTGCGCGTCGCCGGTGCCGGGCGGCATGTCGACCAGAAAGTAATCGAGCTGGCCCCATTGCACGTCGCGCAGAAACTGCGTGATGATCTTCATGATGATCGGGCCGCGCCAGATCGCCGGCTGGTCCCGCTCGATCATGAATCCGAGACTCATGATTTTGACGCCATGCGCCTGGAGCGGAATGATCTTCTCGTTTTCCACCGGCGGCGGAGCGTTGACGCCCATCATGCGCGGGATGTTCGGGCCGTAGATGTCTGCGTCCATGAGCCCAACTCGCGCCCCTTGCTTTGCGAGTGCGATCGCGAGGTTCGATGCGACGGTGGATTTCCCGACGCCCCCCTTCCCGCTCGAGATCGCGATGATGTGGCCGAGGTGTGGGTAGGAGACGGGCGTCGGCGCTGGGACCGCGGCGCGCTGAGACTTAGGCTCCTGACCCATCACCGGCAGGCTGCGCGAGGCTGTGGGCTTTGCAGCCGCGGCACTCGACGGCGGCGGACTGGAAGGCGCGGATCTGGGGACGGCTGGCTTGTTGTAAGGCGAGGGCTGTGAAGCGTCTTTGACGTCAACGCGCACATCCGTCACGCCCGGGACCTGCTGGAGCGCCTGCCTTACGTCGCGGACGACCGTCGCGTCATCGTCTGCGGTAAGGAAGAGACTGAGCCTCACCTTTCCGTCGGTCGTGGTCGCGATGTCGCGCACCATCTCCGCATCGAGCACGTTCGTGCCGACGCGATTGTTGCGGATGCGGGAGAGGGCATCCGTCACTCGCTCCTGGAGATTGGCGGTCATGCGGGCGAATCTACATTGGCGATGACGACTTTCAGCTCGGCCACTCTGAGCTTGAGCTGAGTCTCGATGCCCTGCATGAAGGTGACTGCCGACGCCTCGCAGTCCTTGCAGCCTCCCTTTACGTGAAGAACCGCGGTACCGGTGGCGGCGTCGAATGCATCGAGCTCGATCGCGCACTCCTCGATTCTCAGAATCGGAAGAATCTCGGACAGCTCGTGGCGGATGTGCGCCTCGACGTCGGCCTGAGGACGGGATCTTTTGCGGCGGAGAACGCTCATGATCGCAAGTTAGAAGGCGACCGTCGTAGTTGCTACGGGTGTGCGCTCACGCGACGACTTTCTTGTCCTCGGCCGCCAGGAACTCCCTCGCCGCATGTACCACCGCGTGCCTCACGTAGTCCAGCGATCCCTCGATGAGCGCACCAGCGGCCCGCGCATGACCGCCGCCGCCAAACAGCTTCGCGAACTTGTTCACATCGACCGTGCCGCTGCTGCGGAACGACACCTTCACCTTGTCGTGCCCGAGATCGCGGAAAAAGAGCGCCAGCCTCGTCCCACCAATCGAGCGCGGATGCTCGGCGATTCCCTCCAGATCCTCGGACCTCAAACCATACTGCTCGGCCGCTCCGGCGGCGACGGAGATCCACGAGATGCCGTACTCGGGATCGACTTCCAGCGTCGCGAGCGCATCGCGCAGGAGATGCAGACGCCCCACCGGCATCGAGGCATAGAGCCGCCCGTACATCTCCTCCGGTTCAACCCCCGAAGCGATCAGCTGGCCCGCGATGCTCAGGCAACGCGCGGTAGTATTGCTGAATCGAAAGCCGCCCGTATCGGTGAGCAGCGCCACATAGAGCGCCCTGCCTACATCGGATGTGATTTTGAGTCCGAGAACGGCTGCGAAGTCGTAGATCAACTCACCCGTCGCGCAGGCGGCTGTATCGGCCAGCATCAGCTTGCTGGGCGGCTCGTCGCTCGGGAGATGGTGATCGATCACCAGCTTCGGAATAGTGAGCTTTCTCACCGCCTCGGCGAGAACGCCAAGTCGCTTGACGTCGGAGATGTCGAGAACGATCAGGACATCCGATTCCTTGAGCGCCTTGGCACCCTGGTCGCTCGCATCGCGGACGTCGTCGCCCAGGAGAAACTTGTACATATCCGGCCACGGCGTCGGGTTGACGATGCGCGAGCTGAGTCCCATCTGGCCGAGCAGGCGCGAGAGTGCGGTCTCGGATCCGCACCCGTCGCCATCGGCATTGATGTGAGTGGATATTGCGACAGAGCGCCCCGCGCGGAGCTCCTGCGCGAGACGCTCGATCGATTCCCGTCGTCGCTGGGGAACGCTTAGAAGGTCAATCACTGCCTTCCGCGCGGGCCAGCTTCGAATGCGATCTGCTGTAAAGGAAGTAGATCGCGAGCCCGATGATCATCCAGACGATGAGCCGCTCCCACGTCGCCCTCGGCAAGCTCACCATCAGGTAGCCGCAAATGAGAATACCGAGAATCGGAACCAGCGGCACGAACGGAGTACGGAACGGACGCGCCAGATTGGGCGACTTGTAGCGCAGCACGATGATGCCCGCGCAGACGATGACGAATGCGAGCAGTGTGCCGATGGAAACCAGCTCACCCAGAAGCCCGATCGGAAAGAGCCCCGCGACGATGCCGGCGACTGTGCCAGTGAGGATCGTCGTCACGTACGGCGTCTTGAAACGCGGGTGAACTTTCCCGAAGACTGGGGGAAGCAGTCCGTCGCGCGCCATCGAGTAGAAGATTCGAGGCTGGCCCATAAGCATCACCAGCACCACCGACGCCAATCCCGCGATCGCTCCAATGTTGATGATCGAGCCGAGCCAGGCGAGCGCCGGGCCGGCCCTCTCGATCGCGACGAACACCGGGTGAGGAACGTCGAGCTCGGTGTAGTGCGCGAGTCCGGTCATCACGAGCGCCATCAGGATGTACAGGACAGTGCACACCGCAAGTGAGCCAAGAATTCCTATCGGCATGTCTCGCTGCGGATTCTTCGCCTCCTGCGCCGCTGTAGACACCGCATCGAATCCTATGTAGGCAAAGAATACGACAGCGGCACCGCGGACGATTCCGCTCCAGCCGTAATGGCCGTACTCCCCGGTATTGGGTGGAATGAAGGGATGCCAGTTCGCCTGGTTCACGTACATGAACCCGAATCCGATCACGAGCAGAACGATCGTGATTTTGAGGATGACGATGAAGTTGTTGAAGCGCGCTGATTCCTTGATGCCGATGACGAGAAGCGTCGTCATGAGAGCGATCAGCACTATCGCGGGGAGATTGACTATCGCGCCGGTGTGCGAAAAGCCGGCGGGTGCTATGAGGGCGTTCGTCACCGGGTCGAGCTTAGCGATCTCATGATATTGGTACGGAGCGGTGGTGAACGTCGTCGGCATGTGAATGCCGATCTGGTCCATGAACGCAGTGAAGTAGCCGGACCATCCCACCGCGACGGTGGAAGCGCCGAACAGATACTCGAGGATCAGGTCCCACCCGATGATCCAGGCGACAAACTCACCGAGAGTCGCATAGCCATACGTGTATGCGCTGCCGGCGATCGGGATCATGCTCGCGAACTCGGCGTAGCACAGACCCGCGAAAAGGCATCCCAATCCGGATACAATGAAGGAGATGACGATTGCCGGTCCGGCGTACTGCGCGGCGGCGGTTCCCGTCAGCACGAAGATTCCGGCGCCGATGATCGCACCGATGCCCAGCGTGGTGAGGTTGAGAGCACCGAGCGCGCGGCGGAGCGAGTGCTCGGAGGATTCACCCGCGGCCTCAGCCTGCAGGACCGTGATGCTCTTCTTCGTCCATAAGCCCATTGGAAAACTCCGAAAGCGTGGGTAGTGTGACGCCGGACTCTGAAACCAGTTCGACACAGCCGAGCCGTCAAAAGTTGTGACGACGCCCGACGCAATGTCAAGGAAACGCTACAGCGAGTAGTTGGGTGCCTCGCGCGTGATCGTAACGTCGTGCGGGTGCGATTCCCGCAGCCCCGCGGCGGTGATGCGCACAAACTCCGACTCGGTACGGAGCTCGTCGATGTTCGCGCATCCGACGTAGCCCATTCCGCTGCGGAGTCCTCCCACCATCTGGAACAGTACGTCGCTCACCGGGCCCTTGTACGGAACTCGCCCCTCGATTCCCTCGGGCACGAGCTTCTTCGCGGACATCTCGCCTTCCTGGAAATATCTGTCGGCGCTTCCGTCCTGCATCGCGCCGAGACTTCCCATGCCGCGAATCATCTTGAACCGGCGTCCCTCGAGGAGAAGCGATTCTCCCGGGCTCTCCTCGGTGCCGGCGAGCATCGAGCCCATCATCACGCTCGACGCGCCCGCGGCGATTGCCTTCACGATGTCACCCGAATACTTGATTCCGCCGTCAGCGATAACGGGAATCTCGCCCGCGCCTTCGACAGCATCGAAGATCGCGGTGAGCTGCGGCACTCCGACGCCGGTGACGATGCGCGTTGTGCAGATCGAGCCCGGGCCGACGCCGACCTTCACGGCGTCCACCCCTCGCTCGACGAGCGCTCTTGCTCCTTCCCGCGTCGCGATGTTGCCGGCGACGAGCTGAACATCCGGGAACATCTCTCGGACGACGGAGGTCGCTTCGAGCACTCCTTCCGAGTGGCCGTGCGCGGTGTCCACGATCAGGACATCGACTCCAGCATCCACGAGGGCACGAGCGCGATCGCGATAGTTCGCGGCGCCAATTGCTGCCGCCACGCGGAGTCTCCCGTGCTGATCCTTGTTCGCATTCGGGAAATCGCGCCGCTTGTGGATGTCCTTAACAGTGATCAGGCCGCGAAGGACTCCCTTCTCGTCAACCACCGGCAGCTTCTCTATTCTGTGTTTTCCGAGTATCGCCTCGGCCTCATCGAGCGTGGTGCCGACCGGAGCGGTGACGAGATTCTTCGACGTCATCGCCTCGCGCAACGGCCGGTCCAGGTTGCGCTCGAACTGCAAATCGCGGTTGGTAATGATTCCGACGAGCTGTCCGTCGCGGTTGACGATCGGGACGCCGGAGATCTTGAAGCGCCTCATGAGCGCCACCGCTTCCCGGAGAGTTCCTTCGGGCGAGAGCGTGATCGGATTGAGGATCATCCCGCTCTCGGATCGCTTCACGCGGTCGACTTCGGCTGCCTGACGGTCGATCGACATGTTTTTGTGAATGACGCCGATGCCTCCCGCCCGGGCCATCGCCATCGCCATGTCGGATTCCGTCACCGTGTCCATCGCGGCTGAAGCCAACGGCACGTTTAGCGGAATTCCCCTCGTGAACAGCGAGCCGGTGTTCACGTCCTTGGGATGGACCAGGGAATGTCGGGGAGTGAGGAGGACGTCGTCGAACGTAAGAACCATCTCGGTTCTTACTCGCGGAAGTCCCTGTTCGGCGGGCGCTGAGCCTTTGATGCGCGAAAGCCCGCTTCCGGCTTTGGCCGGAGAGGCGGGCTTGCTCGATGGCCGAGTCGTGGTTGCCATAGCTAAATGTATGGCATTGTGCGGGTTGCGTCCAGAGGCACGGCCCTCGACGGAATGCCAGTTAGTCTCTCTCCGGTCCCGGTTCGAATTCTGCTCCCCCACTGCCTGCCGCGCCGAACTTTGGCGCGGTGAATTTGCCCGTCGTCGTGCGGGGCGGATTTCCCCCATGCAGAGGATCCACAATGTTCACGTCGGGCTCCTCGACCTTCTCCTTGCGTAGCGGCTCGGCCTGCTTGCGCGGCGACTCCGCGGACGCGGTGTCGAGCGCCGGATTCTCCTCGTCGGTCGAGCGCGGAATCAACGGTTCCCTATTCTTCTCGTCTGCCATCTCGTCCTCCTGATTAATAGGCCCACAACCCGATGGGGCATGCACCGTGCCGCTCCGCAGGACTGATTTTGGCTCGACACGCATAGGCGATGGCGCGGACTGTGCGTCCCCCAGCGTCCAATGATCGACAAAAAACTATGTGTGCTGCTGCTGGCTCTTGCAGCTGGCTGCCGGCATCGCGTGTCCCTGCAGGAAATTCCGGCGTCAGAAATCGAGACGACCATCTTTTTCGTCGGCGACGCGGGCGAGCAGGATCCGCGAAAAGTTGGTTCCCCGCTCGATTCTCTTGCGGCCCAGGCCTCGGTCGCTCCATGGCGGACCATTATCGTCTACCTCGGCGACAACGTATATCCGGCGGGGATTCCCGCAGAGGGCGCTGCGGAATGGGCGGATGCGCGGCGCCGGCTCGAGGCCGAGGTGAGGGCGATTCCACCCGGTGTTCGCGGAATCTTCATCCCCGGGAACCACGACTGGTCGAACGCGACGGAGTTCGGGCTCTACTCGATACGCCTGCAGGAGCGCATGATCGCATCGCTGGCGGGGGGCCGGGATATTCGGCTGCTTCCCAGCAACGGTTGTCCAGGACCTGTCCCGATCGACATCGGGCGTCTCCGACTCGTTGAACTCGACACGCAATGGTGGCTGCACTCGTTTATCGTGCGCGACAGCACCTCCAAGTGCCCGGCGAGCACAATGGCGGAGGTTACAGAGGCGTTGCGAGAGCAGGTGCGGCCGTCCGGCAAGGGTCGCGTCGTTTTCGTCGCCGCGCACCATCCGCTGATGACCGGTGGAATGCACGGCGGCTACTGCGGCATTACAGGGCCATTCCGCCGATTCGGCGGACAGAGTCAGGACATTATGTCGTCCGGAAACAAGACCATGCGTGATTCACTGCGCAGCGCGTTCGCGGGACACCCGCCCCTCGCCTTCATCGCGGGTCATGATCACAACCTTCAGGTCCTGCGCGGCGGTCTCAACGTTGACTACGTCCTCGTCAGCGGTGCCGGCTCTGACTCGAAAACGGAGTGCGCCGTCAGGCTGCGCGAGAGTTATTACGCCAGCCAGCACCATGCGGGATTCATGCGCATAGACATCATGAAGGAAAAGGGTGTCCTGCTTCGCGTATTCCGCTATCCGGCAGGCCGCACTGGTGGCCTCGCCTACACTCGCTGGCTGGAGCTCCGCTGATGAACTCGCGCACCAGTTCACTTCCGGCCTCGGCTCGCGTCGCGGCGAAGTTCCTGTTGATCGCTGGTATTTTCGCGGGAACGGAGGTTGCCCGAGGCCAGGCAACAGTGCCACCGCCCTTGTTCGCGTTCGAGGCGACTCCAATTGGGGCGCTTCCACCGATGGCGTTGCCAATGCCCGCAAGCCGCGACTACAACTACTGGGGATTCCGACTGCAGGCGGGCCAGCGACGGGACCGCGGACTCGAGGATCTTCTCGCGGTTGCCGGCGGCGTCGACCTTCAGATGCGCGGCGGATCGATTTTCGGTGTCACCGGCGGTTATCAATGGCGGCAGCATTGCCAGAGCACCATCACGGATTGCGGGGGCCACAGTATTTATGGCGCGCGCGCGCGCTTCAATCTCATGACTGCGGGGCCTACCGTCGCGTCGCTGTGGGGGGATAGCGATGCCACGACTACACTCGGCACCGAGATGGGTATCGGATACGCCCCCAAAGTCACCCCCGATGTAAATGCGTGCACATTCGACGCGGGGGTGCCGCTCTCGGTCGCGACAGGAGAGCGATTCCGTTTCGTAAGCTTCATAACACCGGGTCTGGTCTGGGACGTCGAGTGCTCCGGCCAGGGCAAGCCGGCGGCGCGGAGCTTTTTCCTCGGCGGCGGCCTCGGTATTCAGCAGTTGGGATTTCGTGGACTCGACGTACAGGTCGGACTGCAAAGAGTATTTCGCGGCTCGTCGGGGATGCAATTCGGCGTGAGTGTCACGTGGGTTCGACTGCCGTGAGTGTGACGTGGTTTCGACTGCCGCGATGTCACGACGAATGAGACTGGCGCATCCGGTCCGACTCATCGTCATGCTGGCGCTGGCCTCCGCGTCCGCCTTGGGTCAGGAACGCGAGTCCGAACAGCCCGTAACGCCGAACACCGAGATGTTCGCGAAGCTGGAGCGCGCAGTCATCCGGCTTCATTCCATATTCGATCCGCCGTTGCACCCTGTCATCGGGGGAATCGCATCAGGTGGCGGTCTGGGTGCCGGACTGAGCTATAGCTCGCCCGGCAAGGGACCGTGGAATGCGAGTGCGAAAGCTCTCTACACCTGGAACAATTACTGGCTGGCCGAAGCGATTGCCGGGTACAAAAATCGCCGCGCGCAGCTCGAGGCCTTTGGACGTGTGCGCGAGATGACGCAGCTCGATTTTTTCGGGTCTGGTCCCAACAGCAACCTGTTCAACCGGACGAGTTTCTCTTATCGCGATCCGGTGATCGGAGCTCACGGGAAATTCCGCGTTACTCCCGGGCTGGCCCTCTCCGGACGAGTCGAAGAGATCTGGCCTTCTGCGACGTCTGGCAAACGATTGCCAACGATCGAGCAGCGATTCCTTCCGGCCGAAACGCCTGGCCTGTTTTTTCACCCGGTGTTCGGGCGCTACCAGGGTGCCGTCGACATTCACATTCCCGCCCCTCCCGGTGACGCGTTTTACCAGGGCACCAGGTCTCGCGTCACGTACGCGATCTACGACCAGCAGGATGCCGATCTCTTCAACTTCACGCGACTCGACGTCGAAGCGCAACAGGTTTTCACCGGTTTCGGTCGTCTCCATCGCCTGACATTGAGCGGCTGGTCAGCGATCTTGACACCCAGCAATGGCGAGGAGATTCCGTTCGCCATGATGCCCACGCTCGGGGGAAGATCCTCGATACGAAGTGTTCACGACGACCGGATTGGATCGGACGGAACTGATGCGTCGCTCCGCGGGTACCGCGACCTTCGGTTCAGAGATAGAAATCTGCTTCTCGTTCAGGCCGAGTATCGCATACCAATTTGGGGTCCGGTTGACGCGACGTTGTTTGCCGATGCGGGAAAGGTGGCGTTCGTCCGCAAGGATCTGGACTTCACTGATCTCCGCCGCGACGCCGGATTCAGCCTCAGCATCATGAAGGGTTGGGAGACCTGGGCGAGAGTGGATGTCGGCCTCGGAAGCGGCGAGGGCACCAGAGTGTTCCTCACGATGGGACAGCTCACGCCATGAGCCTGCGCGCGCCTTTCAGCGCGTCGCGGATTCTGCGCGCGTCAATCGCCATCTCGCTATCGATGATCGCGATCTCGTGCTCGCTCAACGGCCGCCCGACCGTCGATCCCGTGAGATTGGCGCAGCTCTGGATTCCGCCCACCGATCTCGCGCAGCGAGACCTGTTCCTCGGCGTCGGTGGATCGAAGAACGCGCCGGATCCGAACGAGCTTTACGAGTTCAAGGAAGAGAAAGCGGTTGGGACGCAACCCGGATACGATGTGAAGGACTCGAAGGGCCGGGAGTGGAGCGTGAAGCTCGGCGCGGAAGCGCGTCCCGAA
>JBBQAV010000085.1:0-12055 GCA_038316775.1 Gemmatimonadales bacterium | reverse complement strand
AGCTCGTCGATCGAGCGCGGCCAATCCTGTTTTAGCAAGCGCGAGAGCGCACGATCGGCGAGCAGCTTGCCATCGGTCTGACAGCGGGGACAGTAGTTGGTCTCGTTGTCGGCGTAGCGGATGCGCTGGACCGGCGTGCCGCAAACGGGGCACGGCTTTCCGAATTTGCCGTGAACGGCCATGTCCTCACGGAATGCGGTCACCTTGGCGGGGAAATCGTTCGCCGATTCCTTGCGCAGGCGCTCTGTCCATTCGATGAGCGTCGCCTTCGTGGCTTCGAACAATCGCGCTGTCTCTTCCTCGGTCAGGCGCCTCGTGTGCTTTACTGGAGACAGCTTCGCTCGATGTAGAATCTCGTCGGAGTAGGCATTCCCGATTCCGCTGAACAGCCGCGGATCGGTGAGAGACCTTTTGAGAGTGTGATTCTCCTGGACCAGGCGGGCAGTAAACTGCGCGAGATCGGTATCGAGAACCTCCAGGCCGCCGCGCTCGAACTGCTCGAGTGACTGCTCGCCGCGCGCGAGCCAGAGTGACGCGCGCCGCTTGGAGCCTGCCTCGGTGAGAATCAACGTGCCGTTCGGGAAATCAAAGGCAGCGAGTCCGATTTTGCCCGGCACCTTTGCTCCCGTCGGCACCCAACGCAGACGGCCGGCGATCATGAGATGGATCACGAGGAAGAGATCGTCCTCCAGCTCGAGCACGATCCGCTTTCCCATTCTCCGGATGCCGGTCACTCGCTTGCCATTCGCTGCGCTGATGGGAGGATCGACTGAACGGAGCAGAAACGGCTTGGCGATGCGGACTCGCTCGAGCGGTTGCCCGACCACGCGCGAGGCGAGGGCCTCGATGTAGACGGTTATATCAGGCAGCTCGGGCATTTGCTCTTTTTGCTGTAGACAGTCAGCGCGGCCGGGTGCCACTGCTCATCGCGGCCAGCAGGTAACTCAGGTTCGCAGTACCGTCCATAATCGGCTCATTCGTGGAATAGTCCCCGACGTCGTCGTGATAGACGATGAAGCCGGTGTTGAATGGAGCGTACTCATCGGGGTCGTGGAGGCTGATGCCCCGGAGATTCTTGTAGATCGACGTGTACACGGGACCGTCGAGGAGCGCGCCCGTCAGCTCGACGTGCATCTCTTTCGCAACTACAGAATGCGGATCGCGCGCGAAGGTGCCATCGTGCGGAAGCCCGATTATCATCGAGACGCCCCACGGGTTCGTGCCGAACAGCCAATCGAGCGCTGCCTGCTCGTACTCTCGGAACTGGTTGTCGCCGGTCATACTGCGGTACAAGTACGCCTGCGTGGCAAAAGAAGCCACGAGATTGTTCGAGCACCAGATGAACGGAATGCCAATCCTGAATCCATTGTCGGCGCGACCCACCACCGCTGCCAAACCCTTCCTGTAATACTCGGCGACGATCTTTCTGCCGGCGGCATTTGCGTTGCGCCAGATCTCGAAGTGACCGTTGTTGTGCCATGGATACCACTGATAGTGCTTAGCGGTATCCGCCCCCATCCATGGAGTAACGGGCTCCCGTGATGCGTAGCCGAGCGCATCGCGCAGATACGCACGGTCGCGGGTGAGCGCGTACAGCTCCGCCGCGGCGAGCTCCATGTCGTCGGCCCAGTTGTCTTCCTCGTAATAGTATGGTGCGCGCCCGGGCGCTCCCTGACAGACGCCCGGAAACCTTTTCCCGATCGCGTACGCGGCGAGCGAGCGCTGGTGCAGCTTGGCGGCAAAAGTCGGATCGCTCTTACGATAGATCGCAGCACCGAGCGCGAACGTCGACGCGTATTTGCCCGCGGTCGAGGCCAGTCCATCCGACCTGTTCTTGTACTGGAAGAGTCCCTGCGGCTTTCCGGTGCATGGATATACCGGCCTCTCCTTTCCCTTGCCCCAACCGTAATCCGCCGAGTCATTCGGAGGAGTGTCCCAGTAGGTGTGATCGCGATCGTCACCGAGCTGGTTGTACATCTCCGAATCAGACGGGAACATCCGCACGAGCCACGCAAGCCCGTGACGCGCTTCGTCGAGCACATCTGATATTCCGTTGCTCTCAGGGAGCCCGCGCGCATCGAAGTGGTCGGCAAATGCAGATGGATGGTCGCGGTAGGCCATAAGCATCACGAACGTCGCGTTCGCCGACGTCATCACGTACTGGAGATAGTCGGATGCGTCCGCCCATCCGCCCGTCACCGGAACGAACTTGCCCACGCGCGCGGAATCATCGACAACGATTCCATCGCGGGTGTGGACCACCATCTTGAACAGCGGATTGTATCCTGAGCGCTGCTCTCTCATATAGTAGAGCAGCGTGTCCGCAGCGCCCGCGTACGCGTTCGCGCGAACACGAACTACCTGAGAAGTGATACCGCCGGCCGAGATGAGGTAATCGCCCCGAGTCCGTATTGAGGAGAAATCGAGGCGATAGTTGGAGACGCAGGGTCCGAATGGTCTTGCAATAAGAGCAGGCCGCTGGAGAATCTTTCTCCCAGTGCCATCTGTGACGACGAAGTCGTTCAGCTCCGTTTTCTCGAGCGCGCAAAAGACCGCGACTTTCGGCGCGTCGGGGAGATACCCGAGCTGGTTGATGCGAATCGCCGCCTGAACAGGAGACGTGGAGGCGATCTGCGCGAGCAGTAGAAGCGAACCAGGTGTCATTGTGCGAGCTGAATGCTTGAAGCGGGTAGGTTAACGGCCGGCCAGCACACGGTCAAAGTATTCGGACGCAGTCTGGCGATCCTCGACGGAGATGTAATCCTCGCCCAATGTCTGCGCGCCGTCGAGAGCAATATCCGCGAGCGCGCGAGCCATTCTGTGCAGCGCGGGATGCGCGACGCCTTTGATTCCCGCCAGCTCCAGGAGTTGGGAGTCGGGCATACCCACGATCTCGAACGCTCTCTGCGCGCTCGCCCGGTCGTAAACCAGAGACGTGACGAACACCACTGGTGCCGCCAACCACTCACCCTCGATGGTGTCGGCCGAACGGAGCTCGAAATAATCCTTGGGACGCACTTCGGGAAAGAGGGTAGAGAGATGAAACTGCCACTCTTCCAGATTCACTTCGGGGGCGGTCATCCACTGACGGAATGTCCGATATGGACGATCGTCACCGCCACTGCGCATCGCGAATGCCTTGAGCGCAAAATCCAGATATCGCGAAACGGGATCCGCTTCGTCGTACGGAATGCCGGTGCGTGAATTGTCGAGTGTACGCCAGAGGTGCGCGCGATAGCTGGCGTGGTTGATCTTTTTTCCGGCGTAGCTCGCCGAGTTACTGAACAGGGCCACCACGACCGGCGCGATCGAGTTGAGGAGAAGCCATCTCGACACCGGATCTTCCCCTCGCTCGAGGTTGATCTGGAGCGCCGCCGTCTGACGCATCATCCGCACGCCCGAGGGTCCAATCGACTCGAAATAGCGGGTCATCCCGGTGTATCGCTCGCGGTGCAGCTGGAGCGGAACGGCATCGATGCCATTGTACGGATCCACCCCGTGCGCAATCAGCTCGATCCCTTCCCTGGCCATCGCATCGCCAAGGACGCCGATCACCGCGCGAGTCGATTCAATCGCGGACGACGCCGTGGCGTGCGGACTCGTGCTGATCTCGAGCTGTCCGCCGGGCTCGAACGAAATGCGTGCTCCATCTCGAAGAGTCCACGAGGACGGATCGTCGCCGGCCGGTTGCTCGGTCCACCGTTCGCGCTCTCCAAGTTGCGACAGGACATCGCCGGTTGAAGGACTACTGCCTCTGGCAACGAGCGCCGGCTTCCGCGTCGATTTTACCAGCGGGATCAGCTCGAGCTCCAGACCGACCGCGCGAGGCGTCGCCGATCTCGACGGAGCGAACAATCGCTGCCGGATGTCTTCCAGCAACTGCGCCTCGGTGAGGCTCACGAGGCGGGCTCAGCCCTCCGAGCGGGCAAGCGCCAGTGCGAAAGCGCCGTCAGCGGCCGGCATCCACTTCTCGATCGCGAGTCCCGACGCAGTAAGGATGTCCTGGAGGATCGGACGGTCGTACTTGTAGCTCAGCTCGCTCCGAATGGTTTCGCCCTTCTCGAGAGAGATCTCGCCGATCTCGGGAATCGTCACCTTGTGTGCCCGTTTCGCGACGAGGTGCATCTCGACCCTGTGGTTGTCCTTACTATAGAATGCGCGGTGCTCGTAATCGCTCACGGAGAAATCCGCGAGAAGCTCACGATTGAGCCGCTCCAGAATATTCAGGTTGAACGCGGCAGTCACGCCCTGCGAATCGTTGTAGGCGCGATGGATTACGTCAGGATCCTTGATCATGTCCGCCCCGAGCAGAAATCTGTCTTTAGATCCCATCTCACCCGCAATGTGCGAGAGGAGTGAGATCGCCTCGTCCCGGGAAAAATTTCCGATTGTACTACCGAGAAAAGCAACCAGTGTCGGGCTCGCAACGGGCGGAATCGCGAAAGGCTCGGTGATGTCGGAAACCAGCGGAGTGATCCGGATATCCGGGTAGTCTGCACGAAGCTGAAGTCCTGTCGCTTCCAGAAAATCCTTGCTGACATCGACAGGTACATAACACTCGGCGCATCCATTCTTGCGCATCTCGTTGAGAATGATGCGCGTCTTCGTCGCGCTGCCGGCACCGAGCTCGACGAGTGAGCATGGCTGGACCACCGCGACGATCTCCCCAATCTTCCGTTCGAGCAACGATCGCTCGGCGCGCGTCAGGTAATACTCGGGGAGCTGCGTGATCTCCTCGAACAGCTCGGACCCGCGCTCGTCGTAGAAATATTTCGGCGACAGCTGCTTCGGTGACGCCGTCAGGCCCTGGCGCACGTCGCGGACCATCTGTGCGCGCGAGCGACGCACGGTGTATGGCGGAGTGACGCCCGAAACGTGGGACGGACGATGCACGTTCTTCATGCGTTCCGCGCGCAACGGAATCCGCTGAAGATCTGCCGTCTGATCGGGTAGTCCCAATTCCGGAAAGTATTGCGGATGGCGCCGGGCCGAGTCGCCCAGGAGCCGCCTCTCAACACCTTGTAGTCGGGACCGAAGAATTCCTCCGAGTACTCCTTGTACGGAAAGCTTTGAAAGCCGGGATACGCGCTGAAATCGCTGGACGTCCATTCCCACACATCGCCGATCATTCCATAACAGCCGATCGGCGAAACATTGTGCTTATAGGTGCCGACAGGCGCAGTGTCGAACGAGAGCTGGTCGATGTTCGCAATCGTAAAATCCTCCGCGGTGTTGCCCCAGGGGAAATCGCGCGCGACTTCGGACGAAGGATCCCACGATGCGGCGGTCTCCCACTCGAACTCGGTTGGGAGTCGTTTCTTATTCCAGGCGGCAAATGCTTCCGCCTCGAAGTAGCACACGTGGGAGACCGGCCGACTTGGATCAACCGGGCGCGTGAGATCCATCGTTCGGGTGATCCATGAATTGCCATCGTGAGTCCAGTACTTCGGCGACGTTGCTCCGCTTTCCGCCAGCCAACGCTGGCCCCCTTCGGACCACAGCTCTTCGCGCGCGTATCCCTTGTCCGCCATGAACTCGAGATAGCGCCCGTTCGTAACAGGAGTGCGATCGATGAGAAACGGAGGCAGAACCATCTCGTGCTGCGCTCTCTCGTTGTCGTAGGCGACACTCCTGTCGTTCGTTCCGATTGTGACTGTTCCTCCCTCGAACGACACCATCTCATCTCCGGGAGGAGCCTGCTTCGCGAACGCGCGATTCCGCGGTGCAGGATAAGGCTCGCCTTGCTTCAGCTGCAGCGTTTGGAGGATCGTCTCGTTGTGCTGGTACTCGTGCTGAAGGACCATGTTGAAGACGTAGCCATCCCGCAGCAGCGGATTCCGCTCGTCGAGCTGGACCGAGTCGAGACGATCGAAAACCCGCGAGCGGATCTCGCGCAGCCGGTCCATCATCTCCGCCAGAGTCGGCAGTGCGAGGGCGGCCCGCGTAGCGCGCGGATGCTCGAACGGATTGTACAGACCGGGCATCTCGGAGAACTCGATAGGGCCATCGAGATTCTGCGTCAGCCAGAGCTCCTCGAAATGCGCGATGTGTCCCACGTCCCAGATGATCGGACTCATCAGCGGATCGTGCTGCCGGTGCAGGTCCTCATCCGACAGCCCCGATATGAGCAGCAGCGTTCGCTCGCGCGCCTCCGTAAGGAGGCTCGCGATCTCCTGCTTCGAGACAGGAGACGAAGAGCGTGCCGGTGCGTTTAGACGGGATGCGGTCATGGAAGGGGAGGGGAAACGCGGAGGGGCCAACTAGTGCAATGATACTGCCGTCTCTCTCAAACTTGCCAGAAGAGCGCGCGGTCTTACGTTTTACGCTCGCGGATCCAGATGTTCCGAACTTCAAGTCCAACAGGCACTTACGGCGCTGCTCGGGATGCCTGATTCTATGACTATCCTACTGTCGTAGAACATTTCAAATCGGGAATACAGAATGGCCGAGCAGCAAATTGCGTTGGTAACGGGCGGCAATCGAGGCATCGGCCTGGAAACATGCCGCCAACTCGCTCGGCTCGGTATCAAAGTCATACTTGGCTCGCGCGACCCCGCTAAGGGAGTCGCCGCCGCGCGCGAGATGATCGAGGCTGCGCTGCCGGTCGAAGCGCGGCAGCTGGATGTCGCGAACGTCCAGAGTATTCGCGAATGCATGAACTGGGTGCGGCGTGATGTGGGGCGAATCGACATCCTGGTGAACAACGCTGGGATCATGATCGAGGAAGCCGATGCCGATCCCCTGGAGGAGCTCGAGATCGTCCGCGACACGATGCAGACGAACGTCTATGGACCACTGCTCCTGTCGCGCCTCGCGATACCAATAATGAAAAGCCGGCGCCACGGGCGAATCGTCAACATGTCGAGCAGCATGGGCTCACTCACGGAAATGGGCGCGGGGTACCTCGCGTACAGGTTGTCGAAGGCGGGAATCAACGTCCTGACCCGAGCTCTCGCGGCCGAAACGGAGGGGATGGGAATCCTCGTGAACTCGGTCGATCCCGGGTGGGTACAAACAGGCATGGGTGGAGGCGGTGCCACTCGTACGCTCTATAAGGGAGCCGAGACTGTTGTGTGGCTCGCGACGATTCCCGACAGCGGTCCGTCAGGATTGTTCTTCAGGGATCGCAAACCGATTCCCTGGTAGAATTGCACTCGCCAACATTCGCGAATAGGTTTTTCGGTCTACATCGCGCCATGGCCAATCCCCCCACAGCTGCACTCAGCACACCGGGCCGTCACAGCCCGTTGATCGGCTTCTTCGAGCGAGTGCCCATCATTGCAGGCAGCGCCGTTGCGATTTTTGGCGCCGTAGTTCTCGTGGGTTGGGTGTTGGACCTGTCGTGGATTACCGCTTCGACGGTTGGCGGTTTCCGAGTACTCCCGCTCACTGCTCTCTGCTTCGTTCTGGCCGGTGGCGCGCTGACGATGGCTGTTCGTCCGAAACGAACGCCGGCCGGCGAAGCGATTCAGCAGACCCTCGCCGCGCTAGTCGCCACAGTCGCGGGACTCACTCTCTACGAGTTTCTGCGCGGCAAGGAATCAGGTTTCGACCTGCTTCTGTTCGGCGATAAGCTGAAACAGCTCCCCTATTATCCGCCCGGACGGATGGCTATAAATACCGCCGGCACTTTTCTGCTGTTGGCGCTGGCGCTACTCAACATTCCGCACGATCGGAGGAAGCAGGATCTGCGGGCGCAGATGTTCGCGACGCCCGGACTTCTCATCGCGCTCGTCGCGATTCTCGGCTATGCGTTCGGTGTACGGGGGATGTACAGTCTGTCGCAATCCTCCGGCATGGCGCTGTCGACGGCGATTGGCCTTCTGACTCTCGGAGTCGGGATTCTCGTTGCAGTGCACGATCGCGGCGTCGCGTCGCTGCTGCTGGACGAAGGACCCGCGGGAGTGCTCACACGAAGGCTTCTCCCCGCTGCTCTTTTCGCACCCGTATTCCTCGGGATCTTCCGAAGGATGGGCGAAGCGGCCGGAATCTACGACACTGAATTCGGCATTCTGCTTTTCGCGGTTGCCACGATTCTTACTTTTGTTGGACTGGTGCTATGGTCGGCACGCGTGCTCCGTGGTACCGACAAGGAGCGCGTCGATCTTCTGCTGCTCGAGCAGCAGGCGCGCGCCCACGCGGAGGGGGCGCGGACCGAAGCCGAGACCGCTCGCTCGGAGGCGGAGCGCGCGAACAACAGCAAGACCGATTTTCTCGCCGTGATGTCCCACGAGCTGCGCACGCCGCTCACCGCGATCATGGGATACGAGGAACTGCTGTCCGACGGAATCACCGGCCCTGTGACGGAGCTTCAGCGGCAGCAGCTCGGAAGAATCAACGCGAGCGCGCGGCATCTGCTGGGCCTCATCGACGAGATTCTGACATTCGCGCGCGTGGACGTAGGCCGAGAGCGAGTGAGATGGGAATCAATGTCCATCAACCACACGCTTGGCGATGCGAGTGCGCTCGTCGAGCCGATGGCCGCAGCGAAGGACATCAAGTTCATCGTGGAGGTGCTGGAGGCGGATCAAGTGATCCAGACCGACGCCACGAAGCTGCGGCAGATGCTCGTCAATCTTCTCTCCAACGGGATCAAGTTCACGGAGAAGGGCGAAGTCCGGGTCATCTGCAAGGTGGAGAAGGACTTTCTCGAGGTTCGCATCGCGGACACGGGCGTGGGTATCGCGGCGGAGAACATCGAGGATGTTTTTGAGCCTTTCTGGCAAGCGGAGCAGAGCGCGACCAGAAAAACCGGCGGGACAGGACTCGGACTCAGTGTCACGCGTAAGCTGGCGCGATTGCTTGGCGGCGACGTCACCGTCGCCAGCAGAGTTGGTATGGGAACGACTTTTGTGCTGACGTTACCGATGAAGGCGCCGGCGGGCGAGACGATTCGCCGCAACACGCCGACGACGCCGACCGGGCCAATGCACGCACTTCACATATAACGACGGCTACCCGCTACCCGCGTCCCGCCCCTAGCGCGTGCCAATCTTGGCGTCCGGCTCTGACGTCACCGGAGCGCCCGCTTCTTCGAGCGGCGCCACGAAGTTGAACAGCTTGAGTCGGAGATTGCCGCGAGGGCCGAGGGTCTCATCGTAGTCGTATTCGGTCACGGAACAGTTCGCGATCTCAGTCTCCTGGTCAATGGCGAGCAGCTCCGTCTCGGTGAGGTGCTCGAGGACGTAGCGCATGCACAGCACGACGACGGCGTGACAGACGATGAGGACACGCTGGCCGCAGAACTCGCGCGACATCATCTCGGTGGCGCTGCGCAGTCGGAGAATCACGTCGCACCAGCTCTCCGCCCGGCGGCCGGTGGTAGAATTTGCCGAGGAGGCGGCGAAATTCGGCCTGGTCGGGGAAGTGGTTCTTGACTCCGAGGGCAGTGAGGCGATCGAGCACTCCGAATTCCTTTTCGCGCAGGCGCTCGTCAACGATAAAAGAGTAGGAGTCGGGGTGCATGCCGGCGGTTTTCACGATAAGACCAGCGGTGTGGCGCGCGCGAACGTAGGGCGAAGTGAGAACAATGTTCGGGCGTTTCTCCGGCGGCAGATCGCCGAACCATTTGCCGACCGCAATCGCCTGGCGCTCCCCCAGCGGCGACAGCGGGACATCTACGTTCCGGATGTCGAGATCGATCCTCGGCTCGCCGGCTTCAATGGCGGCATCGCGCGCGACATTGCCGGCGGACTCGCCGTGGCGGACGACGTAGACGAGATCCGGCCAGATCTAGGTCGAATTCACGCGTAGAGACAGGTCAAGGAGTGTACCATGTTAGCTCCGTGGTGCGAACCTTGTAACTCGGTCGGCCATGACGTCAACGCCAGAGCAGCACGATCCCGATTGGCCGCGATACCCGGAGACGATACTCACCTTCTCGACCAATCCGCCGGTGGAAATCGATCTGCGGAAGATTCCATCCGAGAGCGCGTTGTCGCAGCTCAAAGCCGCTGGATTCGGCGATCCGTTCGCGGTGCTCACGGCGTTCGATCCGCGAGGCCGGAATCTCTCGCCCGCGGAAAACGAGAAGCGAAAGGGCGATCTGGATCAACGGCTTTTAGCGAGCGGATACAGGTTCGCGCACGTCGATGCGTGCTCTCCCGATCGCTCGCACTGCGAGTGCAGCGTCGCGATCATCATGCCGCAGAAGGAAGCCCTCGTTCTGGCGCATGACCTGGGGCAAATCGCGATTTTCTGGTTCGACGGGAAGCGATTCTGGATTCTCGGGGCGATCGCGGAGGCGGGCCCGCTAGTGCTTCCGCGGAGTTCATGAGTGAAACGGCGGACAGGGACCTCGCTCCATGATGCGCCGCTGACGACCCCGGGTACCCCCAAGGTGACGGATGTACTAGGCGATCGAACGGTCAGGCAAGCCGGTGAGCTTGCCCCGATTTAGTGGACACCTCTAGCCCTCGATCGAGATTCGAGGCAGTGAGTGGGAGATGAGGAAATCAGCACACAGAGGATATCGCAAGGAGTTTCGGCGTGAGGTAGTTCGCCTCGCCGAGCCGGGGACGAAGATGCTAGCACAGATCGCGCGCGTGCTGGCGAACCCATCTCGAGACGTTACGAACCTGGCGGCGGAGAGAGAATGACGCCGCGGAAACGAAAGCGCCGCCTGGCGTTGTGCCCCCGCTGGAAGTAGAGAATCGGCGCCTCCGCCGGGAGAACGCGCGACTGCTTGAGGAGCACGAAATCCTAGAAAATCGAATGCAAGATTCGCAGCGATCAACATGCAGCCCGATGGACGCTTTCCGCGGCCTTCTTCGCCATGGATGCACGATGAGATTCGTGTCCACGCGCGCAAGCGAATCTTTTCTAGAAAGCCGCCGGAATGCCGTTCTTCCAGTTATGCGCACACGCATCCCCGATCCCTCGGTCTAACCCCCGCCAGCGACTTCGGCGTCAGTGCGCGCGCCGCCAATGCGACTGGCTATTTGCGCTATTAAAGCGCCTCCGCCGCGAAACTGAAGAAATTGTCTAGCGACACACCCCACGGCGAAGTGATATAGAATCGACACTTCGGTGATATGAAAGTGACATTTCGCGAGTCGTGATGGGATGCTACAGTTGTTTTCGAATTGAGTCTTTCTCAACTTGGAGACACTGGATGAATCGATTCGCTAAAGCTTTCCTCTCTGTGGCGTCGATGATCGGAGCGTTCGCCTGCGCGGAACGGCAATTCCCTGTTGAACCGATCGCAGTTCCACGCCCAGCCCTAGCTGTTGTACCGCCTGGTGTCTCTGGGATGACCCTTTCTCTAACGGATGAAACCAGCCCGGCTCTGGCCGCCATCTCACTTCCAACGTATGCCGACCCTGTAATAGCTCTGGTCACTGTTGACGGCAGGATCTTGGTGTCGACCACGCACGCAAGTAAGAGCTCATCCCTGGTCGACGCCTCTGGATATTAGCGGAATGACTCGATACACGGATGCTACACCAACGTACAGGTTGCCTATGGCGCTACGGTTTGGCCGTCTGGATGCGCTGGCGCAGGGCAACAGGTACGGTCTGACAGCATCCTGGTGCAAGGCGCGGGTACGATAAGAAGGGGGCCGGCGGTCGGACAGTGGCCGTACGAGTGTGACAACACACCCTGCTGGACCTATTCCCTTTACGACGGCGCACAGATTTTTTCGCTGCAAGCGATATCCACAGCCATTAACCTCCTCACCCCGGGCACCGCCCAGTCTCCCCCCGGAGTTATCGCGCTTCCTTCGCCTGGAACGGGCACGACGCTGCAAGTGAGCAGCATTCCGACCACGATCAAAGGCATTCAAGTTCCGCTCCGAGTGATTTCCTGGAGTTGGCAGCCTCGTCCTGGCGGAGATTCAAAGACCACTGACGGCTGCACCGGAAAGACCACAGTCCTCTGCAATATGACGTTCACCGAAACAGGCACAGTTATTGTCACCGGCATAGTGAACGGCGCGGAGCAAGTAGACACGCTCATAGTTCGTGCCTCTGAAGTCCAGATAAGCGCGCAGAAGGCTTCAATGCGGCCGTCTATTCGATACACTCAGTTGAACGGGACTCCCATTAGCAGGCTC